>CAJWDL010000005.1 GCA_913030805.1 uncultured Candidatus Pelagibacter sp. | reverse complement strand
TTACATAACTATTTTTGGTGGAATAATATTAATTCTTATTTTTTTGCTTAAAAATGTTTATTTGTCATTGTTTTTATTTTTTCAAGGAAAAGTAATTAAAATATTAAAAATCGACGTCACAAACAAACTTTTTAAAATCTATATTAATGCACCCTATAGTTTCCATATAATAAACAATCCCTCTGTTTTAATTAGAAATATAACTCAAAGCGTATCTGGTGCCATTAATACTATTTTGAGTACATTAACTGTTACAAGAGAAATCCTAATATTAATTGTTGTTTTCATCTTATTATTTTTAAACGAGCCAGTGGTGTCTATTTCGGTATTTAGTATCTTGATTTTAATTACTGGGCTATTTATGTTTTTTACAAGACAAACATTAATTTCTAGAGGCGAACAAGTTCAATTTTTGTTTGAGGATCAAATGAAAACTATGAATCATACTTTAGGATCAATAAGAGAAACTAAAATTTTAAACAGAGAAAATTACTTGACTAATTTATTTATGCACCAGGTAGATAAAATCGAAAAACATTCATTCTTTTCATACTTTTTAAGTCAAACTCCACGACTCTTTCTAGAGTTTATCGCTGTATTTACTGTTGCATTAACGACAATAATATTTGTACTAATAAATCTTTCAAACGAGCAGATTTTACCAACAATTTCTCTGCTTGCTGTTTGTGCTATTAGATTAATACCTGCGTTTAATTCAATAGTTTCTTCAATATCCACTAGAAGATTTTCTAAAGCTTCACTTAAAATTGTTTCAGGAGAAATGATAAACGTTCCAATTGAAGATAAATTTAAAAATAAAAATTTAATTGAAGAAAAAAATTACAAAAAATATTTATTTAAAGATCAGATAAAATTTGAAAATGTATTTTTTTCACACGAAAACTCCAATGCAAAAATACTTCAAAATATTTCTTTGGAAATTAGACGGGGACAAAAAGTAGGTATTATTGGAAAATCAGGCGCTGGAAAAAGTACTTTAATCGATCTAATTTTGAGTCTTATTAAACCTATCGAAGGTAAAATACTGATAGATGATTCAAATCTAGAGTACAATTTGAGAGATTGGCAAAAACAGATAGGATGTGTTCCTCAGGATATATATTTATTGGATGATACGATAAAAAATAATATTGCCTTTGGTTTAAATACAAATGATATCAACCAAGAAAGAATTTTAAAGAGCATAGAATTATCCAGATTAAAAGATTACGTAAGTTCTCTTGAAAAAAAAGAAAACACTGTTGTTGGTAATAGGGGAATTAGAGTCTCAGGAGGACAAAAACAAAGAATTGGGATTGCAAGGGCACTATATCATGATCCCAAAATACTAATTCTGGATGAAGCAACAAGTTCTTTAGATACAATTAATGAAAGAAAAATAATGGAAGAAATTTATAATACTGCAGAAAATATAACATTAATTGTAGTTACTCATCGACATAAATCTGTATCGAACTGTGACAAAATATATTTATTGGATAACGGAAAAATAATTGATGAAGGGAAATTTACTGATTTAGAAAAAAGGCATTCTTTCTGATTTATTGTAAGAGACTTATCTAAATTTATTCAAAGAAAGAAGTAGTCTAAAACCTTTAAAATTACTAAGATTTTGATTGTATATGAAAAAAGAAATGGAAACTCAGAAAATAATCATTACTGGGGGTGCTACAAGAATTGGAGCAGCAATAGCTGAGGATTTGGCTAATGACAAAAATCAAATTACAATCCATTATAACAAATCAAAAAAAAAGGCTGAACAATTAAGAAATATTTTAGAAGGAAAAGGATCAAAAATCTTTTTAATCAAGGCTGATTTAAACAAAATTTCTGAACTAAACAAAATAATTAAATTTGCAAATGAAAAGATGAAAGGTATCAATTGTTTAATTAATAATGCTTCTTTATTTGAGAATGATAACATCAAAAATTTTTCAATTAGGGTATGGGACAAACATTTAAATATTAACTTACGGGCTCCAGCAATTTTAATTAAACAGTTTTCAAAACTAGTCCCCAAAAATATTAAAGCAAACATAATTAATATAATTGACCAAAGAGTTTTTAAACTAACGCCCTTTTTTTTATCTTATACCTTAAGTAAGACTGGACTTTATACTTTGACAAAAACCTCTGCGATGAATTTGGCTCCAAATATAAGGGTAAATGGTATTGCGCCCGGACCTACAATAAAAAACAAAAGGCAATCATTGAAACACTTTAAAAAACAATATCTTTCTACACTATTGAAGAAAAGTGTGGATACGAAAGAAATATGTTCTGCAATTAAATTTTTGATTACAAACAAATCGATTACTGGACAAGTAATTGCTATAGATAGCGGACAAAATTTAAATTGGAAAAAGCCTGATATTATTGGAACAAAAGAATGACTAAAAAGAAATTTAAATTATTAGCCTTTGATAAAAAGAAAAATTCAAAATTTTCTTGTAAAAGAAAAATAATTATTACAGATTTTCTATTAAATATTTTCATTGGCTATCGCAGCCATGAAAAAATTAATAAGCAAAATGTTAAATTTAACATTGAACTTGACCATGTAAATCTAAAATATCTAAATGACAAAGATATAAAGTCGATATTCAATTACGAAAAAATTATAAAAATAATTAAAAATTTAACCAAAAGTAAACATTATAATTTTCTTGAAAGTCTTGCTGATGATATCTTTAATGAGTTGTTCAAAGACAAAAGAATTAACAAAATTAGATTAAAAATTGAAAAACTGGATGCCATTAAAGGAACTGTCGCGGTTGGAATTGAAATAACAAAAAAACGTATTAATGTTTAGTTTTAATAAAGGAAAAGATTTAATAAGAAAAAAAATTACTCTAGTTTCCAAGAACCCTGGTGTTTATAGGATGTTGGATAAAAAAAATGAAATTTTATATGTTGGTAAAGCCAAAAATTTACCTAGCAGATTAAAAAATTATATCTCTGAAAAAAATCTCCCAATAAGAACCGAAAGAATGCTGTCTCAAACGAAAAATATTGAAATCACAACAACATCTAATGAAAGTGAAGCACTATTATTAGAAGCAAACTTAATTAAAAAACACAAACCAAAATTTAATATTTTACTTAAAGATGATAAATCCTTTCCCTATATTTTTATAGGTAAAAACGAAAAATGGCCTCAATTGATAAAGCACAGGGGAAAAAAAACTCGAGATGGACATTATTTTGGACCCTTTGCTTCGGTAGGATCGGCAAATTGGACTATTAAAACGCTCCAAAAAATTTTTTTACTCAGAGTCTGTGATGACGGTATTTTTAAGAAAAGACGAAGACCTTGTATTTTGTATCAAATCAAAAGATGTTCCGCTCCTTGTATGGGATACGTAGATCCTAAATCTTATAAAAAATTAGTTGATAACAGTATTAAATTTATTTCAGGAAAAACCAAAAATATACAGAAAGATTTATCAAAACAAATGGAAGCAGCTAGCAATGAACTTGATTATGAAAAAGCCGCTGTCCTGAGAGATAGAATAAAAGCTTTAACTCAAATTCAGTCCTCTCAAAATGTAAATGCAACCAATTTGTCTGAAGCAGATGTAATTGCGGCATATAAAGAGTCAGGCAAAAGTTGTGTTCAGATATTTTTTTTTAGATCAAAACAAAATTGGGGTAACCAGTCATTTTTTCCAAAACATGATCCTGATGAAGATTTATCCAAAATACTTTCTTCATTCATAATGCAATTTTATGAAAATAAAAATGCACCAAAATTAATAATAATTAATAAAAAAATTAATGATCAAAAATTAATTGAGAGAACCTTGGAGCTTAAAGAAAATAAATCTGTATCAATCAAAATAGCAAGAAAAGGTAATGAGCTCAAAATTTCAACTATGGCGGAAAAAAATGCCAAAGAAGCACTGACAAGAAAGGTTTATGAAACTGAAAGTAATAGAAATTTGTTTGAAGAACTCTCTAATAAGTTTTCTTTAAAATCAAACATAAACTTGATTGAAGTTTATGATAATAGTCATATTCAAGGAAGTAATAGCGTTGGAGCCTTAATTACCTTTGGTTCAGAGGGATTTATTAAAAAAAGATACCGAAAATTTAATATAAAATCAGAAAACATAAAAAATGATGATTATGCAATGTTAAAGGAAGTTTTATTCAGAAGATTTTCTAAAGTTATCAAAGATACAGAAAATACCCTGTCTTTACCTGATTTTGTTTTGGTTGATGGGGGCAAAGGACAATATTCAGTTGCAAGAAAAACAATCGATGAACTTGGATTATATGATATTCCCATCGTTGCTATAGCAAAAGGAAAATTTAGAAACAGTGGAAATGAAACATTTTTCTTTGAAAATAAGACTTTTAAATTTAGTAGAAATGATCCTATCTTATTCTTTTTACAAAGATTGCGAGATGAGGCCCACAGATTTGCTGTAAATGCTCACAGAGATAAAAGGATAAAAGGAATGAAGAAATCTTTGCTTGATCAAATTAATGGAATTGGAAAAATAAGAAAAAAAACTTTATTAAATCATTTTGGTTCTGCAAGAGCAGTTGAATCAGCTAGTTTAGATGAAATAAAATCTATTGATGGAATAGAACCATCTATCGCAAAAAAAATACACAATTTTTTCCATAGCTAGCATTATGAAAATCAAAATACCAAATATTCTAACAATAGGTCGTATTATTATTGTACCTTTCTTCGTAATCTCCTTTTTTCTTCCAGGTTTTTACGGTGAAATAATTCCTTTTTTATTATTTATATTAGCAAGCTTTACTGATTTCTTGGATGGATTGTTGGCAAGATTATACAAAGAGGAGTCAAAATTAGGAGAATTATTAGATCCAATTGCAGATAAGATAATTGTATCGGCTGCATTAATTTTACTTGTTATGAACGGGACTATTCAAAATTATGAAGTAATTGCCGCTATTATTATTCTAACCAGGGAAATTTTAATTTCTGGATTAAGAGAATTCCTTGCAGATGTACAAGTTAAAATTCCAGTATCTAGCTTGGCAAGGGGCAAAACCTTTATACAAATGTTTTCAATTGCAATTTTGTTAACTGGTGAAACTGGAAATAAAATTATAAATTTCGAAGATTATAATGCCCAGACTGTGGGAATAATTCTTCTATGGCTATCTGCATTTTTAACTTTGTATACAGGTTATGATTATGTTCGTAAGAGCATTGAACATGTTGTTTCAGAAGATGAAAAAAATTAAGCTGCTGTCTTCTTTTGAACTAAAGCTTGATAACTTTCGGAAAGATCTTTTATAACATTGCAGACGTTAAATTTGTATTTGTCAATTTGAGATACTGGAGTAACCTCTGCTGCCGTTCCTGTTAAGAAACACCCTGAAAAATTGGACATTTCATCTAGCTTAATTTTTCTTTCAATTATTTTTATTCCTTTTAATTTTGCTATGTCAATTACACATCTTCTTGTTATTCCATTCAAAAATGAATCTGGTATTGGTGTATGAATTTCATTTTTTTCATTTTTGAAAAAAATATTTGCTCCTGTTGATTCTGCGATATTATCTTCATGATCCAACATAAGAGAATCGGCAAAACCTTTGCTTTCAGCTTCGTGTTTGGAAAGTGTACATATCATATATAAACCTGATGATTTGGTATCCCAAGGTACGGAATTTGGATTTGGCCTTCTCCAAGAAGAAATATTTAATTTTATACCTTTTAATTTAAGCTCTGGATCAAAATATGATCCCCACTCCCAAGTTGCGATAGCTACATGAATTGTATTTTTTTGAGCAGAAATAGCCATCATTTCACTGCCTCTCCATGCAAGTGGTCTCACATATCCATTTTTCACTTTTTGCACTAATACCATTTCTTTGCATGCTTGATTGATTTCTTTTTGACTGTAAGGAATCTTGATCTCCATTCTACTGGCTGAATAAAATAGTCTTTCTGTATGTTCTTCAAGTTTAAAAATTTCGCCATCATAAACTCTTTCACCTTCAAAAACACAGCTTGCATAATGCAGTCCATGATTCAAAATATGAACCTTGGCATTTCTCCATTCAACTTTTTCTCCATTAAACCATATCTTTCCAGATCTTTTATCGAAAGGTAATAAGTTCACTTTTGTATTTATATCTATATCCATTTTTAAGATTAATTTTCTTCAAAAAAGTATCTATCTTAATATATTATGTCAATATAACTTACCAATAAAATGAAAGAACTTTTATATTTAAAAGATGAACAAATCAAAGATTTAATTGAACAATTATTTTATGCTTATCGAGAAACTTTTGCGGATCCTAAAAAAATTTTAAAGAAGCACTCTTTTGGAATTGCTCATCAAAAAGTTATTCATTTGATAGAAAGGCATGAAGGGATAACTGTCTCTGGTTTGCTAAGAAAATTAAAAATTACCAAACAAAGCTTAAATAGAGTTTTAAAAGATTTAATTATAAATAAAAAAATAATTACGAAAAAAAGTGAGGTTGACTCAAGACATAAACATATTTTATTAAATGAGAGTGGCAAAAAACTTTCGAATGAAATTTTTATTGAACAAAAAAAAAGAATTTATCATGCCTTAAAAAATTCAAATTCAGAAGCTGTTATAAAATTTAAAGAAGTTTTAGAAAAAATTATAAATGGATAAATACTTGGCACATATTCTGGTAGTTGACGATGACGATAGAATTAGAGAATTGGTTAAACAATATCTTTTAGAAAATAAATATTTAGTCACTACAGCAAAGGATGCTTTTGATGCAAAAAATAAAATAGAAATAATTAAATTTGATATTATAGTATTAGACATAATGATGCCTAAAAAGAGTGGTCTAGAGTTAACTTCTGAAATAAAAAAAGAGATCGATCTACCAATCATTCTTTTGACAGCAAAGGGAGAAACTAGTGAAAGAGTAATGGGGTTAGAATTCGGCGCAGATGATTATTTGAGCAAACCCTTTGAGCCAAAAGAGTTACTTTTAAGAATAAAAAATATTTTAAGTAAAACTTTACAAATAAATAACATAAACAAAATATCAATTGGAAATTCAATTCTTGACTTAAGTAAACTCACTATTAATAGAAACGGCAATAAATATAAAATCAATAACACTGAAAAATTAATATTAGAAAAAATGATTAGATTTTCTGGTAAAATTTTTTCAAGGGAAAAAATAGGTAAATTAATTAATATTAATAAAGAAAGATCTATAGACGTAATAATTACAAGACTGAGACAAAAAGTTGAAACCGATTCTAAGAACCCTCAGTATCTACAAACAATAAGGGGATCTGGCTATGTTTTATGGATTGAATAAATTTATAAAAGAAATTCTTCCAAAAAGATTATTTTATAGATCTTTAATAATTGTCGCGGCTCCAATAATTTTATTACAGTTAACAATTACCATAGTTTTTTTTGATAGCATTTGGATTAAGGCTAACAAAGGAATGACGAGATCATTAGTTAGTGAAATTGTAACTATTATAGATATCTACAATAATGAAAATGAAGAAAATAAAGAAATAATAACCGACTTATATAATCAAAATTTTAATTTTTCAGTAAGATTTCTAGAAGAAGAGTCCCTTCCAAAGATTAGGGGAGAGAGATGGTTTAGTCCAATGGATAGAACGCTGAGGAGAGAGCTAAAATCTCAATTTATTGAATATTGGTTTGATTCTACCACCTACAAAGAAGTTGTTGATTTAAGAATAAAATTTAACAATGGAGTTTTACAAATCTTTTTTCCAAAAGAAAGAATAGCTCCATCATCTACTAGAATTTTTGCCTTATGGATTACACTGCCGGCATTTTTATTAATTTTGATTGCAATATTATTTCTTAGAAATCAAACAAGGCCGATTGTAAATCTAGCGAAAGCAGCAAAGCGATTTGGAAAAGGTAATTATATAGAAGAGTTTAGACCTTCGGGCGCCCTGGAAATACGACAGGCAGGTCATGAATTTGATAGAATGCGAAAAAGAATTACTAGACATTTAAATCAGAGATCTGAAATGTTATCTGGCATTAGCCACGATCTAAGAACACCATTAACAAGACTTAAATTACAACTTTCATTTCTTAAAGATAAAGTAATTTCAAAAAAAATGGCTAATGATATTAATGACATGGAAAAAATGCTTAATGATTATCTTCAATTTGCAAGTTCACAAATAAACGAAAAAACAGAATCATTTGAGTTTGATGTGCTTCTTAAAGAAATAACTTCACGTTATGAACATAATAAAATTAATTTATCAATAAATGATAAAGTTACTTTTAATGGTAGGTTTAATTCTATCAAACGCTGTATCAATAATCTTTTAAACAATGCAGCATTATTTGGAAGAGAAATAAATGTTACTCTAAGAAAAAAAATGAACAATGTTGTTATTTTTATTGATGATGATGGACCAGGTATCCCTGAACATGAAAAAGAAAACGTTCTTAAACCTTTTTACCGAATGGATGAAAGCCGCAGCCAAAATAAATCTGGAGTTGGATTAGGACTTTCAATTTCTTATGATATTATTAGATCTCATGGTGGCGATATGTTGCTTGAAACAAGCCCACAAAAAGGACTGAGAGTTAAGATTTCTTTGCCTTCTTAATTTTTTTTCTTTTTTTAAGTTTACCAAATTCCTCTTGAATTTTATCTAATCTAGCCTTTTGTACTTCAAATTCATCTCTGGTCACTAAATTAAATTTATTAATAATGCTTTCTTTTTTATAGTTTAATGAGTTTTTAATTTCTTCACCAATGTCTTTTGAAGTAATTAAGCCTTCTTCAATTAATTTAGCCAATCTATCCATTAATATTTTTGATTTGGACATATATATTACCTTAATTTAATATATTTTATTGCAAAATAACAAAAGATTTTTTTATATAAATTACTAATGTTCATTCACAATTTTGATCCCGTACTAATTGATTTATATATCATTGAGGTAAGGTGGTACTCTTTGGCCTATATTTTTGGAATTTTAGCTGGATGGATATATGCTAAAAAAATAATTAAACACTTAAAAACCAATAGTAGTTTAAATTATTTAAATATTAAAGATTTTGACGACTTCATCCCATATTTGGTTATTGGAATCATATTGGGTGGAAGGTTGGGTTATGTTTTAATTTATAATTTCGATTATTATATAAAAAATCTACATGAAATTTTTTATGTTTGGAATGGCGGAATGTCATTTCATGGAGGATTGATAGGTATTATTATAGCAACAATTATTTTTTCAAAAATAAGAAAAATATATACTTTCATTTATCTAGATATTATTTCATGTGTCACGCCAATTGGATTATTTTTGGGTAGAATTGCAAATTTTATCAATGGAGAACTGTATGGCAAAGCAACTGATTTGCCATGGGGTGTAATATTTCCAAATGCGGAAACTTTTGCTAGACATCCTTCTCAAATATACGAGGCAATATCAGAGGGATTATTACTATTTATTATATTAAATTTTTTAGCTTTTAGAAGAAAATTAATTTTTAAACAGGGATTAATATCAATTTATTTTTTATTCTTCTACTCAGTTTTTAGATTTTTTTCTGAAACTTTTAGAGAACCCGATGAACAATTGGGCTATTTAATTTATTTTTTAACAATGGGACAGTTATTAAGCTTAATTACGATTCTTTTTGGAGTTGTGATTTATTATAAAATAAAATGAATGTTATTCCACAAATTTTTAAAGATAAAAAAAGTTTACCTCTAAACATTTTTATAGACAGGGCGCTCTACAATAAAAAATATGGTTATTATTCAAAAAAAAATCCAATAGGCGCTAAGGGCGACTTTATAACTGCCCCATTAATTTCAGAACTTTTTGGTGAAATGGTTGCTATATGGTGTATCGCTTTTTGGGAAAAACTTAAAAAACCCAAAAATATTAACATAGTTGAACTTGGTCCCGGTGAAGGTTCGCTCTGCTTGACTTTAATTAAGGTTTTTTCAAGATTCAAAATATTTAACAACGCTCTTAAAATAAAGCTTTTAGAAAAAAGTAAATTTCTCAGGAAAATACAAGAAAAAAAAATTACTTCTAAAAAAGTTAGGTGGATAAAAAGTATTGAAGAAATTAAAAATGGACCAACAATATTTATTGCAAATGAGTTTTTTGATGCACTTCCGATTAAGCAATTTGTATTAAAAAAGAAAATTTGGCATGAAAGATTTGTAAAATGTATTAATGATGAAAAACTTATTTTTTATTATAAAAAAGCTAATCTAAATAATATAAAACATTTTGCTCGACTAAGTTTAGCAAAAAAACAAAAATTTATCGAATTTCCAATTGAAGCAATAAAATACTTAACATCAATCTCAAAAATAATTAAGAAACACGACGGAGGAATGATTTGCTTTGATTATGGCTATAAGAAAATTAAGATGTCAGATTCGCTACAATCGGTAAAAAAACATAACTATTCAAAGATTCTTTTAAACGTTGGAAACTCAGATATAACTCATCATATTAATTTTAATTTATTTTCAAAAATAATAAGAAACCTTGATCTTCATCTTGAAGGAATTACAGAACAAGGAATATTTCTACAAAAAATGGGAATAATTCACAGAGCAAATATGTTGACTAAAAATGCTAACTTCAATGTGAAAGCTGATGTTTATTATAGGCTAAAAAGATTAATGAGTCGAGGTGAAATGGGAAAAATATTTAAAGTAATATTTTTTAATAAAAAAGGAGTGAAGTTTAATCTAGGTTTTAAATAATGTTTTTTTCTAAACGGCTGAAAAATATTTCAAATTTAAAACATTGTTTTTTTTCAAGAAAAAATGGTGTTTCCAAAGGAATTTACAATAGTTTGAACTGCGGTATAAATTCCAAAGATAATAAAGAAAATGTAATTCAAAATATAAATATTGTAAGTAAAAAATTAAATTGTGAAAAAAAACCAATTGTTGTTTTAAATCAGAACCATGGCAATAAAGTTGTATGTTTTAACAACCAGGAAGATATAAAAAATAAAACAATTGGAGACGCTATTGTTACAACGCTTAAAAATGTCGGTATAAGTGTGCTTACTGCCGATTGTGTACCGATATTATTTTACGATCCCAAAAAAAAAAATGTTGGATGTGTGCACGCAGGATGGAAAGGTGCATTAAATGGAATTATTGAAAATACTGTAGATAAATTTCTAGAACTAAACTCCAACACAAGAGATTTGGTGACTGCAATCGGTCCTTGTATAAATCATCACCATTATGAAGTTGGTCATGATTTTTACAAAAAATTTATTAATCAAAATAAAAATAATCAACAATTTTTTATTGTTTTAAACGATAAAAAATATTTATTTAATATAAGAAGTTATATCAGTACAAAATTAATTAGACTTGGTATTAATAATATCGATCATATTGAAATGGATACTTTTTCAAATAAAGAAAACTTTTTCAGTTATAGAAGATCAAAAAAAAATGATGATAAAGACTATGGAAGATGTATTTCTGTCATAATCATGACTTAATCAATAGCTATAAAATGGTTTAAAAAGATCTTTTAAAAATGTATAAGTAATTATTACATGAAGGTTCTCTCAGGCAATAGTAACGTAAAGCTTAGTAAGGAAATTGCAAAACTTCTTAAAGTTAAGCTTGTTAACACCAATATCATTAGATTTGCTGATGGTGAAATATATGTTGAGATTAACGAAAATATTAGAGGAAATAGTATTTTTGTTGTTCAATCTTCTTCTAATCCAGCCAATGATAATTTGATGGAGCTACTTGTTTGTATAGATGCTTTAAGAAGATCTTCCGCGAAAAATATTACTGCGGTTATCCCTTATTTTGGTTATGCAAGACAAGATAGAAAGGTAGTGCCAAGAACAGCAATATCTGCAAAGTTAGTTTCAAATTTGATCACAAATGCCGGAGCAAATAGAGTACTAACTCTCGATTTGCATGCTGGTCAAATTCAGGGTTTTTTTGATATTCCGGTAGATAACTTATTTTCCACACCTATATTTGCAAGAGACATAAAAAAAAATATTAACACAAAAAATTTAATTTGTGTTTCACCAGATGTTGGTGGAGTTGAAAGAGCAAGAGCTTTGGGAAGAAGAGTTAATTCAAGTATAGCTATTGTAGATAAAAGAAGACCCGAGCCCGGTAAATCTGAAGTTATGAATGTTGTTGGTCATGTTAGAGGTAAAACATGTATAATAGTTGATGATATAATAGACTCTGGAGGCACTATTGTTAATGCTGCCAAGGCTCTTAAAGATAAAGGTGCCGAAGATGTTTACGCTTATATTACTCATGCTGTTTTAAGTGGCAATGCAATTGATAAAATTAAAAAATCTCAGGTAAAGAAATTGGTAACCACTGACTCAATTGACAATTCAAAGAAATTAAAAAAGAGCAGTAAAATTCAAGTTGTATCAATCTCTTCTATAATGGCCGAAGCAATAAAACGTATTTCAAATTCAACTTCTGTTTCAAGTCTATTTAAATAATTTTCTTGTTTTATTTCTATTGATAAGTTAAAAAACGTTTCTTTAAAATAGAATTTAGTATGATAACTTTAAATGCAAAAAAAAGAGAGACCAAAACCTCGGGAGATATAAATAGGCTTCGATTAGATAAATTTATTCCAGGAATTTTATATGGTGGAAGTGAAGAAAATAAAAAAATTAGTTTAAGTAAAAATTCAATCAAAAATTTAATTAATTTGGAAAATTTTTTTTCGGCTATATTAAATTTAGAGATTGATGGCAAAAAAGAAAAAGTTATACCAAGAGATATTTCATTTGATCCTTTGTCCGATGAACCTATTCATATTGATTTTATAAGAATTATTGAAGGCGCTAAATTAGTTTTGGAAATACCCGTAAAATTTGTCAACAGCGAAAAATCACCTGGTCTTAAAAAAGGAGGCGTATTAAATATTGTTAGAAGAAAAATTGAGTTGAAATGTCCTGCTGAAAATATTCCGTCTGAACTTGTGGTAGATTTGGACAATACCGAAATCGGCACAAGTATAAAAATTTCTTCAATAAAGCTTCCAGAAAATGTTGTGCCAACTATTCAAGGAAGAGATTTTGTGGTTGCAACAGTTGCCTCGCCCACTGTTGTTGTCGAACCTGAAAAACCTGCTGAAGAAACTGCAACAGAGGATGGGACTACTGCAGATACTCCTCCTGATGGTGCTGAAAAACCGACTGAAGAAGGAAAAGATCAAGATGCTAAGGAAAAAGATCAAAGTAAAAAAGTAGCTGAAGATAAAAAGGAAAATAAAACTAAAAAGTAAATTGAAAGATTAAGAGATGCTATTATTAGTAGGTTTGGGTAATCCTGGTCCTGAAAATGAAAACAATCGACACAACATAGGGTTTAAAATTATAAATGCCATAAACAAAAAGTTTGCTCTCACTAAACAAAAACCTAAATTTAAAGGTTTGTTGACTACAGGAACAATAGGAGACAAAAAAGTTTATGCGATTAAACCTTTAACTTTCATGAATAATTCAGGAATATGTATCAGAGAGTTAATAGAATATTTCAAAATTGATTCTTCAGATGTTATTGTTTTCCATGATGACTTGGATGTAAGACCTGGTAAAGTAACTGTTAAATTTGGCGGAAGTAGCGCTGGACATAATGGAATAGAATCAATTGACAAATTTATTGGAAAAGATTATTCACGGGTAAGAATAGGAATCGGAAGACCAGAGAAAAAAGAAATGGTTGCTGACCATGTTCTTGATAATTTCTTAGATGATGAGGAAGACAGTATTACAGAATTGACCAAAAATATAGTTGAACACCTTCCAGAGCTTATAGATAAGAAATTGAATCTTTTTTCAAGCAAAGTAAATCAATCGTAAAAATTTATGAGTTTTAAGTGTGGAATAGTTGGTTTACCCAACGTAGGAAAATCAACTTTATTTAATGCTTTAATTCAATCTAAAAAGGCTGAAGCTGGCAATTTTCCATTTTGCACTATTGATCCGAATATTGGAAACGTTTCTGTGCCCGATAAAAGATTAAATATTATTTCAAATATTTCAAAATCAAAAAAAACTATTAATACAATAATTTCATTTGTTGATATCGCTGGATTAGTTAAGGGAGCTTCAAAAGGTGAAGGGCTGGGAAACAAATTTTTGTCTCATATCAGAGAAGTTGATTCGATAATCCATTTAACTAGATGTTTTGAATCTGAAGAAATACAAAATATGCATAAAAATATTGATCCAGTAAGGGATATAGAAATTGTAGAAACTGAAATGCTTTTGGCAGATTTAGAATCTATTCAAAAAAGATTAGAAAAAAATAAAAAAAAGAATCTAGAAGAGGATCAGTTAAAAATATTAAATGATGCCCTAAATTGTATCAATAATAATATTGATATTTCCACTTTATTAGAAAAACATGACAAAAAAAAAATAAATTTTTCTAGATTGCTTTCTTTAAAACCAAAAATCTATGTTTGTAATGTTGATGAAAATAGTCTCAATAGAGGAAATAAATATACTGAAGCTTGTCTAAAAAAATATGGAAAAGATAACATAGTTTTAGTTTGTGCAGAAATTGAGAATCAAATAATGGAATTGGATGAAAAGGATAGAGCAAATTTTATTACGGAATCGGGAACTAAAAATACTGGATTAAATTCACTAATTAAAACTGGGTACAAAATATTAAAACTTGAAACATTTTTCACATCTGGTCCAGAAGAATCAAGGGCATGGACTATAGCTACAAATACAAAAGCAATTAAAGCTGCTGGGGTTATTCATTCTGATTTTGAAAAAGGATTTATTAAAGTGGAAACAGTGTCTTACGATGATTTTGTATATTACAATGGTCATAACGCAGCAAAAAATGCCGGAAAATTAAGATTAGAGGGAAAAGATTATATTGTTAAAGATGGAGATATCTTATTATTTAGATTCAATACGTGACCAAAGCTTTTTCAAACTCAGATGAACTACAAAGGCCAATATAATTAAATATAAAATGACTTTAAATCCAATTTTATGTCTTGCTTCTAAACTTGGTTCTGAAGCCCAAGTTAGGAATGTGGTAATGTCTTTTGCCATCTGCTGTGTTGTAGCTTCAGTTCCATCAGCATAATCCAATAATCCATCGAAAAGAACATTTGGCATTTTTATATTATGTCCGGGCATATATTTATTATAATAAACTCCCTCATCTAATTCAAAACCTTCGGGAGGATCCTCGTATCCTAAAAGAATAGAATAAATATAATTTGCTCCATCCTTTCTAGCTTTTATTAAAACAGACATGTCAGGAGGATATGCTCCTCCATTTGCTGCCTCAGCTGCTTGAACATTTGGATATGGTTTCACAAATTTGTCAGATAATCTTCCTGGACGAGTAAACATCTCCCCTTCACTGTTTGGTCCATCAATTACCTCAAAACTTGCGGCAATATTTTTTGAATCTTCTCGTGAAAATTCTGGTCCACCTTTTTCTGATAAATTTCTATAACTTAACAATTTCATAGAATGGCAACCGGAACACACCTCGTTGTAAACTTGATAACCTCTCCTTAAAGAAGCTCGGTCAAAGGTTCCGAATAAACCCTCAAAACTCCATTTATTTTTAAGTAAATCTAAACCTTCTGCTGCCATGCTATTATTGGCAGAAACAATAATTATCGGATAAATAAATAAAATTTTTATAATAATCTTTAATTTTTTTAACACAAAATTGTCACCTGTAATTAGTTGTTTTTGTATCACTGTCCAGTACAGGATCAGAAATACTTATAGGAAGTGGCGTAGTTTTTTCTTTAAATCCTAATATTGGCATTACCAAAATAAAGTGTGCAAAATAGTAAATAGTTGCAGCCCTACCAATAAGTAAATATAGACCTTCTGGAGGTTTGGCACCCATATAACCAAGAACTATAACGTCAATAACTAATACCCAAAAAAATATTTTGTACAGTGGCCTGAATACAGCCGATCTAACCTTAGAAGTATCCAGCCAAGGTAAAAACATTAATATAAACAAAGAAGCAAACATCACAACCACGCCACCTAGTTTATCCGGAACAGCCCTTAAAATTGCATAAAAAGGAAGTAAGTACCATTCGGGTACTATATGTGTAGGTGTAACCATTTGATTTGCTTTAATATAATTATCTGGATGACTCAAAATATTTGGTGCAAAGAAAACAAAACCTGCGGTAATAATTAAAAAAATTATCAAAGCATATAAATCTTTAACAGCAACGTAGGGGCTAAATGGAACGGTGTCTTTTGATGGCTGTTTAATATCGATACCAACAGGATTAGTGTTCCCGGGAATATGAAGTGCCCAAATATGTAAAACTACTAGTGCAAAAATTAAAAATGGCAACAAATAATGTAAGCTATAAAATCTTGTCAATGTTGGACTACCAACCGCATATCCTCCCCAAAGCCATCCTACAATACTGTCTCCAACAATAGGTATGGCACTGAATAAACTTGTTATAACAGTAGCTGCCCAAAAACTCATTTGTCCCCAAGGTAAAACATAACCCATAAATGCTGTTGCCATCATTAATATGTAAATAAGCATTCCAATAATCCAAATCATTTCTCTGGGTGATTTATACGAGCCGTAATACAGTCCTCTAAAAATATGTACATAAACTGCCAAGAAAAACATTGAGGAACCGTTTGCATGAAAGTACCTTATTAACCAACCATAATTTACATCTCTCATGATATGTTCAACACTTTCAAAAGCTAAATCTGCATGAGCTACATAGTGCATTGCTAAAACTATGCCTGTAATTATCTGGGCAATTAAACAAAAAGTAAGAATCGCTCCAAAAGTCCACCAATAATTTAAATTCTTGGGAGTTGGATAATCTCTTAGATGATGTGCCAAAGATAATAATGGCAATCTGCTATCAAACCACTGTCCAAGCTTTGATTTGGGTATATACTTTTCTTCACTCATTAAAATCAACCTATTTTAATTGTATTGTTGTCAACAAATTCATATTTGGGTATTTCAAGATTTGTGGGTGCAGGACCCTTCCTTATTCTTCCTGAGGTATCATAGTGCGACCCATGACATGGGCAAAACCAACCTCCAAAATCTCCCTTGTTGCCTAAAGGGACACACCCAAGATGTGTGCAAACTCCTGTCATTACAAGCCACTCTGATTTTTTTACTCTATCCTCATCTTTTTGAGGATCTTTCAATTCATTTAGATTTACATTTTGAGCTTCACTTATTTCTTCCTGGGTTCTTCTTCTTATAAAAATTGGTTTACCCCTCCAAAGTACTGTGATTGTTTTACCTAAGCCAATACTGCTTATATCAACCTCTGTAGTAGCCAAAGCTTTAACAGATGCATCGGGATTCATTTGATCAATTAATGGCCATGCGGCCGCCCCAACAGCAACCGCTCCTAAAGCATAAGAGGCGGTATATAAAAAATATCTTCTTTCAGCAGTTTCTTCCTTCTGCTCTTTATTTGCAACTTTAATAGAAACAAATACCCATGAGAGACATAAAAATAAAATTAAAAGGGCAATAATCGTCACCAAAATTGTATATGATATGCTCATTTTCTAAGTTTAAACATATTTTTTATTATTAACAATTAAAGTATCTAATATATATTTTTATAAAAAAATACATTTTTTTCTACTACAAGAATGACACAGCCGCACTCTAAAAACTCTACTCTAATTAAAGTTGCACTTTATGAACCAGATATACCCCAAAATACTGCTGCGATTGTACGTCTGTGTGCATGTTTTGGAGTTAGATTAGATATTATTGAACCTTGTGGATTTTTTTTAAGTGACAAAAGATTTAAAAGAGTAGTGATGGACTATATAAATGAATGCAAAATAAAATCGTTCAAAAATTTTACTGAGTTTAAAAAAGATAAAAAAAATGAAAGAATAATTTTAATGACCACAAAAGCAAAAAGGAAATATTTCGACTTTAAATTTAACCAAAATGATACAATATTATTTGGTCGTGAAAGTGCTGGAGTTCCACAACTAGTGCATAAAAGTGTAGATTACAAATTAATTATTCCAATACAAAAAAAAGACAGATCCCTTAATATAGTTTCAAGCGTTGCCATTACTTTGGCTGAAGCTCTAAAACAAAATCAATGTCTATAAAAATGGATATTGAAATTAAAAAAAATTTAGCAAAAAACTGGTTTATTTTATTACGAGACATCATTTGTTATGAAATTGAAGAATTGGAAAAAGAATTTGGGACCAAAAAAAACAAGATACCAAAAAAATTCAAATCTCGAACATGGAGAAAATCCGATAATAATGATGAAGGCGGTGGTGAATTTAGAATTTTAAACGGTGGATTGGTATTTGAAAAAGTTGGAGTAAATTTTTCAGAAGTATATGGCAAATTTAATGCAAATTTTAAAAATAAAATTTTAGGAGCAAAAAATAATCCTAAATTTTGGGCTTCGGGTATTTCAGTAGTTATGCATATGAAAAATCCAAAAATTCCTGCAATGCATTTTAATACTAGATTTATTTCGACAGAAAAAAATTGGTTTGGTGGTGGAATAGATATAACACCAAGTATAAAAGATTTAAAAGAAGCTAGGTGGTTTCATAGAGAGTTAAAAATAACTTGTAATCGTCATAACAAAAAATATTATACAAAATATAAAAATTGGTGTGACAAATATTTTTACCTAAATCACAGAAAAGAAATGAGAGGCGTTGGAGGTATATTTTTTGATTATAAAAAAAATAACTGGAATAAAGATTTTTTTTTCGTAAAAGATGTGGGAAATACTTTTGCTTATATATTCAAAAAAATCATTAAAAGAAAAATGTTCAGTAGCTGGATAAAAAAAGAAAAAAAAATTCAACTTTTAAAAAGAGGTAGATATGTTGAATTTAATTTATTGTACGATCGTGGTACTCAATTTGGTCTCAATACAGGCGGAAACACTAAAGCCATACTGATGTCTTTACCACCAATAGCAACTTGGGATTAGTTTATGGATAAAGAACCAGTAACAGTTAATGGATTAGAAAAATTAAAAAAAGAGTTAGACCATCTTAAAAATGTTAAACGTCCAAATATCATAACTGCAATCGCCGAAGCAAGATCGCACGGAGATTTGAAAGAAAATGCTGAGTATCATGCTGCCAAAGAACAACAATCTTTTATAGAGGGAAGGATAGCAGAAATTATCGATACTATCGCAAGAGCTAACGTTATTGATGTAACAAAAATTGAATGTTCTGAGAAAGTAATTTTTGGATCTACTGTTGAATTGCTGGATATTGAAACAAGCAAAACAAAAATCTACAGAATTGTAGGAAGAGATGAAGCAAATATTGAGGAAAACTTAATCTATTTTAGATCACCTCTTGGAAGGGAGTTAATTGGAAAAAATAAAAATGATACAATTCGTGTGAAAACTCCTTCTGGAGATAAGGCATTTGAAATTAAGGAAGTAAGATATAGTCTCAACTTAACTTCAAAATAGCTTTAATATCATTTTTATCGATAATAAAATCGTTATCCATCCAAGATTGCTCTAACTTTTTTAGCGCAAAGCCAAGTTCTTTACTTTCAGAAAAATTATATTTTACTTTCAAATAATCTGCTGTGATTGGAAAAACTGGCAATTTTAATTCTTCCAAAAAGGAAATACGTTTTTCAAGTATACTAACATCTATTTCTTCTGATACGAAAGTTGAAAAAACTAACAAATCAATAATTTTCTCTGTATTTTCTAAATAAGCTAATTTAACTAATTTTTGTTCATCTAATAATTCTTTGATGTTAATTTTTTTATATCTATTAAGTAAAAATAATATTCTGTTTTTGTCTCGATTTGAAAATTTAAATTTATATAAAAAAAATTCACAATTATCTGAATTATCAATTAATAAAATTGAGATAATCAAAGAAATATCTAATTTATTAATGATCTTATTGGGTATATTTTTTATAGTTCTAAAGCGATCATAATGCTTTAATTGCGGAAAAATGACCAAGATTATTGAACAAGAAAACTCATCGTTAAATAACTCATAAAAATTTTTTAAATTTAATATTTTAGAAAATTCATCAAAAATTCTTTCTTTTGAAATTTTTCTTACTCCATTTAGTCCTTTTTTGATGGCTTGAACAATTTCAATATCATGTTGATGATTGCTGTACTGAGTGTAAAATCTAAAATATCTTAGAATTCTTAAATAATCTTCTCTGATTCTTTCATTGGGATCTCCAATAAATTTAACAACTTTATTTTCTAAGTCTTTTTGACCACCTAGAGGATCATATATTTCGCCTTTTAAATTAGAATAAATTGCATTAATTGTAAAATCTCTTCTTTTGGCATCAATTTCCCAGTCAGAAATAAATTCAACATCTGCGTGTCTTCCGTCTGTGCTTGTGTCTTTTCTTAAAGTAGTTAATTCAAATTTTAATTTGTCAATTATGACTGTGATTGTTCCATGAGAAATTCCTGTTTCTAAGAATTTTATTTTATTTTCAATTAAAATATTCTTAATTACTTCTGGATTAAGATTAACTGCAATATCAATATCGTCAATTTCTTCTCCACTTAATAATTTTCTTACGCATCCTCCAACTAGCATAAGCTTGGTTTTTTTATTGTGATTTTTTAAGATTGAAAAAATATTTTTTACACCGTTAAAATATTTTAAGTCTCCTAGTGATTTTATACTTATCTCAGGTTTTCTGTTATTTTTAATTGCAGAAATTGATGTTATAATTTTATTAAACATAATTGGCTGGGGCGCTAGGATTCGAACCTAGGATCGCGGTACCAAAAACCGCTGCCTTACCGCTTGGCTACGCCCCAAAATACATTTTGATATAGCATAAAAACTTTACTTTATATAGTCCTTGCCCTTTCACACCAATAATTTGGAAATTTTTTTATTATATTTTTTTTTGCTTTTTGAGCACTTTTAAAATTTTTAAAATATCCCACGCACGTTGAGCCAGAACCTGTTAACCTTGAAAAGATGCAATTTTCTTGCTCTTTTATGAAAGTGTTGAGAGTTTTTACCTTCGGATACAATTTAAAAACCACATGTTCAAGGTCATTTCTGTCTAATCTAATATTATTTAAGCTAAATAATTTTTGAAAATTTGAATTAATTTTTTTTTGATAAGAATTGGAAAATTGTTTATTCCTTGAATAAATATCCTTAGATAAACATTTTATTCCCGGATTAACCAATACAACATGTAATTTCAATTTTCCTTTGAATCTTTTTAGATATTTTTTGCCACCTATTAAAAAAGTATTTCTAATTTTAAGTCCCAGTGAAACGTCCGACCCTATTTTTTTTGCAATTTTATATAATTTTTCTTGATTTATATTAAATTTATAATTTGATAAAAAAAAATTTATTAATGCAGCTGAATTCATCGAACCTCCACCAAGTCCAGCACTGTGTGGTATATTTTTCTTAATATAAATTTTAAATTTTTTTTTTTTTAGGTAATTATTTTTTCTTAAAAGATCTAGTGTCTTTGAAATAGTATTGTTTTTTAAATTAATATTATGTTTAAATTTACCGTGAAACTTTATTTGATCTTGTTTCGAATTAATTTCTTTAATTTTAATAATATCAAATAAATTAACAAAAGTTACCATGGATTGAATCTTATGTAGCCCGGTATATAATTTTTCAATTACTCTTAATGATAAATTAATTTTGCAAAATGAATAAATAAGAAATGTTTTCATCTCTTATTTAAGAATGATTTTGAACACCTAAAATTAATTTTACTTTAATTTTATCTTTCATTTCATTTTCTGTAGTTTCAAGATTTAAAACATAGTTCCAAAAATAATTTGCCTGTAAATTCTTATTTAATTTCCATAGTATATCTGCGTAATGATCATTAACTATGGGATCTAAGGGCATAAGTTGAAGCGCCTTTTGCAAAAGCTTCTCTGCCTCTTCATATCTTCCAGTTAAATACATTCCCCATCCTAGCGAGTCCATAATATATGGATCTTTCTTTTTCTTACTTAACGCCACTTCTAACATCTCAATAGATTTTTCTAGATTAATATTTCTTTCAAGCCATGAGTAAGCTAAATAATTTAATACATAAGGCTCTTCTGGAACTAAATTTAATGACCGAATTAAATCGTTTTCAGATTTTTTCCACAATTTCAATCTTTCATAACTCACACCTCTTTTATATAAAATTTCAGAATATAATGGGTTGTCGCTACCAATATCGTTTAAGACCTTGGTATAATATTTAATAGCGTCTTCATATTTTTCAAAACCTTTGAAAAGATTCGCTAAATCATAATAATTTTTAACCGTAGGATTTTCCAATTTTTTAAAACTTTTATTTAAAAAATTGATCGCAGATTTGTCGTTTTCTATTTTACTCTTTATCCACACAAGTCTTTTTTTAGCATGCCAACTATATATTTGATTTTTAGAATCGAATTTTAAATAAATTTTTTTTGAATTTTGATAATCTTCTAAGTGAAAATAATTTTCCGCTAACAATGCATTATTGAATATAAAATCAGGGTTAAGATAAAGGGATAAATTCAAATAAAAATTTGAAAGTGCATAATTTTCTTCACTAGAATGTAAATTAGCTATTAAATAAAAAAACTCGCTGATTAAATGATTGGGATTCCTGCAGTCAAATATATCTTTGACTTTGTTTGCTTTTCTTTTTTTTAACCATGATTTAGTTTGATCTAAAAGTAAGTTGGTATTAAATATATCATTATTTTTATCTAAAACTTTTAAGGCTTCATTGCTACGATTTTTCGAAACAAGAAAATTAATATAAAAAAAATTATACCTGGTAAAATTTAATGTATCGGGATTGATTATTCTTAAAAAATTTTCATCAACATTTTTATTATCAAGATAACAACTTATAAAAGCCTTGTTAATTAAAGCAAAATTTTTATAATTTTTTGAAATAATATTAAGTTCAGTTTCATAATCGTGTAAGCGATTTTCAAACACCCTTGCATAACTCAAAAGTAATTGTGCAATTAATTTTTCAAGATTAGAAAATTTTCTATTTTGAATAATTGAATTAAAGTAACTTGAAGACTTCATATAATTTTTTTCTAATAAATAACTGATGCCTAATAGCAAATTAGCATCAAAAAAATTTAAATTTTTTTTTTTTAGTTTTTTTAAATATAAAAATAACTTTGAAATTTCTTTTGTTTGTACTAGAGTAAAAATCATTTCGCGATTAAATTGATTATGGTTGTTTTTTAAGTGATTTAAGTTATTGAAATATTTTAGGGCTAATTTATTATTATTATTATTAGATGAAATTATTCCTGAAAAATAATTAGAAATACTTTTTCCAGAATATAATATCTTTTGATTCGCTGAATATACGATAGAATTTAGAATAAAAATAAAAAAGATCAGGATATAAACAAAAATTTTTGGTAAACTTGAATACATAAAATACTATAATTTACAATGAATAAAAAAGTAAATCAAAAAGTCCTTTCACTTATTGAATTTTATAATTTATCAAATATGGATTTATTAATAAATAATTCTCCTATAAATCGATTTGATAACAATAAAAAATTATCAAATGGTCTAGGAAAATCACAACAACTTGAAGAATTAAAAAAAATGATTGGATCAATAAAAAACTGTGAATTAAAGAATTCAGCCAATAAAATAGTCTTTTCTGATGGAAATATAAACTCCAAGATTATGTTTATAGGTGAAGGACCTGGTGCACAAGAAGATCAAGATGGTTTACCTTTTGTGGGACGTGCAGGAAAACTACTAGATAAAATGTTAGAATCAATAAATTTGAATAGAAAAAAAGTATATATATCAAATGTGGTAAACTACCGACCTCCCAAAAATAGAAGACCCACGGATCAGGAAATTGAAAGATATTATCCTTTTTTAAAATTACATATAGAAATAATTAATCCAAAAATCCTTGTTCTTTTAGGTAGTACCGCACTTAATGCAATTATAGGAAATGAAAAAGTAATTTCAAAAGCAAGAGGGAAATGGATAAAAAAACAAATTGGAAATTGTCATCCCTATATAATAGCCTCTTTTCATCCTGCTTTTTTAATGAGACAACCTGATCAAAAAAAATTAGCTTGGATCGACTTAAAGTTAATAAGAGAAAAAATGAAGCAACTAAATTTATAACTTTATAAGTAAAATTTTTTGAATAAAAATAAATTAATTGCTGGTGTTGATGAAGTGGGTAGAGGGAGTTGGATTGGACCAGTTTTTTCAGCAGCAGTGATATTAAAAAAAAATATCAATAAAAATTTACTTAAGGACTCAAAAAAAATCCCATCTGAAGAAAGAAAAAAATTAGCAAATTATATAAAAAAAAATTCTATTTATTCTGTGGGCAAAGCTTCAATAAAAGAGATAGATAAATTGAATATTTTGCAAGCAACTTTACTCTCTATGAAAAGGGCCATAAATAATTTAAAACACAAACCAAATATAATTTTGGTTGACGGAGTCCATGCTCCAAAAAATACGAGTTATCATTTTAAAACTATAATTCGAGGAGATGAAAAAATTCCCGCTATTTCAGCTGCTTCGATTATTGCTAAAGTAGCAAGAGACAGATACATAACAAGATTAGCAAAAAATTATATATCCTACGGTTGGCATACCAATTTTGGATATGGAACAAAAAAACATTTAGGCGCGATTTATAAATTTGGTGTCACTAATCATCACAGAAAATCTTTTAAGCCGATGCACAATATCTTGTTAGGCAAAAAAAAATAAACACAATTTAACTAAACTATTTTCAATCACAGGTTGACCAAGACTCTAGTTTGGAGTCTAATTGTTCACGTAAAATCATGATGAATACAGAGCAACTTAAAAATAAAATTTTAAATGGGGAATGTGTTGAGGAATTAAAAAAAATTCCTGATAAGAGCTTTGATTTAATTTTTGCTGATCCTCCATACAATTTACAAATTGGAGAAAAGTTAAAAAGACCTGATGATAGTAAGGTTAATGGTGTAGATGATAAGTGGGATCAATTTGAAAGTTTTAAACATTACGATGATTTCTGTAAAAATTGGTTAAGCGAATGTAAAAGAATTTTAAAAGACAACGGAAGCATCTGGGTTATTGGATCATATCACAATATTTTTAGACTAGGTTACCACTTACAAAATTTAAACTATTGGTTACTTAACGATATAATTTGGAGAAAAAATAATCCAATGCCAAATTTTAGAGGAACAAGATTTACCAATGCACATGAAACTTTAATTTGGGCCTCAAAAAGAAAAAAATCAAAATATACTTTTAATTATCAATCTCTAAAATGTTTAAACGATGATTTACAAATGCGTTCGGATTGGACTTTTCCTATATGCAACGGAAAAGAAAGATTAAAAAAGAATGGAAAAAAAGTCCATTCTACTCAAAAACCAGAAATTCTTTTACATAGGATTATTTTAGCAACAACAAATAAAGGTGATTCCATATTAGATCCATTTTTAGGTACCGGAACCACTGCTGTTGTAGCAAAAAAATTGGGTAGAAAATTCTTTGGTATAGAAAAGAATAAAAAATACTTTAAAGCAGCATCTGAAAGAATAAATAAAACCCAAGTAATTGAGGATAATTATTTAGACACAATAGAAAATAATAAATCAAAACCTAGAATACCTTTTGGATCTTTAGTTGAAATGGGAATAATCAAACCGGGAGCTATTTTATTTGATCAAAAAAGGAAATTTAACGCTAAAATAATGGTAGATGGAAGTTTAAAACATAAGGACTCGGAAGGTTCTATACATAAGGTGGCTGCCAAAATAATGGGTACAGAAAGCTATAATGGATGGACTTATTGGTATTGCAACATAGGAGGCACAATTGTGCTAATTGATAATTTGAGACAGAGATTAATTTCTAACTCAACATAGGTTTTGGGAGGTTTGATGCCTTATCTTAACGATAAACTTAGAGATAGCATTTCTTCCCTCACCCTTCACACTAAAATTTTTAATCTCCAAGGAGAATCAGCATAAATTGTCTTATATTTTCCCATAACAAATCAGTAAAACAAAATATCATATTTTTTGGTGTAATTTAATCTAATTTTTTTAGTTATAAACTTTAGCTATTTTTTTAAAAATCTTTTTTGTAAACGAAGGTATAAATTCCTGGCTCGATCTATCTACGGAATACCAATTAAATTTCTTTGGTATGTTTTTTGTAAATTTATAAAACAAATCTATATTCATTTTAATATTTGAAATATTATTTTTGTAACTACACAAATAATGCCATCCCTTTTTTTTTAAATTATTATTTGCAACTACCATTTGAATTTCTGGCATCTTAAAGTTATTTAAAAAACTTAGATTTTTATTTTTAGTTAGAGCTATCTCTTTTTTATATTTATTTAAATAGCAATAAATATTAATTTTTTTTTCTTTAATAGAAAACTTTTTGTTAAGCGAAATATAATTTTTACCATTAAAAAATTTACAATATTTTTGTAAATGACAAATTTTACATAATGGATTTTGAGGTTTGCAAACTACAGCACCAAATTCCATTAAAGCTTCAGCTAAATCTGCATTTCTATCTACTTTGGGTAGTTTATTAATAATTTTTTTAATTTCGGTATCAAAATTCTGAATATTTACATCAGTTAAAAATAATCTCGAAAAAACTCTCTTCACATTTCCATCAATTGGAATACATTCTTTGTTATGAATTAGGGCTGATAATGCACTGGCTGTATATTCTCCTACTCCAGGTAATTTTATAATTTTTTCAATTTTTTTTGGAAGCTTACTATTATAGTTTTTTACTAAAATTGTTGCAGTTTTATGCAAATTTTTTGCTCTTTTATAATAACCAAGGCCCTCCCAAAGTTTTAAAACCTTTTTTTCTTTACATTTGGATAAGGCTTTTAAATCTGGAATTTTTGTAACAAATTTTAAAAAATATGGAATTACAGTTTTAACTTGTGTTTGCTGCAACATAAATTCACTTACAAGTACGTAGTATTCCTTTTTGTTTTTTGATGTATTGATTCTCCAAGGCAAAATTCTTTTGTTATTATCATACCAATAAAGTATTTTTTTTGGTAAAATTGATAACAATCCATGCATATAAAAAACAATATAAGGCAAAAGACATTTTATATTCAAGGTTTAAGGTCTTTTAAGAATTCTTTGCCAAAAAACGTAAAAAAAATCTTGAATAAAAAAGGTTTTGTTTACTCTGAAATATTAAACAGGTGGAATTATTTGGTAGGTAATGAAATATCAAAGGTATCTTTCCCAAAGACATTTAAGCCTAATGGAAAAAATGCTCCAGGAACACTAATTATAAGCGCTCAAAGAGGAAATGAAATTAGTGTAGAATATAGTAAAAATACCATTATAGAGAAAATTAATAGTTTTTTTGGCTACAAAGTCCTTAACAATATCCGTTTGGAAACATTTAATAATTTAAAAGAAAATATTAATAAAAAGAAAATGCATATTTCCAAAAATACTACTGAGAAATTTAAAGATTCTCTAAAATCTTTAAATAATGAAAAAATAAAAAAATCTTTAATAAAATTAATAAACGCAATTCAAAAATGAGAAAAATAATTTATATTTTTTTAATTTTTTTTTTAAACCTGAATTCTTTTGCAATCGAAAATAATAAATTAAGCGAAATCACAGAAGGAAGCGAAAACGCAAAAATAAAGATCTATATTTATCAATCTTTAACCTGCCCTCATTGTGCGGTTTTTCATGCTGAGATTTATCCTCTTCTTAAAAAAGACTATATAGACACTGGAGTTCTAAAAATATATTTTAGACATTTTCCTTTAGATTTGGCTGCACTTAATGCCGCAAAAATTCTTCAATGTATCGATGAGAAAAATAGAATTTCTTTTTTAGATCACTTATATGAGACTCAAGAAAACTGGATAAAAGGTACAACAATAGAAGATATAAATCAAAATCTCAAAAAAACTGTCAAAAAATTTGCTCTTAGTGAAAAAGATTTTGATAAATGTTTGGGTCTTGAAGACGTGGAAAATCATATTTTGAATAGCAGAATTGAAGCTGTAAAAAGTTTTAAAATCAATTCAACGCCTAAAGTTATTATTAATGATAAGGTATTTGAAGATACGCTTGAATACAAAAATTTAAAAAAAGCAATTGAGAAATTAATATAATAAATTATATGGAATTTAAAAAGATTCAATTAATCGGTTTTAAATCATTTATTGAAAAGACAATTTTCTTAATTGAAAACGGTTTAACAGGAATTGTGGGTCCCAACGGCTGTGGCAAATCAAATATTGTAGAGTCTGTAAGATGGTGTATGGGAGAAACTTCTGCAAAAAGCATGCGAGGTTCAGGAATGGAAGATGTGATTTTTTCTGGTACCGCTAATAAACCTTCAAAAAATATTGCTGAGGTAACTATTACTTTGGAAAACACCGAGAAAGACGGACCAATGCAATTTAGGAATATTGAAAAAATTGATGTAAAGAGAAGGATTGAAAAGGACAAGGGTTCTAAATATTTTATTAATGAAAAAGAAGTGCGTGCAAGAGATGCGCAAACATTTTTTGCAGATTTATCTACTGGAGCACACTCACCTTCGATTATTGGACAAGGAAGAATTGGGGCACTTGTAACTGCAAAACCATCTGATCGAAGAACCATTTTAGAGGAAGCCGCTGGAATATCAGGAATTCATGCGCGAAGACACGAGTCTGAATTAAGACTTAATTCAGCAGAAAATAATTTAAAAAGAGCAGATGAACTGAGAAGACAACAGGAAAAACAATTGGAAAATTTAAAAAAACAAGCAGAAGAAGCAACAAAGTATAAAATGATTTCAGAAGAAATTAAAAAATTTGAAGCAGGCCTTTACTATATAAAATTACAGAATATTGAAAAAGATATTAAATTAGAAAATGAAAATATTAGTGAATTTGATGATGAGGTAAGTGGATTAACGATTGAGCTAAATCATTGTACTGAACTACTAGACAAAGAAAACTTAAAATTGAAACCTTTAAGAGACAAAAATATTGAAGTACTATCCAAATTACAGAGATTAAATTTAGAAATAAAAAATCTAGAAGAACAAGAAATTAGAATAAAAACTGAGAAAGGAGGCTTAATTGATGCTGAAAAAACATTAGAAATTGATACAGATAGAGAAAAAAGAATAATAATTGATGCTTCATCGAATGAAAAGAGACTGAAAGAAGAAAAAAAGGATTTAATTGATACCGAAACAAAATATTATGAATTTGAAAAGCAAGCTAACCGGGACCTAAACATAGCTACGGAAAACCTTAAAATTGAACAAGAAAAGCTCGAAAAAACCTCTCAACAATTGGTTATAAATTCTACTTCAGGAGAAAATTTAGAAATCATAAAAAACTCTCTATCAAATTTAGAGTTGTGTCATAAATACATGAAAGAAGGAAATGTTGACGAATCATCAATCTTAATAAATAAAACAATGAACAGCTTGAAAACATTAATTTCAAAATTTGAAAGCATAACAAATAAACAGCTATTAGAGGAATTAAGTAAATTAAATAACAAATTAAAAGTTTCTCAGGAAAATTATGCTACGGCATATAGTAAAAATCAAACAATTAAAGTTGACTCAATAAAAAGACAGGAAAGAATAAAAAACATCGATAAAGAAATTAACAACTGGAAAGATTTAAGTTCTAATTCGGAAAAAATGATGAACGAATTAAAAACAAGAAAAGAAAAGATTGCTCAAAACTTAGTTGATTTAGAGAAACTTCCTGAAAATATTGCTGTTGAAAAAGGTCAGACTATACAAATGATTAAAATAACAAAGCAAGAAAAATTAAAGGTTGAAGAAGAAACAGGCAAAATTGAAGTAATTTATGAAGATCATAATAAAAAGCTAAAAACTGCGCAAGAAAAGATCATGTTTGCAAGAGAGAAAAGAGCTAGTGCTTCAGCTACAGAGGAAGGCTTGCAAAACAGAAAAAGAGATTTACTGGAGCACATTGAAAGCGACCTTAAACTTAGTGAAGCCAACCTGTTTAATTCATCTAATTTGTTTGGAAAAGATGTCTTTCCAGGTGCTTTGGAGCAAGAGGAGGCTTTGGATGCAAAAAAAAGAGAAAGAGATAAACTTGGATCAGTAAATTTGAGAGCCGATGAAGAAACAAAACAGTTCAAAATGGAAATCACCAAAATGCAAAAAGATCGGGAAGACTTGGTCTCAGCAATAATTAAATTAAAAGCAAGCATTAATGAGTTAAATCAAAAAGGAAGGGAAAGATTAATTGAGGCTTTCGAAAAGGTAAACAGGAAATTCAATGAGGTATACACAAAATTATTTAATGGAGGAAATGCTAAATTAGAACTAGTAGACTCAGAAGATCCCTTAGAAGCTGGTTTAGAAATGTTAGCAAGTCCTCCAGGTAAAAGATTGCAATCAATAACTCTTCTTTCTGGGGGAGAACAGGCACTAACTGCTCTATCACTAGTTTTTGCAGTTTTTCTAACTAACCCAGCACCAATATGCTTTTTGGATGAAGTTGACGCTCCCTTGGATGATGCCAATGTAACAAGATTCTGTAATTTACTAGAGGAATTGGTGAAAATAACTCGAACAAAATTTATTATTATTACACATCATGCCTTAACCATGTCAAAAATGAACAGATTGTATGGTATAACAATGCCTGAAAAGGGAGTTAGCCAGTTAGTCGCAGTCGATCTTGAAAGGGCGGAAGAATTGGTTGCATAAATTTTGATCAAATGAAAAAATTTAGCGAATTGAGTACTCGCCTAAAAATTGCAAAGAAAAAAGCTAATAAAAACTCATTTAATGGCAATAAAAAGAGTTCTTCTGCTTTGGGTACAGCCTTAAAATTAAGCACTGAGATGGTTGCCGCTGTTTTTGTGGGCTCAATAATAGGGTTTATTTTAGATAATTGGTTTGATAGTAAACCCTGGTTAACAGTAATATTTTTTTTTGTTGGTGCTGTGGCTGGTATTTTGAATGTTATTAGATCAGCAAAATTAATGCAAAAAAATAATGATTAAGAAAAATTGAGAAAATAATTATGTCGACAAATCCAATGCATCAGTTCAATGTTTATAGAATTGGTCCAGAGATAAATCTTGGCAATGTAGATATATCATTTACGAACGCAAGTTTATTTATGATTATAAGTGCGCTTACAATTGTTAGTGTACTTTTTGTAGGAACTAGGAGGAAGGCTATAGTGCCCACAAAAATACAATTACTCACTGAACTGAGTTATACCTTGGTGTCCAAAATGATAAGTGATACTGCTGGATTAAAAGCAAAACCCTATTTTCCATTTGTTTTTAGCTTATTTATGTTTGTATTGTTCTGCAACATGCTTGGAATGTTACCCTACTCTTTCACAGTTACAAGTCATATCATTGTAACTTTTGCATTAGCAGCTATTATTTTTCTAGGCGTAACGATTATAGGATTTGTTAATCATGGAATAGGATATCTTAAATTGTTTATTCCAAGTGGAGTTCCGCTATTTTTGTTGCCTTTAATAGTTATAATTGAGATTATTTCGTATTTAAGTAGACCTGTAAGTTTATCTGTACGATTATTTGCAAATATGATGGCAGGTCATACAATGTTAAAAGTTTTTGGAGGTTTCGTAATTAGTCTTGGAGTATTGGGTGGTTTGTTACCACTTAGTTTTACGGTTGCATTAACTGGTTTGGAAATATTGATAGCATTTCTTCAGGCTTATGTTTTTGCAATTTTAACATGCATCTATTTAAATGATGCACTTAATTTAAAACATTAAATTAAAAAGAAAGGAGAAAATATGGAGTTAGAAGCAGCAAAAATGATTGGAGCCGGACTTGCAGCGATTGCGTTAGCAGGAGCTGGGGTTGGCATAGGAATTATTTTTGGAAATTATTTATCGGGAGCCATGCGTAATCCTTCTGCAGCACAAAAACAATTTCCAAATTTACTATTGGGTTTTGCTTTGGCAGAAGCTACTGGATTATTTGGCTTAGTTGTTGCATTGATAATATTGTTCGCATTTTAAGTTTTAATTAATGGTTCGAAATTATTTAAAACTTATTGGTTTTTTCATTTTTTTATCAGGCAATTGTTTTGCAGCCAATGAGGGTATGCCACAACTTAATCCAGATTATTGGATATCACAAATTTTTTGGGTAATGCTGATTTTTGGAACTTTGTATGTAATTTTGTGGAAAGCAATCTTACCAAAAATTAATGAAAACTTAGAAAATAGAAAATCTCAAATTTTAACCGACCTAGATGAGGCTCAAGAACTTAAAAATCAATCTGAAAAAAAAATCTCCGAATACAATATGATCCTTAGTAAAGCAAAGCAAGATGCAAAAAAAATTCTAGATGGAACAAGAAAAAAAATTAGCCTTGATATTGAAAATAAAAATAATCAATTTAATTTAGAAATAAACAAAGAAATTGAAAATGCTGAAAAAGAAATTAAAACGTTAAAACTATCATCAATAAAAGATATTAATAAAATCTCCATCGAGACATCTTCGGAAATTGTTAGAAAAATGGTAGGTACCGAAATTAACTCCAGCAGTGTTTCAGCAGCTGTTGAGGATATCTCAAAAAAAGAAATTATAAAATATATATGACAATTGATGCAACATTTTGGGTAGCTATTGCCTTCATAATATTTATTACGATACTAGTTTATTTAAAGGTTCCTCAAAAAATTAATTCCTTGTTAAATATCATGATAGAGGACATTAAAAATGAACTAAATGAAGCTGAAAAATTAAGAAAAGAATCAAAAATTTTATTGAATGAAAGTCAGGAAAAATTAGAAAACGTCCAAAAAGAAAGTGAACAAATAATCAAAAATGCTCATAAAGAGAGTGAAAAGCTTATTATAGAAATAAATAATAAATTTTTTCAAACTTCAGAAAATAGAAAAAAAATTACCGAACAAAAAATTGTACAAATGAAGGAAGACGCCATTAAGAGCATAAAAGATGCTGCTGTAAAAATCTCAATAGAGTCAGCTACAAAATTAATAAAAACATCAATTAATAAATCAAAACTAGATACTCTCTTTAAAGAAAATCTCAATCAAACTAAAAATACTCTTAAAAAAACTAGTGCTTAAAATATTTTAAGCATATATTGCTAACACACGCATCTGATCAAAGTATGAAGAATAAAATTACAATTCATTTAGCTTCACCAAGAGGTTTTTGCGCAGGAGTTGATAGAGCTATAGAAATTGTTAAAAAAAGTTTAGAAAAATTCGGAGCTCCAATCTATGTAAGACACGAAATCGTGCATAATAAACACGTGGTGGAAAGTTTAAGAAAAAAAGGTGCTATTTTCGTTGATGAATTAAGTGAAATTGAAGATGGCTGTAGGCCAGTTGTTTTTTCTGCCCACGGAGTTTCGAAATCAGTTCTTGAAGACGCAGATATTAAACAAATCGAATATATAGATGCAACTTGCCCTTTAGTTTCTAAAGTGCATAAAGAAGCAGAGCAATTATGCAAACATAATTACCATATTTTATTAATTGGTCATAAAAATCATCCTGAAGTTATAGGAACCATGGGCCAGTTATCAAACGGAGCAACTGATTTAATTGAAACAAGAGAAGATGCCAAAAATTATATCAATAAAAAAAAGGGAAAACTTTCATATATCACTCAAACAACCCTCTCAGTAGATGATGCTAATGAAATTATACAAATCCTGAAAAATAAGTTTCCTGATATAAAAGAACCAAAAAAAGATGATATTTGTTATGCAACGACAAATAGACAATTAGCTGTAAAAAAAATTGCAAATAAATGTGAAATGTTTTTTGTTATTGGTAGCAGAAATTCATCAAATTCTAAAAGATTGGTTGAATCTGCAAAGAAATCAGGATGTTCAAAATCACAATTACTTTATTCCACCAATGCAATACCCATTAAAGAAATTTTAAAATGTAGAAACATTGGAATATCTTCCGGGGCATCGGCACCTGAAGTTTTAGTTAAGGAATTTATAGATAAAATAAAAGAAAAAGCTGATATTGAAATAGATGAAATTGAATTTGCAAAAGAAAATATAGTGTTCAAAATTCCAAACAAACTAATTTGAAAAAAAATAAATGGCTGTATACACAAAAATATCAAAAGATGAATTAAATGTTTTTTTAAAGAATTATGAAATAGGCAAAGTTACAAAATTCTTTGGAATTAAAGAAGGAATCGAGAATACAAATTACCAAGTTCAAACAAAAAAAAATAAATTTATTCTCACTATTTACGAAAAAAGAGTTGATTCAAAAGATCTTCCTTTTTTTATAGGATTAATGACCAATTTATATAGCTCAAATTTTAAATGTCCAAGACCCATTGTCAACAAGAATGGAAATTATATTTCTGAAATTTTAGGAAAAAAAGCTGCCGTGGTATCGTTTCTTGAAGGTTCGGCAAAAAAAAGTTTGGATCCGGAAAATTGTTATGATGTAGGTGTTGAAACCGCAAAGCTCCATAAGATTACTAAAAACCTTTCATTAAAGAGAAAAAATAATCTATCTATAAATTCTTGGCCAAAATTATTTGCTAAGGTAGAAAAAGATTGTTCAAAGATTCATAAAAATTTATCCAAAACAATAAAAATAAGCTTAGAAGAAATAAAAAAAAACTGGCCAAAAAAATTACCTTCAGGAGTAATACATGCTGATTTGTTCCCAGATAATATTTTTTTTAAAAATGAAAAATTTACTGGAATAATTGATTTTTATTTTTCTTGTAATGATTTTTATTGTTTTGAAATAGCTGTTTGTTTAAACGCTTTATGCTTTGATGGGGTCAAGGAAAATTTAAGTTTTAATGTAACTAAGGCTAAAAAATTTATAAAAGGCTACACAAGCATAAGAAAACTTAACGACGATGAAAAAAAATATCTTAAAGTTTTAGCTCAGGGAGCTTCTATAAGATTTTTGTTAACACGTGTATTTGACTATTTGAATTTGAGCAAAGGTGCCCTTGTAACTGTCAAAGATCCAATTGAATATCTAAAAAGACTAGAGTTTCACAATAGTGTAAAGGGTTTTGAGGATTATTGTATTTAAATATGATTAAAATTTATACTGATGGATCCTGTTTAGGCAATCCTGGTTTGGGAGGCTGGGCAGCAATTATTTTTTTGAACGATAAAAAAATTAAAATAAAAGGAAAAAAAAAAAATACAACAAATAATCAAATGGAACTCATGGCGCCCATTAAAGCATTAAAAAAAATACCAGTTGGTGAAAAAGTACAAATCTACACAGACTCAAAGTATGTTAAAATGGGAATAACAGAATGGATTAAAACTTGGAAAAAGAACAATTGGAAGACTTCCAGCAAAAAAAAAGTAAAAAATAAAAATCTTTGGAAAGAATTGGATCATTTGTCTGAGAAGTATCAGATCAAATGGTTATGGATTAAAGGACATTCTGGTGTTACTGCAAATGAGGAAGCAGACCAGTTAGCCGGGGAAGCAGCAAATTTAAACTAATTTAAGAAAATTTTCTGCTGATGATGCTTCACAAATGGCGGTTTCTGCTTCTTCTTTGATGTTCAAAACTTTTAGGTTATCGATCAACATAGTATATCTATTTGATCTTATTCCGAGCCCTCTTCCACTTTTATCAATTTCGACACCTATAGCTTTTGTAAAATTAATAAAGGGATCAGCCAACATTAGGATATTATTACCTACATTGTTTGCCTTTCCCCATGCATCCATGACAAATGGGTCATTCACCGAAATACAAATAATTTGATCAATACCCTTTGATTTAAATTGATCCACATTTTTTATGTATCCCGGCAGATGTTTCGTAGAGCAAACTGAGGTGTAAGCACCAGGCAAACCAAACATAACTACTTTTTTATTTTTAATTATTTCTGAAATTTTTTTTTTAACAGGGTCCCCATTTATAAGCTGAAAAACTTCCACATCAGACAATTGATCGTTTACTTTAATTTTCACTCAAGCTCTTTCTTTAATAAATTTTTTTATTGAATTTAAATCATTGGGCAAGATGTCAAATTTCTCTTTTTCTTCCATAGTTCTTTTAATTTCATCGGGCAATTCGGGATCTTTTCCTATGGCTTCTTTTGCTGTTTCAGGAAATTTACCGGAATGTGCTGTGGATAAAATTACATTTGTACCATCAATTGAAAGTTTATCCAAAACTCCAATTCCTACAGCGGTATGAGGGTCAACAAAGATATTATAATCCTTGTTAATTTTTTTCATAACATTTTTTGTTTCATCTTCAGATAAGCTTTCAGATATAAAATCTTTTCTAATGATTCTCATTTGTTCATTATTTAATTTAAATTCATTATTCTTTTTTAACTCTTCCATTTTTTTTAAAGTTATTTGGTCATCGTCTGAACTAATATAGAAAATCAGTCTTTCAAAATTACTGGCTATTTGAATGTCCATACTTGGAGATATGGTTTGCAAAACCTCCTTGGGTTTATAAATACCTGTATTAATAACTCTTTTTAAAATATCATTTTTATTAGTTGCAACAATAAGTTTGTTTATTGGTAAACCCATTTTTTTTGCAAAATATCCAGCAAAAACATCCCCAAAATTTCCAGTAGGTACTGAAAAATTAATTTTTTGACTACTATTATTAATTTGAAAATAAGCAAAAAAATAATATACAATTTGCGGAATTATTCTTGCCCAATTAATTGAATTTACCCCTGACATATTGATTTCAGCGTTAAATGATTGATCAACGAACATTGATTTAACTAATTTTTGACAATCATCGAAATTGCCTTCGATTGCTAAATTATAAACATTATTTTCTTTAACGGTTGTCATTAGTTTCCTTTGTACTTTTGAAGTTCTATTATGGGGATGAAGAACAAATATATTTATATTTTTTCTGCCTTTTAATGCGTTTACTGCGGCTGCGCCGGTATCTCCAGAGGTTGCCACAACTACATTGATAACTTTATTTTTGTCGCTCAAGATTTTTTCGTACATATTGCCTATCACTTGCATTGCAATATCTTTAAAAGCTAAAGTAGGTCCATGAAACAATTCCAGTAAAATAATATTTTCGAGCTTTTTAATATTGACTACATTTTTTACTCTAAATTCTTTATAAGACTTACTAACTAAATCTTTAATTTCAGTTTCATCAAATTCATCAGAGCAAAAATTTAAAATAATTTTAAGCGCAAGTTGCTCATAGGAAAGCTCTTTTAAACTCTTTAGTTCCTGTAATGAATAAGATGGAATATTTTTTGGTATATAAAGCCCTCCATCTGAAGCTAGTCCATTTAAAAAAACTTCCTTGAAAGTAAAGATTTGTTTTGTATTCCTTGTGCTGATGTACTGCATGTCTTTTTCTAGTATAGAATTGAACTATTGGCTACCCCAAAGCTAGGATTTTAATTATATAATTTATTTTTTCGTAGAAATTTATCTAGTATTTTTAAAATATTTCTTCCAAGCCCAATTTGCGACGCCTAAAAAAATTAATGAAGAAATAATAATTAGAAGAGCAATTCGGCCTCCTGAACGGTCAGTAACACATACTGCACACATTGAAAGTAATGTATCAGGTTGAATTTTTATTACTTCTAAAATCATATTCATTTCTTATTTTTTTTCATTATACAATGCTGTCTATTAAAATAGAAGTAAAAACCAAAAAAAGAAATAAAATTGAAAATCCAAATACTTGTTTAGCTATTTTTTCCTCTAAATTCGAATCTTGTACTCTAAATAATTTGTAACAAATATATATATAGTAAGTAGCAAGCGTTCCTGAAATTAATAAATATATTGTACCAAAATAATTTAAAAAGAATGGGGCTAAAATAATTGGAAACAATAGTAAAGCATAAACAAAAATATTTAGTTTTGTCACTTTAACTCCCGAAATTACGGGAAGCATTGGAATATTTGCATTTTTATAATCTTCCATTTTATAAAGACTCAACGCCCAAAAATGAGAAGGTGTCCAAATAAAAATAATTAAAAATAATATCATTGATTCAAAAGATATATTGCCTGTTGCTACAGCCCACCCAATTACTGGGGGTAAGGCACCTGATACTCCACCAATAACAATATTTTGTGAAGTTTTTTGCTTAAGCCAAACTGTATAGATAAAAACATAATATAAAATTGTAGTAACCAAGATTAATGTAGCAACCAAATTTGAAAACAAATATAGAATAGTGACAGAAATCACTGACGCCAGAATTCCGAAAATCAAAGCCTCTTTTTTTGTAACTTTTCCAGTAGGTATGGGTCTAAGGCATGTTCTAGTCATCACCGAATCTAAGTCTGCTTCGTACCACATATTTAATACTCCGGCAGCTCCGGATCCCAAAGCAACGGCAAGAATAGAAACAAAAGCATTCCAAAAATCCACTTCAACAGGTGCGATCAGTAAGCCCACTACACAAGTAAAAATTACTAATGACATCACACGAGGCTTCATGAGATCGAATAAAACCTTTAGATAAGCAAATAAGTCTAATTTTAATGCTTTTGATTTAATATTGGTCATTCACAGTTACCGGAGGTTTTTATTAAACTAACTCCTAGCTTCCTGCTATAAAATAAAATAGTCGCGTAAAGAGAGTATACTCTGATTCTGCAGCCATTATCCCAACAAAAAGCAACATGAGCGTCATCGGCCATAAAAGAACATTAACAATTGCATAACGTTCCCAAAACAGATGCATAAATATTGCCATTATTAATGCAGCTTTTGAAAGCATAAATATTACAATTAAAGTCCACCTAAATGTTCCTTCAAAATTCAAATAATCAACCATGTAGGAAAAGAAACTGAAAACAAACAACAGTCCCCAGATCCATAGATAAACACCAATTTCGTGTGATTGCTTTTTATAATGTTTCAACATTGTTTTTTACCTCACCATAGATAGAAGAATGCAAAAATAAAGACCCAAACCAGATCTACAAAGTGCCAGTAGAGTCCCATAATTTCAATTGCTAAATAATCTGATTTCATGGTAGTAAAATAACCTCTTCTACCTGAATCAAAATCTCCTCTCCAAACCTTTCTTGCCATGATCAGTAGAAAAATTACCCCAATGGTAACATGCGTTCCATGAAAACCAGTGATCATAAAAAAGAAGGCACCAAATTGTTCCGCTCCAAAAGGATTGCCCCAAGGACTAACTCCTTCGTGAACAATTAATTTGGTCCATTCGAATGCTTGCATGCTAACAAAAGCAGCACCGCACAGGGCAGTCAACAGCAAAAATATTGTACATAATTTACGATTTTTTTCATATCCATACTTCACGGCAATCGCCATTGTTCCACTACTTGAAATTAAAACAAAGGTCATTATCGCAATTAGGAGAAGAGGAACGCTTACACCAAAAACCTCAAGTCCAAAAACCACACTTGCATCTGGCCACGATACTGCTGTGGATGCACGACCCGTCAACAATGAGATCAAAAGACAACTAAAAATAAATGTATCGCTAAGCAGAAAAATCCACATCATTGCCTTGCCCCAAGACATACCTTTAAAGACTTTTTGGTCTGCGGCCCAGTCGTGTGCAAAGCCATCCCATCCTTTTGGTAATGTGCTACGATTCATATGTTATTTACCTTCTTTCTTTCATCATGTTCTCTCCGCTTTTGCTCCACGAACCTGGCTTGGAGAAACGTTTTGCGGAATATAATCTTTGCTGGCACCTGGAACGTTGAAATCATACGGCCAACGATAGACTACCGGTAGTGTTCTGCCCCAATTTCCATGTTTTGGCGGCATTTCGGGTGTTTGCCATTCTAAAGAGTTTGCGTCCCAAGGATTTTTTTTTGCCTTTTTTCCAGCTCTAGCGCTGTTAATTATATTATAAAAAAATATGAGCTGAGATAACGCAACAACTATAGTGACTATTGTAATAAATTCATTCAGACCAGATGAAGAAGCCTGTGAACTGTTATACATTTCAAAATATCTTCGAGGCACCCCTTGCAATCCTTGATAATGCATTGGAAAATAAATCATATAGGCGCCAACGAATGTTATCCAAAAGTGAATTTTTCCCAAACCTTCATCTAACATACGTCCTGTAGCCAGAGGAAACCAGTGATATACGGCTCCGAATACGACAAGAACGGGTGCAATACCTATAGTAAAATGGAAGTGAGCTACTACAAAATAAGTATCCGATAAGGCTATATCAGTACCCACATTACCCATAAACATGCCTGTTAATCCTCCATTAAGAAATGTTATAAAAAAGGCCAATGCAAACAGCATTGGAACTGTAAAACGAATATTTCCTCTCCAGAGAGTTAGAAGCCAATTGTACATTTTGATACCCGTTGGAATCGCAATCATTAATGTTGTGGATGCAAAAAAGAATCCGAACCATGGAGTGAATCCCGCTATATACATGTGGTGAGCCCAAACAATGAAACTTAAGGCTGCAATAGCAATAATAGCCCAAACCATCATTCGGTAACCAAAAATATTTCTCCTTGCATGAACTGAAATTAAATCAGATACAATTCCAAAAGCGGGCAAAGCTACAATATAAACTTCAGGATGACCAAAAAACCAGAATAAATGTTGAAACAATAGTGGGCTACCTCCCTCTGTTGAAACTTCGTTACCAAAATTACTAGTTGCAATTATAGCTGGCATATAGAAACTTGTTCCGAGCACAGTATCAAGTAACAGCATTAAACCACCAACTAGGAGCGCAGGAAATGCCAAAAGCGCAATAATGGTAGCAACAAAAATGCCCCAAACACTAAGTGGCATTCTCATTAAAGTCATGCCACGGGTACGAGCTTGTAAAACGGTAATTACATAGTTTAAGCCACCCATTGTAAAACCAACTACAAATAGAACAATGGATACCAACATTAATACTAAACCCCATAAATTTCCTGGTGTGCCTGCTGTAATTACTTGTGGAGGATATAAAGTCCATCCAGCTCCTGTAGGTCCGCCAGGAACTAAATAGCTTGCAACTAAAACTAACAAAGATAGCAGGAATATCCAAAAGCTCATCATGTTCACATAAGGGAAAACCATATCGCGAGCTCCGCACATCAGTGGAATAAGAAAATTTCCAAACCCTCCTAAAAATAATGCGGTAAGAAAAAATATCACCATGATCATCCCGTGCATTGTGATAGCTTGATAATACGTTGAAGGATCAAGAACATTTAAGCCAGGATAAGCAAGTTGCACTCTCATTAACACCGAAAGCACCAACCCCAGTACGGCAATTGCGGTTGCAGCACAGAAATACTGAATTCCAATATATTTTGCATCTTGGGAAAACACATATGTCGTCCACCAACTTTTTGAATGATAAAGTTCTTGATCAGGGCTTTCAGCTGGCGAAACAGAAGCGCCCGATGAAGACGCCGTATATGCTTTAGCTTCTATTTTATAGTCGTATCCATCACCTTCGGGCATCTTTGTTACCTCGCATCATTGTTAAATATAATTTTAAATTCATTTTACTTTTCCGCTAATTGTATTGTTTTGTTTTTAATTTTGTTTTGAGCCAAGATTTGTTCAAAAGATGTTTGTTGAGCCAGCCAGTTGGAATAATCGCTTTCTTCTTCCACCACAACAGTTCCAAGCATCGCATAGTGGCCGGTTCCACAAAGTTCAGCACAGAGAATTTCGTATTCTCCTGTTTTGGTTGGAGTGAACCAGTAGAAAGTAATCATACCAGGAACCATGTCCATTTTTGCTCTAAACTCTGGAACATAAAAGTTATGAAGTACATCTATAGAGCGCAAAAGAAATTCTACATCAACACCAACCTGTAAATGAAGATCCGCATCTTGAACAAGTAAATCATCTTTGCCATTCGGATCGTTTAAATCCAGCCCGTAAGGATTATCATCTGTTATGTTATGAATGCTGGTTTTGCCTAAGGCACCATCTTCTCCAGGCAGTCTGAAATTCCAACCCCACTGATAAGACAAAACCTCAACTTTAGCAGCACCTTTCGGAACTTTTATATAATCATTCCAAACAGAAAGGCCTGGAGCAAGTAAGGCTATAACGCCAATCGCTGATACAACAACAAGTATAGCTTCTAATGATTTATTCTCAGGCTTATATTCTACTTTTCTGTTTTTTTTGTATTGATACTTCCACAAACAATAAACTAAAAACAAACCAAGAGCCACGAATACGAACCCGGTAACCCAAAATGTAATGAGAATTGCATTATCAATACTGCTCCAGTTTGAAGCTAACGGTGTAAACCACCAGGGAGATAATATATGAAACAAAACAGTTCCAACAACAACTGCAAGAAACAAGATCACGACAAATATATTCATTATCTTATGCCTCCCCCTGCCAATTATTAGTTGATCAAATCAACTAATCAAAAATATTTACGCACTCGTTACAACATCCAGACTATATCGATAGAAATTTATTAATAATTTGATTCAAATCAAATTTATGATTAACTTGATCTGCATCAATACTAATTAGTAAGTTGGCAGCCAAAACATGATTGATCTGCGACAATGTATGTGCACTTTATGGTTTATTTTTAGCAAAGTTTATCGTTGAAAAAACGAGTTATTATTCAAATTTTTGAAAACTCGACTAATTAATTGGTGTTATTAATTAGTTTATTAGGTTTCTACTATAAAATAAAAAAGTCGTGTAAAGAAAGTGTATTCAGACTCTGCAACCATTATTCCGATAAAAACTAGAATAAAGGACATTGGCCATAAAAGAACGTTAACAATGGCCCATCGTTCCCAGAACAGATGCATAAATATTGCCATTATTAATGCAGCTTTTGAAAACATAAAGAATACAATCAAAGTCCATCTGAGCAAACCTTCAAAATTTAGATAATCAACCATGTAAGAAAAGAAACTGAAAACAAACAACAGTCCCCAGATCCACATGTAAACACCAAGTTTATGTGTTTTAACTTCTTGTTGTTTTTCTTGTGCCATTTTTTTTACCTCACCATAGATAGAAGAATGCAAAAATAAAGACCCACACCAGGTCAACGAAGTGCCAGTAGAGTCCCATAATTTCAATTGCCTCATAGTTAGATTTCATACTGGTGAAAAATCCTCTTTGGCCAGTATCAAAATCTCCTCGCCAAGTTTTTCTAGCCATAATAAGCAGAAAAATTACCCCTATTGAAACATGCGTTCCATGAAAACCAGTAACCATAAAAAAGAAAGAGCCAAATTGAGCAGCACCAAAAGGATTTGCCCAGGGACGAATACCTTCGTGAACAATTAATTTAGTCCATTCGAATGCTTGCATGCCAACAAAAGTAGCGCCACCTATAGCTGTCAATAACAAGAACAGTGCACACAATTTACGATTTTTTTCGTAACCATATTTCACGGCGATCGCCATCGTTCCACTGCTTGAAATTAAAACAAAGGTCATGATCGCGATTAAAAGAAGAGGAACGCTTGTACCGAAAACACTTAATCCAAAAACTTCACTTGCATTTGGCCACTCTGCAGTTGTGGATGCACGAGCAGTCATTAAAGAAATTAAAAAACAACTAAAAATAAATGTATCGCTTAAGAGAAAAATCCACATCATTGCCTTGCCCCAGGGAACTTTTTTAAATGCTGTTTGATCTGAACTCCAGTCGTGAGTAAGACCATGAATTCCTTTTGGAAGTTTATCTAAAGTATCAGCCATTTATTTTAACCTCATTATGTAAATAACATTAAGCCAAATAATATTAACCAAACAAAAAGCAAAAAGTGCCAATAAATAGCACAAAGTTCAATAGTGCGTTGCATATTTGATATTTTATAATTACCTTTTAGTAACTTTGATGTAGCTAGTCCCCAAAAAATTAATCCACCGAGCAGATGTAAACCATGTATCGTGGTGAGTAGATAGAAGAATGCATTAGCTACGTTTGTGGAAGCAAAATAGCCTAGCTTTAAAAGTTGATACCATACTATCGATTGTCCTAAAAGAAATGCAAAGGTCAAAAATCCAACCATAAAGAGGCCTTTTTTTATTTTTTCGTAGTCATTGAGATCCGATGCAATTTTAGTTTTATGAAAAACATAACTACTAATCATCAAAATAATTGTATTAATCCAAAGCAACCATGGTTCTGGCATGCTTTTCCAGTCATGGATTAACATTCTGTCAGCATATGCAACAACGAAAAACGAAAAAATAACGGTGCTAACAACCATTACGGTCCTAACACCAAGTTTTTCTCTGCTCAAACCCAAAGTTTTTCCATCATGCTTGTTATCAATTTGTGCTTGAGATGACTCCCAAGGTTTTTGGGATATTAATTTAAAAAAATTTTTCATGTTTTGTCAGCCTTTGCTCCACTAACCTGGCTTGGAGAAACATTTTGTGGAATATAATCTTTGTCAATTCCAGGAACACCAAAATCATACGGCCATCGATAAACCACGGGTAGTTCGTTGCCCCAATTTCCATGTTTTGGCGGCATTTCGGGTGTTTGCCATTCTAAAGAGTTTGCGTCCCAAGGATTTTTTTTTGCCTTTTTTCCAGCTCTAGCGCTGTTAATTATATTATAAAAAAATATGAGCTGAGATAATCCAACAATTAAAGCTGCTACTGTTATAAATACATTTAAGCCAACTGTGGAAGCATATGAACTTTCGTACATTTCAAAATATCTTCGAGGCACTCCCAAGAAGCCTTGGTAGTACATTGGCGTATAAATCATATAGGTTCCAACAAAGGTAATCCAAAAGTGAATTTTTCCCAAACCTTCGTCTAACATACGTCCTGTAACCAGAGGAAACCAGTGATATACGGCTCCGAATACGACAAGAACGGGTGCAATGCCCATGACCATATGGAAGTGAGCCACTACAAAATAAGTATCCGATAAAGGTACGTCGATGGCTACATTTCCTAAAAACAAACCGGTTATTCCCCCATTAAGAAATGTTATAATGAAAGCTAAAGTAAACAACATTGGAACTGTAAGACGAATATTTCCTCTCCAGAGAGTTAGAACCCAATTGTAAACTTTAATTGCAGTTGGAACAGCAATAATCAAAGTTGTGGTTGCAAAAAAGTATCCGAACCATGGACGCATTCCCGCTACATACATGTGGTGAGCCCAAACAATGAAACTTAAAGCTGCAATGGCAACAATAGCCCAAACCATCATTCGGTAACCAAAAAGATTTCTTCTCGCATGAACCGAGATTAAATCAGAAACAATTCCAAAAGCTGGTAATGCTACAATATAAACTTCAGGATGACCAAAAAACCAGAATAAATGTTGAAATAAAATTGGGCTACCTCCTTCAGTTGAAAGTTTTTCACCCATCGAAATCATTTCGGGCATGAAAAAACTTGTTCCAAGTACTGCATCAAGTAATAGCATTATACCACCAACCAAAAGTGCTGGAAAAGCTAAAAGCGCTAAGACAGTAGCAACAAAAATACCCCAAACACTAAGTGGCAATCTCATTAAAGTCATGCCACGAGCACGGGCTTGTAAAACGGTAATTACATAGTTTAAGCCTCCCATTGTAAAACCAATCACAAAGAAGACTAAAGAGGCTAGCATCATCACCATGCCCCATAAATTACCTGGTGTACCTACTGTAATCGCTTGGGGAGGATATAAAGTCCATCCAGCTCCTGTGGGTCCGCCGGGAACAAAAAAACTAGAAACTAAAAGTAATATGGCCAACACAAATATCCAAAAACTCAACATATTCACATAAGGGAAAACCATATCGCGAGCTCCACACATCAATGGAATAAGAAGATTTCCAAACCCTCCTAAAAATAATGCGGTAAGAAAGAATACCACCATGATCATTCCATGCATGGTAACAAACTGATAATAAGTTGAAGGATCGAGAACGTTTAAACCTGGAAAAGCAAGTTGAGTTCTCATCATCAATGAAAGTATTAGTCCCACCACAGCAATTGCGGTTGCAACGCAAGTATACTGAACCCCAATATATTTTGCATCTTGGGAAAACACATATGTCGTCCACCAACTTTTTGAATGATAAAGTTCTTGTTCTGGTCTTTCTGCTGGCGGAACATAATCAATCGGTGGAGCTGAAGCATCAGCTGTTGTTGCATCTGCTGCTTTAGCTTCTATTTTATAATCAAATTCATCAGACATTTTTGTTGCCTCGTATCATTATTGCTTTTCCGTTAATTGTATTGTTTTGTTTTGAGCCAGGATTTGTTCAAAAGATGTTTGTTGAGCCAGCCAGTTGGAATAATCGCTTTCTTCTTCCACCACAACAGTTCCAAGCATCGCATAGTGGCCGGTTCCACAAAGTTCAGCACAGAGAATTTCGTATTCTCCTGTTTTGGTTGGAGTGAACCAGTAGAAAGTAATCATACCAGGAACCATGTCCATTTTTGCTCTAAACTCTGGAACATAAAAGTTATGAAGTACATCTATAGAGCGCAAAAGTACTTTTACAGGTTTATCAATCTGCAAATGAAGATCTGCATCTTCAACAAGCAAATCATCTTTGCCATTCGGGTCGTCTAAATCCAATCCATAAGGATTATCATCCGATATGTTATGGATGCTGGTTTTGCCTAAAATTTCATCTTCTCCCGCTAATCTATAATTCCAACCCCACTGATAGGCCATAACTTCGACTTTAACCGCATTCTCAGGAACTGTTACAAACTTATTCCAAACAATGAGTCCTGGCGCAAGCAACGCCACAACGCCAACTGCTGTTATCCATGTTAAGTGAAATTCTAATTTTTTATCTTCAGGTTTATATTCTGATTTTCTATCTTTTTGATAACGGTAACGCCATACACAATAAACCATAAACAAACCGACGGCCATAAATACACCACCGGTAACCCAGAATGTTAGGAGAAGGGTTTCGTCCATACCACTCCAGTTTGAGGCTAAAGGCGTCAGCCACCAAGGACTCCAAATATGAAATATTAGAGTTCCAACAACAACTAAAAAAAGTACAAATGCAATGGTCATTGTTTTTAATTGATTTTACTGTGCATTTATTACAATAAATATTGCAAGCAAAACAGCTCCTATAACTATTATGTGATTGCCCAAATCGAACCATCCAAGATTTTCATTTTTTGCATCAATAATATTTTTCCATCGTGTCAAATTCTTATTATTTTTTACCCCTACATATTTCGCTGAAACATGTAACCATGATAGAAACAAAAATAATATTAAAAGACCGATTATTGAGGCCAAAACTGTATATCCCGTATTCATCATCTCTTTGATCTATGTCAATTTTCAAAAAACTACACTGCACTTACAAGAATATAATTAAAAATACAACTACTCTTTTGCGACAAATTGTACAAAAATTATGATGAATTTAGCTCAAAATTAATAATAGTTGTGGCAGCTATAGCTGCCGTTTCAGCTCGGAGTATATTTGAAGCCAAAGATAGGGGAGAAGTTTGATTTAATTCAATTATTAATTGTCTTTCGTTTTCAGAGAAATCTCCTTCTGGACCTACCAGGATGCATACGGGGCCTTTGATTTTTTTTGACAGAATATTTTTAAAATTACTTTTATTGCAGTTGATATCACAAAAAATTATACATCCATCTTTTGGAAAAAGTTTTAGAAAATTCTTTAGTGATTCTTTTTTTGTTATTTCGGGAACTGAAAGTCTGTTTGATTGCTCGCTTGATTCAATAATTATTTTTTTAATTCTTTCAATATTGATATCGTTCACAACTGATCTTTCACAGATTACTGGAATAAATTTTTGAATACCAAGCTCGGTCGTTTTTTGTATCATAAAATTCAATGGATTTTGTTTGATAGGTGAAAAAGCCAACCAAACATTTTTTTCACTTTTTTTGTTTCTTACTTTTTTTAAAATTTTTATCCGAGCTCCATCTTTTTCATAACTTTCAATGATTGCATTCCATTCACCTTGGTCATTAAAAACTGAAAAGCTATCACCTGTTTTTAGTCTCATAACATCCTTTACATAATGAGACTGTTCTCTTGTCAAATATGATATTATTTCACTTTGAATTTTATCAGAAAAATTTAATCTTATTTTTGTAGTCATGAAAAAAAAGTTAGTAACATACCTATTGATAATATTATTTTCAATAAACTATAATACTTTTGTAAAAACTATGAAAGTTTTACCTTATCATCATTTACTGGATGGAACCTTTAGAAATCCTGAAGGTAGTCCATTGAGAGATCCTAATATTAAATGGTCAATGTTAAAATGGAACAAAGAAAAAAAGAAAATCAGAATTAATATACCATCAGATCACATTGTTGATAAAAAGGAAGTGCTAAAAAATATTGAGAAATATAAAAATGATAACTATGTCGCTTGGATTGGGCACGCGACTTTTTTAATTAAATTAGGAAACACAACAATCATAACAGACCCATTTTTTTCTAAAAATGCTGGTCCTTTAATTTTTGGACCAAAAAGATATGCGAAACCTGCAATTAATCTTGAAGATATTCCAGAAATTAACTTATATTTGTTAACTCACAATCATTATGATCATCTGGACTACCGAACGATAAAAAAATTTCCTTATAAAAAAACCAAAGTTCTTACCCCGCTTAAATTAAGTAAATATTTTACCAAGAATGGTTTCAATAATGTTGAAGAGATGGACTGGTACAATCAAGTTCGAGTCAATGATTTAAAGATAACATTATTGCCTGCGGTTCACTGGTCTAAACGAACTTTAACCGACACTAATAAGACTTTGTGGGGAAATTTTTTAATTGAATATAAAAATAAAAAAATATTTTTTGCTTGTGATACGGGATACGGAAATATCTATAAAAAATTAGGCAAAGAGTATGGGCCCATCGATTTAACATTTATTAATATCGGCGCATATGATTTTAGACCAATGTTTGAAAAATCAGTTTACCATGCTAACCCAGAAGAGGCTCTTAATATTGGACAAGATCTAAAAAGCAAAAAAGTATTAGGCATGCACTGGGGAACAATAACACTTTCGTTTGAAGATCCATTTGAACCGCCAGCAAGATTCAAAAATAACACAAATAAGTATGGTTACCATAAAGATGATGCAATAATATTTAAAATTGGAGAAGTTCAGAAATTAGAAGATTTGCTACAAAAATAAATAACACAGCGATTTGTATATTTCATGCGTATGAAACGTTGTTTGAACTGGTATAATGTTTAGAAAAAAATGATTTTATGTCAACAATAGAAGTTAAAAAAATTGTTAAGGCAATTGAAACATCTGATGGAGCGGGTGTTAAATTAAAGAGAAGCATAGGAATTTCTGAACTTGATTTTATTGATCCTTTTTTAATGTTAGATGAATTCGGTTCTGAAAATAAAGAAGATTATATTGCTGGTTTTCCATCTCATCCCCATAGAGGCATAGAAACAGTAACCTATATGCTTAATGGAGAATTTAGACACGAGGACAGTTCCGGTAATAAAGGTGATCTAGGTCCAGGAGGTGTCCAGTGGATGACAGCAGCTGGAGGAATTATTCATTCTGAAATGCCTATAATGAAAGAAGGAAAGTTACACGGATTTCAATTGTGGGTGAATATGCCTGCAAAATATAAAATGAATAAACCTTCTTATCAAAATATTGAGCCCAAAGAAATTCCCGAATTTAAAGATCAAGAAAAAAAAATAAAAATAATAGCTGGAAAATATCAAAATAAAATCGGTCCCGTAAAAGGTATTTCTGTCGATCCAATCTATATAGATGTTGAATTAGAAAAAGATAAAATTTTTTATTTTACTATTCCCTCTTCGCATAATGCTTTCGTTTACCTGGTTTCTGGGGAAATAATAATAGGAAATAAAAAGCATGATCAATTGCAAAATTCAAATTTGGTTTGTCTTCAAAATGGAAATGATTTAAATGTTTATGCTAACAAAAAAAGTAAATTTTTAATCATAGCAGGAAAACCAATTGGGGAAGCAATTGCAAGAGGTGGTCCCTTTGTAATGAACACTAAAGAAGAAATTATTAAAGCGATTCAAGATTATCATAGTGGAACCTTTGTTCAAAAATGACTACAGCAATTAAAATTGAAAAAACTGGTGGACCGGAAGTTTTAAAAATTAAGACAATTGATCTTGATAAACCGGGGCCAGAGGAGGTATTCATTGAACATAAAGCCATAGGTCTTAATTTCATAGACACTTATCATCGATCCGGTTTATATCCTGTTGAATTGCCTTCTGGAATAGGCACGGAAGGTTCAGGTATAATTAAAAAAATTGGCTCAAAGGTTAAAGATTTTTCAATTGGAGATCGTATAGCTTACGCCGGTACTCCACTTGGAGCATACTCATCGGAAAGAAATTACCCAACAAAAAATTTGGTAAAAATATCAAAGGAAATGGATTTTAATATTGCTGCTACCTTAATGACAAAAGGCTTAACCTCTTATTATTTGCTTTGTAAAGCTTATCCCGTTTCAGCAAATGAAACTATATTATTTCATGCTGCTGCTGGTGGGGTTGGGCAAATTTTTTGTCAATGGGCAAAAAGCCTAGGATGCAAAGTTATTGGAACTGTTGGATCGGATGAAAAAATTGGTATAGCTAAAAAAAATGGTTGTGATTTTGTAATAAATTATTCTAGAGAAGATTTTGCAAAAAAAGTTTTGGAATTTACCAAAGGTAAGGGTGTTTCTGTTGTTTATGACGGTGTAGGTAAAAATACTCTTGAAGGATCAATTGAGTGCTTACAAGTAAAAGGAATGCTGATATCTTTCGGAAACTCGTCAGGTCCTGTAGAAAATATTGATGTGAAAAAAATGATACAACCAAAAAGTCTTTATTTTACAAGACCCACCATGTTTCATTACTTGGCAAAAAAAAATGAATTAGAGGAAGGAGCAGAAAAATTATTTGAAAAAGTTAAACTAGGCAAAATTAAAGTAGAGATATCCAAAAAATATGATTTAGAAGATGTCGTTCAGGCTCACAAAGACCTGGAGGGGAGAAAAATAATTGGTCCAGCAATTATTGTTCCTTAATCCAAATCAATTTTCATATCTGATAAATGTAACTTTAAAGCTTTTGTAGAAATTTGTATTTCTCTAAGAAAAAAAAGTACTGAAATTATCATTGCCATACAACAAGTACCAAAAATTACTCTAGCTTCAAATGTTCTGCCGAGATAACAGAGCAAAAACAGTTAACATATTAAGTAAAAAACCAAAACTTGCAAAGGCAACTGTATATTTTAACAATTTAACTCTTCCATTTAAATTAATAAGCTGTTTTTCCCATTCATGAGGAATATGTTTTTCCCAAACATATTCGTCATGTATTTTTCTTATTAGGTCGCTTAACGTGTGAAACCGATTACCATAAACGTTCATTAATAACGGTATGGCTGGAAACATGAGTGCCGCGACTGTATAATCTACATTCATAACGAATCAGATTGATTATGAATCCACCCTTTGTTATTTACAAGCCATTTCTTGAATGAATAAAATCAAAATTTTTATCGAACTTACCAGATTAAATAAGCCAATTGGATTTATGCTTCTATTTTGGCCTTGCCTTTGGGGATTGGCTCTTGCTTTTGATCAAACTGGAGAATTCAGATTGTTTATAAATTATATTATTTTATTTTTTCTGGGCTCAGTATTAATGCGTAGTGCTGGCTGTATATTTAACGATATCGCTGATAAAGATTTTGATAAAAAAGTAGATAGAACAAAAAATAGACCTATACCCTCGGGAAGAATTTCAACGCAAGAGTCTTTTGTGTATATAATTTTATTGTGTTTGGTTGCTTTTATTATTTTAATTCAATTTAATTTTTTAACAATTATTCTAGGTTTGCTATCAATACCCCTTCTCTTCTCCTATCCATATATGAAAAGGTTGACCTACTGGCCTCAATTTTTTTTGGGACTTACTTTTAATTGGGGCATTTTGTTGGGATGGACTGCATTAAAAGGAGAAATATCATTAGAACCCATTTTGCTATACATTGCAGCCATATTTTGGACATTGGGTTATGACACCATTTATGGGTTTCAGGATATTTATGATGATGAAATAATTGGAGTAAAATCAACATCAATTAAATTTAAAAAAAATTACAAACTCTTTGTTAGTCTATGCTACTTTATCTGTGTTTTGTTTTTGGTTATTCTGGGTTTCCTGGAAGAAAATAGAATGTATTATTTTACAATCTTAATTTTTCCCGCTATGCATCTTTTGCATCAAATGACTCGTCTAGATAGAAATAATACAAATAGTTGTTTAATAATTTTTAAAAGTAATAACTTTTTCGGTCTTTTAGTTTTTCTAACATTAATGGCTACAAATATTTAAATTTTAATAAAAAATATGACTGACAAAGAAATTATAAAAAGATTATATAATAATTACATTAATAAATATCTTAATAAATTTTTTTTTGCATTATTTCTTTCGTTACTAGTTGCCGGAAGTACCGCTGCTATAGCTTGGTTGCTTGATCCAGCAATTAAAAAAATATTTGTAGAAAAAAATACAGATTTCTTGTTATTAATTCCTATCACAATAATATTAGCCTTTACTATTAAAGGAATCTCACTTTATCTTGTAAGAACCATGATGATAAAAGTTGGTGCGTCAATTGAAAAAGAGATTCAGCAAAATTTACTCGAATCAATAATAAATTCGGACACACAGGTGATTGAAAAAAAACATTCAGGAAAATTTATAGGAAACTTGACATTTGATGCCGCACTAATTATTCAATTGGTAAGCTCATCAGTATTGAGTTTAATAAAGGACAGTTTAACCTTAATCGCTTTATTAAGTTTGATGTTTTATCAAAATTGGAGACTTTCATTATTTGCAATTATAATGATTCCGCTTGCAACAATTACGTCAAAATCCCTAGGAAAAAGAATGGGCAAAATAACAGCTGAACTTCAAATAAAAATAGGAATGATCACATCTTATTTTTTGGAAATATTAAAAAATTCCAAAATAATTAAAACTTATCAAAAAGAACAATTTGAATTTGCAAGGGCAGATAAGTTTTTAGAAGAAGCAAAAGAAAAAGGTCAAAAAATGGGAATCATTCTTGTTAGAAGCACCCCAATTATGGAGGTTTTGACTGGATTGATGATAGCAGGTTTAATTTATTATTCTGCTAGAATGGTCCATAGCGGCACACTTGAAATAAACAATTTTTTTTCCTTTCTTGCAGCAATGATGTTGTCGTATCAACCTGTGAGAGCTTTAGCCACACTTAACATAGGTATAAAACAAGGCTTGGCTGGGGCTAGAAGAGTTTATGAAGTTATTGATCTAAAAAGAAAAATTGACGAAAATATAAATGCCAAAGATTTGGTAATTGATAAGGCAAAAATCGAATACAAAGATGTAAGTTTTGCCTATGATGATGATAAAGAAATATTAAAATCTATAAATCTCAAAATAGAAGGCGGAAATATCATAGCTTTGATTGGTCATAGCGGGGCTGGAAAAACCACTATAATGAATTTGATCCCAAGATTTTATAACGCTTCAAGTGGTGAAATACTGATTGATAATCAATCAATACGCAAAGTAACCTTATTTTCCTTAAGAAAAAATATTTCTTTAGTAAGTCAAGATATCACATTATTCGATGATACAGTTTTATCAAATATAGCTTACGCAAACTCTGATGCATCGAAAGAAAAGATACTTGAAGCGAGTAAATTTTCTGCTGCACATGACTTTGTAGAACGGTTACCAGAAAAATACGATACACTAATAGGAGAAAACGGTGTTCGGTTATCTGGTGGTGAAAAACAAAGAATATCCATTGCAAGAGCTATCCTTAAAGATGCGCCAATTATTTTACTTGATGAAGCTACTTCATCATTGGACGCTGATACTGAACATAAAATTCAGGAAGCAATAATGTATCTAACAAAGAATAAAACAACTATTATTATAGCCCATCGACTTTCTACTGTATTAAGAGCAAATAAAATTTTTATAATCGAGAATGGCAAAGTTGTAGCTGAAGGGAATCACGATTATCTTTTAAAAAATTCAAAAATTTATAAAAACTTTTATAATAAACAATTAAGACCTCACTAATTAATGTTAATATTATACAGGTTGATAATAAATGTAGTTTGTCTATTTGCTCCAATTATTCTTAAAATAAGAATCCATAAACAAAAAGAGGATAAGAATAGGTATAAAGAAAAATTATGTATAATAAAAAAAAAGAAACCCCAGGGCAAACTGGTATGGTTTCATGCTGCTAGTGTAGGTGAGCTACTAAGTATCGTTCCTCTTCTGGGGAAGCTTGAAAAAATTAAAGAAATCAAGTCAATTCTTTTAACGACAAATACTCTAAGTTCATCAAAAATATTTGAAAAAAAAATAAAATCAAAAAAAATAATTCACCAATTTTTTCCGTTTGACAAAGATATTTTTGCAAAAAAATTCTTAAATCATTGGCTTCCAAACTTAGTTATTTTTGTTGAATCGGAAATTTGGCCAAATTTTATTTTAAACATAAAAAACAGGAAGATTCCTTTAGTATTATTAAATGCAAGAATTACTACCAAAACTTATTTACGCTGGAAAAAGATTCCTAATTTTGCAAAATCAATTTTTGATAGTTTTGATATATGTTTGTCTCAAAATAAAGAAACTGAAAAATATTTAACGAATTTTGGTGTAAAAAAAATTAAAAACCTTGGAAATTTAAAATTCTCAAGTCCCGCTTCTCTTTCTTCAGATAAGCTTGATAAAAATATTTTAAAAATATTTCATTACAAAAAAATATGGTGTGCTACTAGTACCCACGTTGGTGAAGAAATTTTTTGTGGCAAAACTCACATTGAATTAAAAAAAAGATTAAAAAATGTTATTTTAATAATAATACCAAGACATATTCATCGCATTGATGAAATAGTTAAAGAATTAAATAAGATGAATTTAAAAATACATTTACATACAAATAAATCAAAATTTAACAGTAACATAGATATATATCTTGTAGACACTTTTGGAGAAACGCAAAAATTTTTTAATATTTCTAAATCTGTTTTTTTAGGTGGATCACTAATTAATCATGGTGGTCAAAATCCAATTGAACCTACTAGAATGGGTTGTTCAATTTACCATGGCCCCCACATAAATAATTTTAAAGAAGTTTACTCCTATTTGGCATTTTTTAATATTTCAAAAAAAATTAATACTATTAACAATCTAAAAAAATTTTTATTAAAAGACTTAAGTTCAAAAGAAAAAGAGAGTAAAAAATTAAAGAAACAAATAAATTCTATAGGTCAATCTATATTGAAAAATATATATTTGGAAATAAAAAAATTTATTGTAAATAAGAAATGAAAGTTTACAAACCAAAATTTTGGGATAGTAGGGAATTTTCGGTTTGGCCTTACTTTTTTTTTCCCTTCAGCCTAATAATTAATTTAATTAACTTATTAAAATTTAAATATTCAAAAAAAGAGAAGTTTGACATTCCAATAATTTTAGTTGGAAATATTTATCTAGGTGGAACTGGTAAAACACCTCTTTGTATAGAAATATTTCAAATACTTAAGTCACTAAAATTAAATCCAGCATTTATAAAAAAGCGCCATGGAAAATATGCCGATGAAACAAAATTGTTAGAAAATATTGGTAAAGTATTTTCAAATAAACAAAGATCGGAGGCAGTAAAGTCATTGATTAGTAATAATTTTAAAGTGGCTATTTTTGATGATGGTTTTCAAGATCCAAGTGTAAAAAGTGATATATCTATAATTTGTTTTAATGAAAAACAGTGGATTGGAAATGGTTTTGTAATTCCTTCAGGACCACTTAGAGAAAAACTTAATGCATTAAAAAGATGCAACTATGTATTTATTAACGGAAACCAAAATTTGGAATTTGAAAAAACTATAAATAAATTTAATCCTGAAATTAAAATTTTTTATACTCAATATAAACTAACAAATTTAGATAATATGACAAATAGAAAAGTCATAGCATTCGCGGGCATAGGAAGCCCTGAAAATTTTTTTGATCTTTTAAAAAATAATAATATAGAAATGATAGAAACTTTTAAATTTCCCGATCATTATAATTTTAAAAAAATAGATATTACAAACCTGAACAAAAGAGCTAGAGAGTTGGACGCATGTTTGGTAACTACCGAAAAAGATTATTTTAGACTAACTAATGAAGATAAAAAAAATATTAAATATTTAAAATTCGAATTACTTATTGATAAAAAAGAAGAATTTATTAATGAATTAAAAAAAATTATATGAAAATCTTTAAATATTTTTTACAATTTATAATAGTTTTATCGTTATTTATGACTTTTAAAATTATTGGACCTCGAAATGCATCCTTTATGGGAAGCAGTCTTGCCAAAATATTTGGTCCATTACTTAGATCAAAAAGGATTATAGAAAAAAACTTAAAGATTTGTTTCAAAAACATTGACCAAAAAAAGATTAAAAGAATATCTCTCGGTATGTGGAACAATATTGGAAGGACCTTTTCTGAATATATTTTTTTGAATAATTTTCAAAAAAATCATAACCACTTGATAAAATTAAATGGAAAGGAATATTTGGATGAAATTAAAAATAGCAATAAGCCTGTAGTTTTCGTATCAGGCCATTTCTCAAATTTTGAATTATTAGGAATCAAATTGAATCGATATGGAATTAGATTTTGTGCAATCTATCGGCCTCTAAATAACATATTTTTAAATCCAATCATGGAATATCTGAGATTAAAATATGTATGTCCTATAATGATAAAAAAAGGAAGATCGAACATCAGAGAACTATTAAATAAAATCAAAAGTGGATATTCGGTAATTATAATAGCCGATCAAAGAACTAGTGAAGGAAAAAAAATTGAATTTTTCAATTGTCCTGCATTAACAACAACTATCCCAGCTCAAATATCACTCAAATATAACTGCAAAATTGTGCCCCTGCGTATGGAAAGATTATCGAATAGTAGATTTGAAATGACAGTTTGCAAACCCTTTGAATACAAAAAAACTGAGAACTATGAGAAAGATACTTGCGGCCTAACATTAGAAATTAATCAACAGCTTGAAAAAATGATTTTAAAGAAACCTGAACAATGGCTTTGGTCGCACAACCGTTGGAAATAAATTTGTAAATTATCATTTTTTTAATTCTTCAAATCGTATTTGTGCCTCTTTAGGTGAAAAATAGGCTTCTTGCAAATCAACATTCCAATAGGTAAGTTTATCCAAAGAAATTTTTTTTCCCGAAACAGCACAAATGACGTGATTGCCTTTTTCCAGTACTTCGAAAGAATTAGACCCGTACTTTAATTTCGCCAAAATTTCATTCATAATTATATATTTTTTATATATCAATATTATATGAATATAGGATTAATTGGAAAAATGGTTTTTTAGAAAAGATATTAATTAACTTGTGGTAGATAAAAAACAAAATAATAATGCGAATAATTTCTGGAAAGTTTAGAAATACAAGACTGTTCATTCCTCTAAGTAAAGAAACAAGACCTCTCAAAGATATTACCAAAGAGTCAATTTTTAATACATTGATTCATTTTAAAAAGTTACCATTTAAATTCAAAAATGCAAAAATTTTAGATCTTTATTCGGGCACTGGATCTTTTGGCTTAGAATGTCTATCTAGAGATGCCAGTAAAGTCATATTTGTTGAAAACAATAAAAATGCCTTGAAAATATTACAAAAAAATATTTATAAACTTGATATTGAAAAAAAGACCTCCGTAATTGAATATTCGGTATTAAATTATTTATCTAATATTGACAATTATAATTATAAGGTAGATTTGATTTTTTTGGATCCTCCTTACAAAGAAAAAAATATTTTTGAATTAATTGATAGTATTATTAAAGCAAATATCCTTAAAAAAAATGCAATCATTGTAATTCATAGAAATAAAAAATCGAAGGATAATTATCCAAACAACTTCAAAATATTAGATATAAGAAAATATGGTGCTTCAAAGATTATTTATGGAAATTTAGCTTTTTAAAAGAATTTTTTTAGTATCTTGTTTTATATTTTCAACAGCTGGTTGGTCAAAAGGATTCAGTTTCATTAATCTTGATAAAAGAATCGTTTCTAAAACAAAAAAAGTAAAAATCGTACCCAGTTCTTGTTCACGTTTCTTTAAAAAGTAAAAAATTCTAAAGGGAATTCTGTTTTTAATTAAAGCTTTCTCCATTGCTTTTCTTTGTGCACATAAGATGGTTTCTAAATTTTTTTTTGCTATATATTTAATAGATTTTGGTATTAAGTAATTAGATAATCTATATTTTTTTTGGTGTCTTGATGCAAATATTGTAAAAAAATTATTTTTAGGTCCATCCAAATATAACTGAAGCAAGCTATGATGATCTTTTGGCATAATAGAAACCATTGGGATAAAGCCTTTACCTTTTTTTCCAAGGCTTTCTGCTATTAATTGTTGATACCAATAACCGAGATCGCTCATATCGGGATCATAATTTAGGACTATTGAATTCAAGATATTTTGTTTAGACAAATCATACAAACAGGATGCATCTGAAATTAATCGATTAACAAAATTCTTGTTATTAATTAAGTAATTTAAATTTTTAAATTTTTTTACATTTAAATTCATTAATTCTGCTGGCAACATTCCGGCTTCTGACATTACAGAATATCTTCCTCCTATAAAATTTTTATGCTCTATAATTTCTGCTTTTAGTTTATTTGCAATTTCAGTTATTGCATTACTTGTTTTTTCGGTAATAAAAATTTTTGTATTATTTTTTTTATTTTGAATAATTAAATTCATATTTGTAACAGTTTCGATAGTATTTCCAGATTTAGATATAAAAATATAAGCTGGCTTTATAAATTTTTTTAAGTTCAGTTCTAAAATATTTTTTTCGCTTAAATTATCTAGAAAAAAAAATTTTTTATTAATTTTTCGTTTTAAAAATGAATACAATGCTTTTGCCCCAAGAATTGAACCACCCATTCCCACCAAAATTATATTTTTTTTTTTTCTTAAAACTTTGACTAATTTTTTTGAGTAACTAAGCTTATAATTTTTTTCGAAGCTAGTAAGTAAGGCAATTCTTTTCTCTTTATAATCTTTTTTTAATTCCCAAAATTTTTTTTTAGTTTTTAAAATATTTTTTGATTTTATTTTCTTAATCAAATTATTTTTGAAAAGAATGGTCTTAATTAACATTATTTTTACTTAATTTTTTTTAAAATCGACTCTTCCAAATTTCCGTTGCCTTGCTCATAATTAGTTGAACTTTCTATATTTTCTCCCAATTTCATAAGTTCCTCAATATCAGTCGCTTCTCCAACTTCGTCATCTGATTTCATTGCCGCGCCTGGTTCTGGTAAATTTTTCCATTTTGGTGGCATAACAAGAGGTTCCTTTTTTCTTACTAAAAATTCATCCGTAGATGTTTTTTTTTCACCACCCAATCCTTTTTTAACATCTTCCCAAGATGAAGCGCACGCTGTGATGAAAAAAAAAACTATTATGATTATTTTATTAAGTATTTTTTGCATTAAGTCCTTTATTTATATTTTTGCCAAATATTTCAACCAAAATTAGGCAAATTACACCAATTGTAATAAATATATCCGCAATATTGAATATGAACCAATGAAAATTTCCGATATGCAGATCCACAAAATCTGGTACCGCAAAATAGTAAATTCTATCAAAAAAATTTCCAAATGAACCGCCTAGAATCATAGAAATGAAATATTTTCTAATACCATCTAGATTAAATAATAAAATTATTAACACCAAATTAATCATTCCAATTAAAGCGGTTAAAAAATGATAAAAAATGTTTGGGTCTGTAGAAAATAAGCCAAATCCTATGCCAGTATTCCAGGCTAAGTAAACATTTAGAAAGGGAAAAATATAAAAATCCACATCAATACCATTTTCATGTAAATTTAGGAGATAAACTTTGCTTACTCGATCAATAATAAAAATTAAAATTATTATAATAAAATGATTTAGTAAATTTTTTAACTTAATACTGGACAATTATTCCTCTTTACATAGCGCACATATTTTTATCACATTTATTATTTGTTATTTTCCAACATCTTGGACATTTTTTACCTTTTGCTTTTTTGACCAAAACCTTGACACCTGAGATATTTTCAATCTGGAATAAATTTTCTTTTTTATCATCAAAAGGTTTTGCTATTGCCTGCGAAGTTATACAATACTCGGATAAATTAATTTCTTTGGCAAGTTTTAGATATTGATCATCTAAATATATTTCAAGATCAGCCTCTAAACTCGATCCTAATTCTTTATTAGATCTTTTTACTTCTATAGCCGAATTACAAACTTGTCTTATATAATTTAATTTACTCCATTTTTTAAACAAGCGATCGTTTTTCCATGCTAGTGGTACAACTGGAAAATTTTTCAGATGAATGCTATCAGTTTCATTTTTATTAACTATTTTATAAATTTCTTCTGTTGTAAATGACAATATGGGAGCAAACCACTTTAATAAAGAATCTAGTAAAATATTTAATAATTTTATACATGCTTTTCTAGTTTGCGAATCTTTTCCATCACAATACAACGTATCTTTTCTAATATCAAAATAGAAAGCTGACAGATCCTGAGAACAAAAATTAAGAAGATCTTTATAAAGTTTATGAAAATTATATTCTCTAAAATAAAATTTAAAATTTTGATCCAACAGATAAATTTTGTGTAGCATATATTTCTCGAGATCAGGCCAATTTAAAACTTCATCCGAATTAAAATCAATATCAGTTTTTTGATCCTGAAGATTGCCTAGTAAAAACCTAAAGGTATTTCTTATTTTTCGATATGACTCAGCATGTTGTTCTAATATTGAAAAATCAAGTCTTAGATCTTCAGCATAATCAGATGCAGCCACCCAAACTCTTAGTATGTCCGCACCATATTTTTTTAATATGTCCTCAGGTGAAATTATGTTTCCTGTAGATTTTGACATTTTAAACCCTTTTCCATCAACTACAAATCCGTGAGACAAAATACTTTCATAGGGAGCTCTACCTCTTGTGCCGCATGACTCTAATAACGAAGAATGAAACCAACCACGATGTTGGTCTGATCCTTCTAAATACATTGATGCTGGCCATTTCAAATCTTCTCTTTTTTCCAAAACAAAGGAGTGTGTTGATCCACTATCAAACCAAACTTCGCAGATATCGGTAGATTTAATGAAATCTTTTTTATTATATTTATTACCTAAAAATTTTTGAGAATCATCTGTAAACCAGCAATCCGATCCCTCTTTTTCATAAATTTTTGCAATATTTTCAATAACTTCAGGATCTTTCAGTACCTCGTTTGTTTTTTTCGAAACAAATATAGGTAAAGGAACACCCCATGTTCTTTGCCTTGATATGCACCAATCAGGACGTAACTCGATCATTGCTCTGATTCTTGCTTTTCCTTTTTTTGGATAAAAATCTGTTTCATCAATAGCTTTAAGAGCTTTTTTTCTAAGCCCATGACTTTCCATTGAGATAAACCATTGCTGAGTAGCTCTATGAACTAAAGGAGCTTTTGATCTCCAAGAATGAGGGTAACTATGAGTAAGTTTTCCATTTCCTAATAATTTTTGTTCTTCTTTTAATTTATTAATGATTAATTGATCGGCTTTAAAAATATGAATGCCTTTAAAAGAAGGTATATTGTTTGTATAGCGTCCGCTGTCATCAATTGTATCAATGGCCTTTATTCCATGTTTAAGACAAAGATTAAAATCATCAGGTCCGTGACTTGGTGCAGCATGGACAATTCCAGTACCTTGTTCAAGTGTTACAAATTGAGCTTCGAACATTGGAACTTCGAAATTATAACCAAATTTTTTTAGGGGATGAGAACAAATTGTTCCTTCAAAATTACTACCTTTGAATGTGTCGATTATTTTGTATTTTTTTAATCCATTTTCTTCTAATATCGCGTTTAATAATTTTGAGGCAATCAATATTTTCTGATTTTTGAAATCAGAAGAAGAGTCATCAATTTTTACCAAGGAATAATCTAAGTCTTTATTGTAGGCTAATGCTCTATTTGCTGGAATTGTCCAAGGTGTTGTAGTCCATATAATGACATTACTATTTTTTATTGAATCAATTTTGGAATGTTCGACATTAAACCCTACATAAATAGTATTTGAAACATGGTCTTTATATTCTACTTCCGCATCAGCAAGAGCTGTTTTTTCGACTGTTGACCATAAAACTGGCTTAAACCCCTTGTAAAGACTTCCTTCTAATAAAAATTTTCCAAGTTCTCTTACAATTCCAGCTTCTGCTTCAAAGCTCATTGTAGAGTAATAATTTTTCCAATCACCAATAACTCCGAGTCTCTTAAATTCTTTGATGTGAATATCTATCCATTTATTTGCAAATTCTCGACATTCTTTCCTAAATTCTCGAATTGGAACATCATCTTTATTTTTTTTATTTTTTTTATATTGTTCTTCTATTTTCCACTCAATTGGTAAACCATGGCAATCCCATCCTGGAACATAATTTGAGTCTTTATTATCCATTTGATGAAATCTTGTTACAATATCTTTAAGTATCTTATTTAGTGCTGTGCCCATATGAATGTGTCCATTTGCATAAGGTGGGCCATCATGTAGAATAAACTTTTCTTTTCCTTTGCTCGAATTTCTATATTTTTTATATAAATCAATTTTGTCCCAAAAATTTACGATATCTGGTTCTTTTTGAGGTAGGTTGGCCCTCATCGAAAAAGATGTTTGGGGCAAATTCAAATTTTCTTTTGTCATAAAATTATTTTTTTTTTCAAATCAAGTTTTGCTTTTGTTAAATCTTTTTTCATTTGAGTAATTAAACTTATTTTATTTTTAAATTTTTTATCTCTTCTAATAAAGTTGAAAAAATAAACATTTAGTGTTTTTTTATATAAATTTCCATTGAAACCAAATAAATTTACCTCGAGTAATAGTTTTTTCCCTTCAAAGGTTGGCCGATAACCTAGGTAAGCTATGCCACTTAAAATTTTTTTTGATTCTTCTATGGTAACTTTAATAGAATAAACTCCAGGTTTTGCTAAAATATAATTATTAATATCTATATTACATGTTGGAAATCCTAGCTTTTTACCTAATTGCCTTCCTCTCTGAACATCTCCATTAATTACCCAATTTCTTGATAATAATTTATTTGCCTTCTTTATTTTTCCTTTTCTTAACAAATCTCTAATTGATGAGGAAGAAACAACTTTTTTTTTAATTCTTAACGGTTCAGGTTTTATAACATTAAATCCATATTTTTTACTTTCAGTAATTAATTCTTTAACATCACCTTTTCTCTTATTTCCAAATCTAAAATTTGAGCTAACAAAAATAAATTTTGGATCAATTTTTTTTACTATTATATTTTTAATAAATTTTTCAGATTTAATATTAGAAAACAATAAATTAAATCTTTTATTAATGACAAAATCTACCCCCATTTTTTTTAATAAAATAAATTTTTGCGAATCATTTGTAAGTCTATAGTTTTTCATTTTGTTATTAAAAAACATAACCGGCAAAGGATTGAATGTTAGGACTCCCAACTTTAACTTATATTTTTTTTTGTATTTTTTTGCTTCATTGCACAGTTTTTGATGGCCTAAATGTAAACCATCAAAGTTTCCTATTAATAAAATAGATTTTTTTAATTTTCTTGAAATAATAAAATTATTATAAATTTTAAACATCGTTTTCTACCATGATAAATGATTTTGATAATAATTAATTTTGACCTGATATTTGTCAAAAACTTCATCAAAATTGTCAGATGTTAAACTATTGAATTCATCTTGATGAATTCCGTTTTTTATAAATAAAGAATCATAATGCATATTATTTGCGCCTTTTATATCTGTTTCTAAATTATCTCCGATTACCAACACTTTTTTTTCATCGTGAATACAGTCTTTATAAATTTCAGGATAAGGTTTTCCATAGTAAATTACTTTTCCTTTCATTTCTTCAAAAATTTTAGCAACGGATCCGGCACAATATTCTTTTTTGCTACCTCTATGAACTATTAAATCTGGATTTGTACATACCATTTTTTTATTGACATATTTTTCAAGTAAATTCCTATAATAAAAAAGATCATTCTCATGCTCATCAAATAAGCCGGTACATAAGATAAATTCTGCTGATTCTATTTTGTTTTTTCTTTTTTCTTTAAATTCAATAAATAAATCAAAATCTCGTTTTGGACCTAAGTGAAAAAAATTTTTACCATGAAAGTCTAATCTTAATGAATTTAAGGCTGCATCACCTGAGGTAAAAATATTCTGATAATAATCTTTATTAAAATTTAATTTGCTTAAAAATTTTGCTACATTTTGTCTTGGTCTTGGTGCGTTAGTCATTAAAATAAACTTTTTATTTTTTTTTTTCAAGTTATCTAAAACTTCCATAGCTTTGGGATTTAATGATACCCCGTTATGTACCACTCCCCATAAATCTATAGAGAAAGTTTTATAATTATCGGCTATTTCTCGTAATCCATTTTTTAAGTGCAAAAAATTCATTAATAAACACAATATAAACGCGAAAAGTATAGTATTTTCAATGTTTTTTAAAGATCAAGTTAATTTTGACTGCACCTTGAAATTATATGTTTATATATTTATATCATTCAAAGAATTTAATAGGAGAAAGCAATGAAATTCAGACCCTTGCACGATAGAGTATTAATTAAAGTTTTAGATAGCGAAGAAAAAACTGCCGGAGGGATAATTATTCCTGACACAGCAAAAGAAAAGCCACAAGAGGGCGAGGTTGTAGCCGTTGGACCTGGGACAAAATCAGAAGATGGAAAAATTTCGCCGATGGATGTAAAAGTCGGTGATATAGTTCTTTTTGGTAAGTGGTCAGGCACGGAAGTAAAAATTGATGGAAAAGAATATAGCATAATGAAAGAATCTGACATTATGGGAATTTCGAAAGGCAAATAATAAATTAAGGAGAAAGAAAGAAAATGTCAAAAATTATAAAGTTTGATACAGAAGCAAGAAGTAAAATGATTCGAGGAGTAGATACTCTAGCAAATGCTGTCAAAATTACGTTGGGTCCAAAAGGAAGAAATGTCGTTTTAGACAAGTCTTATGGAGCACCACGTTCAACAAAAGATGGTGTAACCGTTGCCAAGGAAATTGATCTAGAAGATAAATTTGAGAATATGGGGGCTCAAATGGTTAAGGAAGTTGCTAGCAAAACAAACGATGAAGCTGGCGATGGTACTACAACAGCTACACTTCTAGCACAATCAATCGTCAAAGAAGGTTGTAAGTATGTTACTGCCGGAATGAACCCAATGGATGTTAAGCGTGGACTTGATAATGCAGTTGAGCATGTTATTGAAAAAATAAAATCATCTTCAAAAAAAGTTAAAACTAGCGATGAAATAGCCCAAGTTGGAACAATTTCTGCAAATGGTGAAAAAGAAATTGGGGATATGATTTCTAAAGCAATGCAAAAAGTTGGAAACGAAGGTGTAATTACCGTTGAGGAAGCAAAAGGACTCGCTACAGAACTTGATGTTGTAGAGGGTATGCAATTTGATAGAGGATACCTTTCTCCCTATTTTATAACTAATGCAGACAAAATGACTACAGAACTTGAAAATCCACTCATTTTGTTACATGAAAAAAAATTAACTAACTTACAACCGATGGTCCCTTTATTAGAGTCGGTCGTTCAAGCGGGACGTCCGCTTATGATAATTTCTGAAGATGTTGAGGGCGAAGCCCTGGCTACTTTGGTTGTCAATAAACTAAGAGGCGGATTAAAAGTGGTTGCTGTTAAAGCACCCGGATTTGGCGATAGAAGAAAATCAATGTTAGAAGATATCGCAATACTAACGAGTGCCCAGGTAATTTCAGAAGATCTTGGAATTAAATTAGAAAATGTAAAAATAGGTGATCTTGGATCTTGCAAAAAAATAAAAGTTGACAAAGATAATAGTACAATTGTTGCTGGTTCAGGCAAAAAAACTGATATTGAAGCAAGATGCACTCAAATTAGACAACAAATTGAAGAAACAACTTCTGATTATGATAAAGAAAAACTTCAAGAAAGACTAGCTAAATTGGCTGGGGGAGTTGCTGTAATCAAAGTTGGTGGCGCAACTGAAGTTGCGGTTAAAGAGAGAAAAGATAGGGTGGAAGATGCACTAAACTCAACAAGAGCTGCCGTAGAAGAAGGCGTTGTTGCCGGTGGAGGATGCGCATTACTTTATGCCACTCAAGATTTAGATAAGGTTAAATTTAAAGGAGCTGATCAGAAAGCTGGAGTAGACATCATTAAAAAAGCTTTAGAGGCACCTATCAGACAAATAGTAGCTAATGCTGGTGTTGACGGATCAGTTGTTGTTGGAAAACTTTTGGAAGGCAAAAAACAAAATCAGGGTTATGATGCTCAAAACGAAGAATACTGCGACATGTTTGCAAAAGGAATTATAGACCCAACTAAAGTTGTAAGAACAGCACTTCAAGATGCTGCTTCTATTGCCGGTTTGCTAATTACAACTGAAGCAATGGTTGCTGACAAACCAGATGAAAAAGAAGCTGGTCCCGCTATGCCTCCTGGTGGAATGGGTGGAATGGGTGGAATGGGTGGAATGGGAATGTAATTCCTTACCAACCAGAGAACACTCTAAAAACATACCAAAAACAGAATTAGAACCCTCGGAAAGAAATTTCTGGGGGTTTTTTTTTAAAAAGAATATCTCTGTAATGAAGTGTGGGAAAATAAAAAATTTTTAATACCTCAAAATTATTTTTAACTAAAAATTTTTTTACTTTATCAAAGTTATTTTTATATTGATTGAAAAATTGATGTTCTATTAAAATATATCTCACATCTTTAATTTTTTTTTTTGACCCTTTTAAAACATTTAATTCATATCCTTCGACATCAATTTTCAAAAAACTTTTTTTTAAGTTAATATTTTTGAAAACTTGATCAAATGTTCTTTGTTTAACAAGAATTGATTTTTGATTTTTATTTTTTAAGATAAAATTTTTAAATTTTAAATATTTTGACTTTCGATTGTAAGAAGACATTGTCGAAGTTGATGAAAAATTTGATAAAAATAATTTTTTTTTTATAAATTTTTCACCCAGAGCATTATTGAATAGTAAAATTTTTTTATTTTTTTTATATAATCCGCTTAATTTTTTAAAAATTTTAATCTGCGGTTCAAAACAATAGAATTTCTTAATTTTTTTAATTTGTAAAAAACTAGATAAAAATTCACCTTTATGTGCTCCAACGTCAATCATTATTTCAAAATTTAAATTCCTTGAATAGTTAGAAATTGAATCGTGGTGATATTTGCTGAAAAAATTAAAAAAATTTTCAATAATCATAAAATTTAATTATACATACTACATTGAATATTAATTATTCAATGTAGTCATCTTCTGACTTGAGGACGATAAAGTGGTCGTCAACAATGTAGTTACAATGTAGTTTTCAAAAAAGCATTGAAATGCTTAC
>CAJWDL010000004.1 GCA_913030805.1 uncultured Candidatus Pelagibacter sp. | reverse complement strand
AATGGTAGCGGGAGTCAGAATTGAACTGACGACCTCGGGCTTATGAGTCCCGCGCTCTAACCAACTGAGCTATCCCGCCATACTATCCTTATCCTTTTATAATACTTTTTAATTCCTATTCAATATTGATGATCTAAACTTTATCATCCATAATTTTATTAGTTTCGTAGAGCTGGAAAAACAGGGCTTACTTTTAAAAATAATCTTTGATACTCCTGTTTTATACATCTGTTTGCTATGTAGGTAATATTTGCTGATTTTGCTATTTTTTGTGCTTCTTGGTTTTGAATACCGTACTGCAACCAAAGAACTTTTGCTCCGATTTCCACTGTTTGTTTAGCAATCATGGTTGCTTCTTTTGATGGACGAAAAACATTAACCACATCTATCGGAATTGTTACATTTTCTAATTTGTCAACTACAGTTTCTCCATATATTTTTTTTCCTACCGCAGAAGGATTAACCGGTATCACTCGATATCCAAATTCTTGGAGATATTTCATAACAATAATTGAAGGTCTCCTTCTAATATTGTTAGAAGGTTCTTTCTTTTGAATTGAGCTTACACCAACCATCGCAATTGTCTTTGTAGAAGTAAGAATCTGTTTAATTAATTGTTCATCTTTTGCTGAATAAGTCATTTATTTGTTTTTCCAATTAGGTACTCTTTTTTCTAAATAAGCCAAAATGCCTTCTTGGGCATCCAAAATCTTCATATTCTCGCACATAACTTTGCTTGTATATTTGTAAGCTTCATCTAATGGCATTTCTAACTGTTTATAAAAAGCTTCCTTTCCCATTTTAATGATTTTTGTAGACTTAGAAGCAATCGTCTTTGCTAATTTTAAAACTTCCTCTTCCAATTTTGAGCTATCAAAGTAATCATTAATAAGACCAATTTTTTTTGCATGTTGAGCTGTAATTGGTTCTCCCATTAAAAGCATCTTCATTGTTCTTTTTCTGTTCACATTTCTACTTAACGCAACCATAGGGGTACTACAAAAAAGTCCAATGTTAACTCCAGGTGTAGCAAAGATTGCATCCTTGGTACATAAAGCCAAATCACACGTTGCAACTAGTTGGCATCCAGCAGCAAAAGCGGCACCATGAACTTTGGCAATAACGGGCTTGCTATTATGCACTATGTTCATCATCAACTCAGAACATAAATTAAATAATTTTTGATAATCAGCTTTTCCTTTTAAAGATTTTATTTCTTTTAAATTGTGTCCAGCACTGAAACCTTTTCCAGAACCTTCAATAATAATTACTTTTGTTTTTTTATCGTTATTAAAAATTTTAAAAATTTTTATTAATGATTTGAGTGTATTTAATGATAGAGCGTTATAAGTGCCAGGTTCGTTGAGTTTAATTCGAGAAATTCCATTGTTTGATGACTGAACAATAATATTAGATGTTTCTTTCATTAGAAAAATTTACCAGTGTGACCATAGTGTGACAAGATCGTTATTTCTCGATAAAAATAGCTCTATTTAAAAGATTTAATAAGGAAATTTACTATTGTTGTTTTTTTAATTTATTGGCCGACCAGATTCCTTTTCTTATTCCCCCATCGGGATATGTCAAAGTTCCTTGACCATGTTTTTTTCCTTTTTTCCATTCACCAACATATATTCTTCCATTGGCATATTCCATTGTTCCATACCCATCCAATTTATCCTTTGTCCATCCTCCGATATATTTAACAAATAAACCTCTTTTTTCTTTTTTGTTTTCTGGTGAGGTTGCAGTAAAATTCATGGTTCCTTCACCATCGCGCTTATTTTCTAGCCATTCTCCATAATAAGTCCCTCCGTCTTCATAGGTAAAAGATGCTTGCCCATTTCGCACAATAAGCTCACCATTTTTCCAGATACCTTCTTCTATTGTCCCGTCAGCTTTTGTCCAAGATCCTTGACCGTTTCTCTCGCCATATTGATATAATCCAAAGTACTTGCCACCGTCTCCCAAAAAAATACTTACCTGTCCATCTAACAAGCCATTTTTCCATGTCCCACTATTTTCTCTTCCATCTGGAAATGTGAAGGTTCCTTGTCCATTATATACACCTTGAACAAATTCTCCTACATATTTACCTCCGAGATGATTAGTGAAAGTTCCTTCTCCGTGAAATGAATCTGTTTTAAATTCACCAACATACAAATCTCCATTAGCAAATTTGTAAACTCCGTACCCTTCTTGTTTACCTCTTTTAAAACCTCCTTCGTAAACTGCTCCATTGCTGTATGTATAAGTTCCTTGTCCAGAAAATTTTCCACCTTGAAATTCGCCAATATATTTGCTGCCATCTTTACCAAATAAAGTACCCTGACAATTTCTCCATTTGGCGAACATCTTCATTCCCGAAAAGGAAAATGTTTTAACTTCAAGAGGACTTCCTTCGCACTCAAACAATGAACTTTCTGTTTGCGTTGCTTCTTTCTTGACTGTCTTGGCTTCTTTTTTCTTGGCTGTCTTGGTTTTTTCTTTCTTTGTTTTTTTTTTACCTATTTCAATACGTTCAATCAATTTGCCTTTTTTCCAAATACCGTGATCTATATCTCCATTGGCAAATGTGTAAGTCCCTAGTCCACTTCGTTTACCTTTTAAAAATTCTCCAACATATTTGTCCCCAGCAAATTCTCCATCTCCCCATGTGAAAGTTCCTTGACCCGAATATTTTCCACCTTGAAATTCACCAACGTATTGAGATCCATCTTTATTAATCAAAGTACCGTGACAATTTCTCCATTTGGCTAACATCTTCATTTTGGTTGCAAGACCTCCTCCCGTTAAAGAGAATTTTTTAACTTCATAGGGGCTTCCTTTACACTCAGATAATGAACTTTGTGCTTGTGCTATATTGCAAAACAGTGAACTTATAAATAAAGTAACTAGAAATTTTTTCATCAAAATTAATTATGAAAAATAACAATCTATTTGTAAAGTTTTAATTTATAAATGTTAGAAAAAACTGGAATTCTTTTTGTCATACTGGTTTTGCTGCTTCTATTTTATCTGGTAATCAGATTAGGTGCAGGAAAAAAAAGAGATATTTCTAAATCTCATGAAATATCCAATTATTTAAGCGGAGTTCGTATTTTAATAATTATACTAGCAATAGTAGCTTTGATCTTATGGTTTTTCTTGAATTGAATGTTTCTGAAATAATGAAACTCCACTTTTAATTTTATGCTCGTAAGATTCTTTAAAACTATTTAGCTGCCAGCCTGACATTCTTTTGGTGATTTTCTCAAGGTTACTTTTTTTCCATTCTTCAGTGGTCTTTTCATCTTCCCAAATCTTTTTTTCCCCATTGGTTCTAGCGCACCCATAACAATAGCCCGTTATGGGATCCGTTTTACAAATACTTACACAGGGTGAGATAATCATATAAATAAAAAAATTAATTTAGAACGGATTAAGATATTTTTAAACCATTAAAATGCATATATAATGTTTGATGGACTGTTAGCTCAGTTGGTTAGAGCAATCGCCTCTTAAGCGATGGGTCCTGGGTTCGAATCCCAGACAGTCCACCATTAAGCCAATTTTTTTTTCTGATAGTAAAAATCTTAATTATGACAAGATTAAAACAAGCAAATATCCAAATTTATATTTAATTAACTATCATGAAAAAAATTATAATTATACTTTCAACATTATTGTTAACTGAATGTTCAAATCATATGGTCAAAGTAGGAAAACGTTGTACCCCTTTAGCCGACAATGGTACTTATGAAAAGTCATTTGTGTGGCTTGTAAATAAAGATAATATAAGATCCTTTGACAAAAAAATTAACAAAAAGAACTGTGAAATGAACGGGGAAAAAATTTAAAACACTTTTTGTATTTTTCCTTATTTTTTATCGGATTTATGATAAAAAAATATTATGAAAATCAAAGTTGAATTATATGGGGCCAGCAAAGATTTTAGTTCTGAAAATACTATAGACTTAGATTTAAAAAGTAACAGTCGTATTAAAGATTTAAGAAAAGAATTAATTAAATTTATAAATATAAAACACGACGGAAACAAAAATTTCTGTCAAATCGTGACATCCTCTGCATTCTGTTCGGAAGATAACAATATTGTGCATGATGATCATTTGATTTCAAAAGAGCAAAAAATAGCTATTATCCCGCCCATTGCTGGCGGTTAATAAAATATATCTAGTTATCCAAAAAATCCCTTGGTGTATTTAAATCGTTAAAAATTGATTTTGAATTTACTTTAACTAAATATAATTTTTTTTTGTTTTTCTTAATTATTTTTTTAGCTCCTCGATCACCTGTAATTTTTTTAAGTGTTTTAAGCATAGAATATTTAAAACCTACTGGATTTCCTAATTTTCTCTTATAAGTTGCTACAAATATTTCTTTATCTTTACTTTTGATAGATTCGTAAATTTTATTTATAACTTTTCTCGAAATTTTAGGCATGTCAGCATGAATAATTAAAAATCCTATATTTTTTTTTGAAATCCTTTTTAAACCGGTTTTAATTGAACTTGCCATACCAGATTTATAATTCTTGTTATAAACAAAATTAATTTTTTTATTTTTAACTATTATTTTTTTAACTTTTGAATTTTGAAAACCTGAAACAACAATTATTTTCTTTATTTTGCTTTTTATTAAAGTATCTAAAATGTGGTTAATTAAATGTTTTTTATTATATTTTTTTATTAATTTGTTATCACCACCCATTCTTTGGGACTGACCTGCGGCTAACAAAATAGCTGAGATCATAATCTTTTGTATGTTTCGGAAACAAGTTGAGCAATAATTGATAAAGCAATTTCTGGAGCAGAACGACCTCCAAGTTTTATTCCAATGGGTCCATAAATTCTTTTAATTTCTTCATCCTTAAATCCTGCCTCCTTTAATCTTTTGCGGCGATTTTCGTGAGTTTTTTTACTACCAAGCGCTCCTATATAAAAAAAATTATTTTTTATTGCATATTGAAGAGCCGGATCATCAATTTTAGGATCGTGTGTTAAGGCTATCAAAGCAGTATTTTGATCAAGTTTATTTTCCTCAAGCGCTTCTTTTGGCCATTTATTAATTATTCTAATATCTGGAAATCTTTGTTCTGATGCAAAATATCCTCTAGGATCAATTATTGAAATTTCAAAGTTCAAACTTTTTACAAAATTCACCAAATACTGAGCGATATGAACGGCACCAACAATAAAGACTTTAATTGGACGAATGTAGTTTTCAACAAAGATATTTGTACCTTCTATTATGCCATTCTTTTTTTTATCAAAATAAAAACTAATTTTGTCTTTATGTTCTTCAATATTTTTATCGACAGATTTATCCTTTTCAAAAATATAACTCTTGCCATTATCAAGATTGGTAACGATTGCAAACTCAATCTTGTTTCTTTTTTTTTCAATAATTTCGTTGAGTAATTGTTTTTTCATTCAATTAATTTGTTCGAGAAAAATTGCGATTTCACCACCACAAGCTAAACCTATTTCCCAGGCACTTTCATTTGAAACTCTAAATTCTATTTTTTTACATGCTTTATTTTCTTTTAATAAACCTAAGCATTCTCTAACAACTGCGGTTTCAACGCATCCACCTGAAACTGATCCAGAAAAATCTCCCTTATCATTTACAATCATCCGACTCCCAACAGCTCTGGGTGAAGATCCCCATGTTTGAATAACGGTAGCTAAAACAACACTTTGATTAGCTGTAATCCAGTCTTTGGCTTCATCTAGTATTTTTTCATCAAATGAATTTTTCATTTGATATATATTAAATTATAAATGATTAGGTTTGAAAGGGCTTATTTGCAACCTGTAACAGCTTTTTTAGCCAAAACTTTGATTAAGTGTGCTCGATAATCTGAAGATGCATGAATATCAGAGTTTAGACCCGATGATTTAATTTTTACACCATCTATGGCTGAAGCTGAAAAATTAGAATTTAAAGCATTTTCAATTTCCTTGCAGCGGTAAACAACTGATTGCGCACCTGTTACAGCAACGATCACCTCACTTTTATATTTAGCAACATAAACTCCAACCATAGCATACAGAGATGCCGGACTTGGAAATTTTTCATAGGATGATTTAGTGGGGATTTGAAATTCTACCGTTTCAATTAATTCTCCTTTTTTTAAAGCTGTTTCAAACATATCTTTAAAAAATTTATTTGCATGAATCTTTCTGTTACTAGTGTGAATAGTGGCATTTAAAGCTAAACAAGCTGAAGGATAATCGGCGGTAGGATCATTATTTGCAATCGAACCTCCTATTGTTCCACGATTTCGAACTTGGGCATCACCAATACCATCTGCCAAAAGGGCTAAAGAAGAAATTGATTTCCTAACTTCTTTTGATGAAGCTACTTCCGCATGTTTAGTGATTGCTCCAATTCTTATACTTTTACTTGATACTTTTATTCCAGATAAATCTTTAATGTTTTTTATATCAATAATATCTGAATAGGATGCAAGACCATGCTTCATCGCCGGAATAGTGGTCATTCCCCCAGCTAAATAGACTGATTTACCCGAAGCTAATTTCTGTGCTTCTTTAACACTTTTTATCGAATGAAAATTAAAACTTTTCATAATTTATGCTGCTTCCTTATTATTTTTTTTATTTTTTTGTAACGCGTTACATACTTTCTCCGATGTTGCGGGCATCGATATATCTATATCAATTGCATCAATAACTGCGTTCATCACCGCTGGTGGAGCTGCAATAGCTCCTGCTTCCCCACACCCTTTGACACCTAAAGGATTTGAAGTTGCGGGTGTTGATGTATAATCAATTCTTAATTCTGGAAGATTATTTGCTCTCGGCATCGTATAATCCATATAAGATGCGGTAATTAGTTGTCCTGATTCATCATAGCGAGCATTTTCATATAAAGCCTGTCCAATTCCTTGAACTACACCTCCATGAACTTGACCTTCAACTATCATTGGATTAATTACGGTTCCAAAGTCATCTACCGCTGTATAGGCAACAACTTTAGTTTCACCAGTATCTTGATCGACTTCCACTTCGCATATATGAGTTCCGGCTGGAAAAGAAAAATTTACTGGATCATAAAATGCTGTTTCTTTCAATCCAGGTTCAACCCCTTCCGGAAGAGGAGATTTAATTTCGCCGTATTGTCCTGGTAAATAACAAGCAAAAGCTATTTCGCCTATAGTTTTCTTTTTGTTAGAATTTTTGACAATAAATTCACCAGCTTTAAAATCTATTTCATCTGGTTTTGCCTCTAACATATGGGCAGCTACCTTTTTACCTTTATCTATAATTTTATCACAAGCTTTTGTGATTGCCGTTCCACCAACTGCAAGAGATCTTGATCCATAAGTTCCCATTCCAAATGGTCCTTTGTCAGTATCACCATGAACTAAATCAATATTTTCTATTGGAACACCAAGTTTATCCGATACAATTTGAGCGAATGTAGTATCGTGTCCTTGTCCATGACTATGAGTTCCAGTAAATACTGAAATATTTCCAGTTGCATTAAATCTTATTTCGGCAGATTCCCACAAGCCAACTCCCGCACCTATAGACATAACCACTGCTGAAGGCGCAATTCCGCACGCTTCAAGATAAGTTGAAAAACCTATGCCTCTTAATTTCCCTTTAGATTTAGATTCTGTTCTTCTGTTTTCAAAATTTTTATAATCTGACAATTCTAAAGCTTTGTTCAAATGCGCAGAATAATCACCTGAGTCAATATTGTGGACCAAACACTGCTGGTGAGGGAATTTACTTATAAAATTTTTGCTCCTAAATTCTGCCCTATCAATTCCCATTTCTTTTGCGGCTTTTTCAACTAATCTTTCAATCATATAAGTTGCTTCTGGTCTTCCTGCTCCTCTGTAGGCATCTACGGGAGTTGTATTTGTATAAACTGCTTTGACATTACAAAATGCAACGGGAATATCATAAAGACCGAGTACTAAGGGTCCGTATAAATAAGTTGGAGTAACAGTTGCAAACAAAGAGGCGTACCCACCAAGATTGGCTATAGTTTCTACTTTTAATCCAACAATTTTTCCATCATTTTTTACAGCTAGTTCAGCATGTGTAATATGATCTCTTCCGTGGCAATCGGACAGAAATGACTCTGTTCTCTCTGCAACCCATTTCACAGGTCTTTCTATTTTTTTAGCTGTCCATGCTATAACGGCATCTTCTGCATATGGATAAATTTTTGATCCAAAACCACCTCCCACGTCAGGTGCGACAACTCTGAATTTATGTTCCGGTTGAATAGCACAAAAAGCAGATAAAACTAATCGAGTTAAATGAGGATTTTGGTTTGTGGTATACAAAGTTAAATTCTCAGATGAAGGGTTGTAATCTCCAATTGAAGCTCTTGGTTCCATCGCATTAGGAATTAACCGATTGTTAACCAAATCAATTTTGATAATTTTTTCAGCTTTTGAAAAAGCTTCATCTGTTTTTGATTTATCTCCCAGACCCCAATCAAAACATAAATTTTTATCTATTCCCTCATGGATTGGTTTTGAATTCAATGCGTCACTAGTCTTTACTACGGCTTTTAGTACTTTATAATCAACTCTAACTAAATCTGCCGCTTCTCTAGCTTGATCAAGAGTTTCTGCAATCACAACCGCTACATGATCGCCCACATAATTTACTGTATTGTTTGCGAGTGGAGGGTGAGCAGGAACTTTCATATCAGTTCCATCTTGGCTTACGATTTTCCAACCTGCAATGAGGCCACCGATCTTATCTTCAGCCAAATCATCTCCCGTTAATATTTTTACCACGCCAGGTGCATTGGAAGCTTTGGAAACATCAACTTTTGAAATACTAGCCCTTGCATGTGGAGATCTGACAAAATATGCATAGGTCTGATTAGCAAGGTTAATATCAGCGGTATATCTTCCTTTTCCGGTAAGAAATTTTTTATCTTCTTTTCTTTCTACCCTTGAACCTACTAAACTTGCCATATTCTTTATCCTTATCTACATTTTTGAAGCAGCCTCTTTAACAGCTGCCACAATATTTTGATAACCTGTGCAACGACAAATATTACCTTTTAACCAATCTCTAATTTCTTGATCGCTAGGATTTTTTTTGTTTTTTAATAGATCTACTACGCTCATCACCATTCCTGGCGTACAGAAACCACATTGCAAACCATGATGTTTTTTGAGAGCCTCTTGTATTGGATGCAATTTTCCATTGTTTGCCAATCCTTCTATAGTTATAATTTTGGATCCATCAATGTCTGCAGCAAAAAGTGTGCAACTTTTAACTGATTTTCCATCCACGAGAACAACGCAAGCTCCACATTGGCTAGTGTCACAACCAACGTGAGTACCTGTTAAACTCAAAATATCTCGCAGCAGTGATGATAATAATGTTCGATCTTCTATTTCCCGTGAAACTTTATTGCCATTAATTACCAGAGAAACTCTTTGCATAGAACTTTAATCCTAAAAAAAATATTTAAACATAATGGTTATAAAGGTGCAATGACAAACTTAAGTACACGTTATATTAGAAAAAATTTTTTGCCAAATAAATTGCTATTATAACAACAATCATAATTACAACATGTGCCCATTTTTTGTTAATTTGATTAAAATCAAAACGATCTTTTGGAATAGCTTTAAGATCTTTTTTTGTTTCGGGTGGAGATAACAACTCCAAAAATCTACCAAAAAAAATATCTGCCATTTTTTTTGCTGTCATATCAATTAATCTTGATCCTATTTGAGCTATTTTTCCACCGACATTAGCTTGAACATTGTATGTTAGTTTTGTTATTCCATTATTTTCTTCCAGCTGTACTAAGGCCTCCCCCGAAGCGATGCCAACTGGAGAGTTACCTTTTCCTATGATTTTATAACTATCAGGAGGGTTTAAATCTTGAAGCTCAATATCTCCTGTAAAACTAGCGTTAACTGGTCCAATTTTATTTGTTGCAGCTGCGGTAAAATTGATATCAGATTTTTTTTTAAATTCTTCACATCCAGGAATACATTTTTTCAAAATTTCAGGATTATTTAAGGCTTTCCAAACCGAGTTCTTATCTAACTTAATTTCGAATGATCCAGTCAGTTTCATAATTCAAATAAATTACTATATAATATTTTATATATGGATAATGAAATAAAAAAAGAATTACAGTCTGCGACTTTTGAAAAATTAATTCAACATTTACAGGAAAGAAAAGACGTTCATAATATTGATCTTATGAATCTAGCTGGTTTTTGCAGAAATTGTTTATCTAGATGGTATCGCGAAGAAGCCCAGAAAAAAGGGATAACTATTTCCGATGCTGATGCCAGAAAACACGTTTATGGCATGCCTTACAATGAATGGAAGCAAAAGTATCAAAAAAAATTATGAAAAAATTAATACTTTTAATTTTTATTTTTACCTCTTTTTCAGCTTTTTCAGTTGAAAAAAAAACTAATTTTTCAACAGAAATATTTGAAAATGCAAAAGCCAATGGAAGAACAATAGTTATAAATTCATACGAAACTTGGTGTGGAACTTGCAATATTCAAGTAAAAATTTTAAACCAAGCTGAGAAAGAATTTAAGGACATTATTTTTTTTAGCTATGAACAAAGTAAAAATAAAGATATAGCCAAAAAGCTAGCTATAGATTTTTGGACAACCATCGTAGTTTATAAAGGAAATGACGAGATTGTTCGTATTATTGGCCAAACTGATAAAAAAACTATTTATTCTGCTATAAAAAAAGGAATCTAACGAACAAAAGTTATTTTCTGTGTTTCTTTTTCAAATCTTTTTGGAGATCTTCATGATCTCCTATAGCAATGTGGTATTTACTTTTAGTTATATATTTTTCTAAGAAAGGAATTAAAATCAAAGGCAATAGACCTCCTACAACAATGCCCAGAGCAGCAGGTCTAATATCTGGGTCTAACGTTGCAGCAATGTAGTCCGCCACTACATGGGCAATAACAACTCCCATTATGCCAGCTATAAAACCATTAGAGATAATTTTTAATAATCTATTAATACTCCAACCTGTATAAAAACCTATAAGCATTATACCAACGTGAACAAGCCCAAACACAAATCCTCTTAAAAAGATCTTGTCTTGCAGAAAAACTATCTCTTCTATAAAATGCTCCATGCCGAGCTATTATTAACTCATTACAAAAAAAAATAAAATAGTAATATTGATTATAATAAAAATCGGTTTGTGTGATAAATAAAAAAACTATTTCTCTTTAAGTCTTGGAAATAATTCTACAAAATTACAGGGTTTGTTATTGATATCAAGTTGATATTTTAGAATTCCATCCCATGCATCCGTTACTCCACCTGAAGAACCGGGCAAAGCAAATATGTATTTTCCATTTGCCAATACAGCGAATGCCCTTGATTGCATGGTAGCCGTTCCAATAGTTTTATAGCTCAATTGCCTAAATAATTCTCCAAATCCAGGAATTTCTTTATCTGCAATTTCTTTTATTGCTTCAGGAGTGATATCTCTACCAGTTAAACCCGTTCCTCCTGTTGTGATAATTACATCAAGGTCTTTATTTTTTATCCATTCTGATATTGTTTTTTTTATTTCTTCTTTTTCGTCTTTTACAATTTTCCTATCGACCAGTTTATGATTTTGCTCTTTAATTTTTTTTACTAAGATGGCACCCGATTTATCGGTATCAATGGTTCTGGTGTCTGTCACAGTTAAAAGTGCTATCTTAACTTGCATAATTAAATTATAGGATAAATAACGATGATGTTATTAGCAATATTATTTTTGGCTACCGCAGTACTTTATTCCAGTGTTGGTTTTGGTGGTGGGTCTACGTATTTGGCTCTCCTTTTAATTGGGGGCATCCCCTACTTCATTTTTCCTGTTATTGCCTTATGTTGCAATATTATCGTCGTATCAGGTAATTGCTTTAATTATATTAGGGCAGGAAACATAAATATTAAACTTTTAATCCCTTATTTAATTGGGTCTATACCTTTAGCCCTTATTGGTGGATCTTTACCGATAGAAAAAAGATTGTTTGAAATATTGCTGTTTTTGGTTTTATCGGTGGCGGGGACTTTGTTGTTATTAAATTTTAAATCTTACGATGACAAAGAAGAAAATTATAAAAAAATTCCAGTACCAGTTTCAATTTTAATTGGAGGAGCGCTGGGATTCATTTCGGGCATTGTCGGAATTGGGGGAGGAATTTTTTTAAGCCCAATACTTTTTTTAATAAGAGCGGGCAAACCAAAACACATAATAACAACCGCCTCATTGTTTATCCTAATTAATTCTATCTCTGGAATTATTGGACAATTAACAAAAAATGCAGTTTTAGCTGAAATTTTAAATTACTGGTATCTTTTAGCAGCTGTTCTAGTTGGAGGGCAGCTAGGAAATTTTTTAAATTTAAAAATATTTCCAACCCGTATTTTGGCCTTAATAACCGCTATACTGGTTGTTTTCGTTGCTGTAAGAATGGGCTTTAAAATTTTTTAGTTAATAGGATTATGGACAATAAATACTTCTCAAAAACAAGAATTCTAGACGGTGGTATGGGCCAAGAGTTACTGAAAAGAGGATTAAAACCTCGGGGAACTCTTTGGTCAGCCTCCGCTTTGATAGATAAAAAATACCATCAATTAGTAATTGATACACATATAGATTTTATCAACGCTGGTGCAGATGTTATAGTAACAACAACCTTTACTGCTAGAAGAAGTAGATTAATCCAAAATAAATGTGAAAAATATTTTGAGTATATAAACACCAAGGCAGTAGAGCTTGCGCTAAGGGCTAGAGATATCTCAAAAAAAAACATATTAATAGCCGGAGGTTTACCTAATCAGTATCAAACCTATAGTGCAAATTTGGGGGATGATTTAAATTCAATTGAAAAAAATTTTTATGATCAAGCCAAGTTGTTAAAAAAAAATATTGATTTCTTTTATTTAGATGTAATGGGTAGCGGAAAAGAATGTGAAATTGCGCTTAAAACAATCAAATCATTCAATTTACCAGTGTTAGTAGGCGTTCATATCAGAAAAAATGGAAAACTCCCGTCTGGTGAAAATGTTAGCGATATAGTAAAAAAATACAAAGATGAAAATTGGCTAGGTATTATTACAGCCTGTGTTGCCCCTGAATATTATGAAATAATAATTAAAGAATTAAAAAATTTAAATATTCCGTATGGATTTAAATTAAACGCATTTAAAAATATTCCTGACAATTATGGGGTATCTTCGTCTTCGACTTGGGGCGAAAATGGAAATCCAAATATTATTTTGGGATCAAGGAAAGATATAAACCCAGATAAATTTTATGATTTTACAAAAAAATTCAAAGACAATGGCGCTACAATTTTAGGAGGTTGCTGTGAGATCGGACCTTCGCACATAAATAAAATTGCTAAACTTAAATAAACTTTTTCTTTTTTTTCAACACTTGTAAGTTTGCTGATCTCTTAACTAAATATATTCCCAAAATAACAGCCAGCAAGGATAAAATTACTCTAGAAGTAATTTCTTCTTTTAAAAATATAAAACCTAAAATCACTCCAAATATTGGGATTAGATAAGCAACTTGAGCTTGAAAAACTAGACCATTTTTTTTCAAAATATAAAATCTAAGCAGCCAAGCAATTCCCGTAGAAAAAACACCAAGATAAATAAGTGAAATTGTTGAATCCAACCTTGGGGTTAAATTCCAGGGTTGTTCAATAAACATGCTTATGGGAAACAAAAATAAAGTAGCCCAAATACAAATTGAAGCTGTGACATTTTCATTTTTTTTATTGCTAATCCTTAGGGTTAACACTCCTCCAACAACATAAAAACACGATCCAAATAAAATTAAGAAAGCAGAAAAAAAGTTGTTTTCATTAATTAAAATTTCATCAAAAAATAAAAAAACAATTCCAGAAAATCCAACTAGAATTCCAACAGATTTTATTAAATTAATCTTTTCATTGCTGGTAAAAAAGTGTGCTAAAACAGCTGCAGTTAATGGGGTGCTCGCCATCAATATAGCAGCTAAGTTGCTTTGAACTTTTTGAACTCCATATGCAATCAAGAAAAATGGGATTACCAAATTAATGATTCCTATAGCTGCAAACCAATACCAATCTTTGGAAAAAGCTTCGATCTTAATTTTTCTTAAATAACATATTAAAACCAAAGGAATTGTTCCAAAAAAACTTCTAAGAAAAGCAATTGTAATAGGTCCATAAGAATAAGTGGCTATTTTAATATTAAAAAATGCTGATGCCCAAACGAATGCTAAAATAGTTAACAACATATAATCTAGGGCTTTTGGTTCTTTCATTCGGATATCGCTTCTTCAGAACCATTGGTGATTTTTAATAACTGACTATAACTAATTTTAAAAATACAACTAGGATGTCCTGCTGCAGCAAAAACATCTTTGTATCTTCCTAGTGAATTATCGATCAGCACTTTTAATTTATTTAAGTGTGCAACTGGAGCAACTCCTCCTATTGAAAATCCTGTTTGTGATTTAACTTGTTCAGCATCTGCCAAGCAGACATCTTTCTTTTCTATTAATTTTTTTAGTTTATTAAGCGAACATCTTTTATCACCAGCAACTAAACATAACAAAAAACCATTGTTAGCTCTCAAAACCAAACTTTTTACAATGGCACCTACCTCACAATTTAAAGCAGCGGCTGCATCTTTTGCCGTTCTTGCGGTTTTACTAAGAACGGTTACCTCAAGAGAAGGATCGAACTGTTTAATAAAATCGTTAACCCTTTTTACCGATTCTTTTTCGAGTAAGTTTTCCATTTTTTTAATTTCTTCAAGGTATGAGGAATTGTTTTTATAATATCTTCAGCAATTAAACCAGATCCAAATTGTTTAGCTAGATCTCCATGAATCCAAACACCTGCACAAGCAGCAAGAAAAGGATTCATTTTGTTTTTTCCAATCAAACTTGCAATCAAACCACTAAGAACATCTCCAGATCCAATTACAGCTAATTCACTTGAAGTATGTTTGTTATAAACAATCTTTCCATCAAATGATCCTATTAATGTAACCGCTCCTTTCAAAACAATATTTGTTTTTGCAAGACTAATTGCCTTTAATAATTTTTCTTTATTACCCAAACTTTTATTAATTGATGGAAAAATTGAATGAAATTCTTTTGGATGAGGGGTAATAACTTTGTTTTTATCTAAAAATCGGTAAAGTTCTTTTGGTTTTTTTTTAAAACATGTTAGAGCATCTGCGTCGACCACTGCGTGTTTTACTCTTTTTAATAATAAAAGTGTTTTTTGTTTTGTTAAATTATTTGAACCTGCGCCAGGTCCAATTAAATATATGGAAGATTTTTCCTTATTGATAAATTTTTTTAACGAATTAAGATTGTTTATTTCTTTTTTTAATACTGATGGAAATTTTATTGAATAAATAGGCAATGTTTCTTTTGTACAAATAATTTTTACTGAGCCTACGCCAGCCCTCAACGCTGACTCTGCGCTTAAAATAGTAGCCCCTGTCATAGATTTTTGACCCCCCATGACTACAACTTTACCTCTACTGTACTTGTGACTTTTTTGTTTCTTCCAAGGAAACTTGCTTAACCATATTTTTGGGATATTTTTAAATGCCTTTAATTTCATTTATTTTATTATTTACCAATAATCATGTTCATGTATATTATGCATAGCTGTTATTTAATAAAAACACATTTTTATTAAATCTGAATTTGTTATTTACCCAGCTACAAGCAAAGAAATGACATCAAATAAAATTTTAAAATTAATGAAGGAAAAAGAGATTGAGTACGTAGACCTTAGATTTACTGATCCTAGAGGAAAACTTCAACATTTAACCATTGATGGCAAAGTAGTTGACGAATCAATGCTTAATGATGGAGTTTATTTTGACGGTTCCTCTATTGCTGGTTGGAAGGCAATTCACGAATCCGACATGTTATTGAAGCCAGACCTTGAAAGAACAGTAATGGATCCGTTCACATCCCATAACACTCTAATTCTTTTCGTTGATGTTCTTGACGCAGTTAATAAAACTCCTTACGAGAGAGATCCGAGAAATATAGCAAAAAAAGCTGAGGCTTATTTAAAATCTACAGGTATCGGAAACAAAGCTTATTTCGGTCCAGAACCAGAATTTTTTGTATTCGATGATGTTCGATATAAAAATGATATGAACGAAACTAGCTTCACCATAGATAGTTCCGAAGGTCCCTATAACACCGGGAAAAAATATGAAAACGGAAATATGGGACATCGTCCTAGAATTAAAGGTGGATATTTTCCTGTTCCTCCCGTTGATGCCGCTCAGGATATGAGAAGTGAATTCTTAAAGGTTTTAAGAGATATGGGTATTAAAGCTGAAAAACATCATCACGAAGTCGCACCAAGCCAACATGAACTTGGAATGGTTTTCGATACATTGACAACTCAAGCTGATAATATTCAACTTTATAAATACGTCGTACAAATGGTTGCTCATTCTTTTGGCAAAACGGCAACGTTTATGCCAAAGCCCGTTAAAGGAGATAATGGTTCGGGCATGCATACTCACCAATCAATTTGGAAAGGTGATACTCCCTTGTTCGCTGGAAATAATTATGTGTTCGCCAAAAATAAAAAAGTAGGATTGTCAAATACTGCACTTCATTACATTGGTGGAATTTTGAAACATGCAAAGGCAGTTAATGCTTTTTCAAATTCAACTACCAACAGTTACAAAAGACTAATACCTGGTTTTGAAGCTCCGGTATTGTTGGTTTATTCAGTAAGAAACAGATCGGCTACTTGTCGAATTCCGATTGCATTAAACAAAAAAGGTTTGAGAGTTGAAGTTAGATATCCCGATGCCGCAGGAAACCCTTATTTAACATTTGCGGCAATGTTAATGGCAGGACTAGACGGAATCAAAAATAAAATCGATCCAGGCAAGCCCCTTGATGATGACTTGTATGCTCTTCCAGAAAGTAAAGTAAAAAAAATTCCTACAGTTTGTGGTTCCTTAAGGGAAGCAATGGAAAATTTAGACAGAGATAGAAATTTCCTAAAACAAGGTGGTGTATTTACTGATGACCAAATAGACGCTTACATTGCTCTGAAATTCGAAGAAATTCATAACCTCGAACATACACCCCACCCAATTGAGTTTGATATGTACTATAGCAGTTAGGATTATTTTTTTCTGCTCTTTAGTATCTTTTCGTCAGCTATTCTATCTTTATTCGTACCTTTTTTGATAATGTAATCTAACGTTCCGTGAGCTCCTGCTTCGACGGCTTTGCGTTGAGTTTTGAACAGCGATCTCTCTTTGATTTTCTCTACCAAATTATTAGAATGCTCATATAAAAATTTTTTATCTCTCATAATCCGTCATTGTAAATAAATTATGCATTTTATGCAATTCTGATATGCTATTTTTGAATAATATATAGAATATATCAAATTTTCTAGATTTTAAAGGACTCTCCACAACCACAACGTTCTATTTCATTGGGATTTTTAAATACAAAAGTAGAAGAAAGCTCATCTTTTTTGTAATCCATTTCTGTGCCCAAAAGATACAAAACTGCTTTTGGATCAATTAGTACTTTAACACCCTTATCTTCAACAACCTCATCGTTTAAATTGGAAGATTTTGCATATTCCATCACATAAGACATGCCTGCGCAACCTCCTGACTTCACTCCTATTCTCACTCCAATCGAGGATTCTTCCGCATTAGCCATTATTTCTTTAATTCTTTGTGCCGCTCTATCGCTTAAAGTAATTATTTGTTTCGTCATAAATTTAATTCTAACTTGGCTGCCTCCGACATCATATTCTTATTCCAAGGTGGTTCCCAAACTAAATTTAGGTTCACGTCAGAAACTCCCTTTATTTTCATTATATTATCCTTAACTTCTTTTGGCAAACTCTCTGCGACTGGACAATTTGGTGAGGTCAATGTCATATCAATGTTAACCTTATTTGTTTCATCAACTTTTATTTTATAAATTAAACCCATTTCATATATATTTACTGGAATTTCGGGATCATAAATTTTTTTAATCTCTTCTATTACTTGGTTTTTAATATCATTCACTAATCTATTACCTCAGTATTTACTTCTTCTTTTTTTCCTTCCATTGCCGAAATTAGTGTATGCCACGATAAAGTAGCACATTTTATTCTCATCGGAAATTGTTTTACTCCTGATAAAGACATAATTTTTGTTATTTGATCATTGTCTAAATCATCCGATTTCATTTCTGAACTGTTTTTTATCATTTTTAAAAAAGCATTTATTATTTTCTTTACAACTTCGCAGGATTTGCCTTTGACTAAGTCAGTCATTATAGAGGCGGAAGCCATGGAGATAGCGCATCCACTTCCTTCAAAGGTCAAATCTTCAACTTTTTTTTTATCATTTAATTTTAAATAAACTTGAACTAAATCTCCGCAAAGAGGATTATATCCTTTTGCCTCAGAATTATATCCCACACACTTGCCAAAATTTCTAGGGCTCTTTCCATGATCTAAAATTATATCCTGATATAACTGTTTTAAATCCATTATTTCAATCAAATATCTTTTTACAATTATCAATTGCCTTACAGAGCATATCAATATCGTCTTTATTATTATAAACTCCGATAGAAGCTCTTGCCGTTGCAGTTAAATTCAATTTTTCGTGTAAAATTTGACAGCAATGATGGCCAGCTCTAATCGCAACGCCATCGTCATCTAAAATTGTAGCAATATCGTGAGGATGAATTCCTTGTATCGTAAAAGCGATCACTCCAGCTTTATTTTTTGGATTGCCGATTATTTTTACTGAATTTATTTTTCTAAGTTTTTCCAAAGCATAATTTTTAATTTTATCTTCATGTTTTATTAAATTATCCATCCCAATTGATTCCATAAATTTTATTGACTCCTTAAAAGCAATCACTTCTGCCGTAGACATGGTTCCAGATTCATATTTCTCAGGAGGTGAAGCATAAACAATTTTACCTTTTTTTACTTCACTAATCATGGCTCCTCCCCCTATATAAGGGGGTAATTTCTCCAGCCATTTTTTTTTTGCATATAAAACTCCAACTCCGGTTGGGCCATAGACTTTATGACCCGAAAAAGCATAAAAATCACAATTTAAATCTGTAACATCAACTTTAATATGAGGAATAGCCTGACATCCATCTACCAATACAGGAACATTTTTCTTGTGAGCGATCTCTACTATTTCTTTTATTGGAACAATTGTGCCCGTTACATTTGACAAGTGAGTAACGGCAACAATCTTTGTTTTCGATGTGATCAATTTTTTTAATTCATCAGTTATAATGTCGCCATCCTCATTTATTGGTGCAAATTTTATAATTGCTCCTTTTCTTTCTCTCAAAAAATGCCATGGAACATAGTTTGAATGATGTTCTAATTCAGTAACTAAAATTTCATCGCCCTTTACTATGTTTTGTTGACCAAATGTTGTAGCGACTAAATTCATGGATTCGGTCGCATTTTTTGTAAAAATAATCTCATCTATAGATTTAGCGTTAATAAAATTTTTTACACTCATTCTTGTTTCTTCAAACTTATTTGTGGCATTTACAGCTAGTGAATGAATGCTTCTGCCTATATTAGAAAACTCATTTTTATAAAAATCGTTCAATCTATTTATTACGGATATGGGTTTTTGTGATGAATTAGAACTATCTAAATAAACCAATGGTTTGCCATTTATTTTTTGTGAAAAAATTGGAAATTGGGATTTAATATTTTCAATGTTCATTAGTTTCAAATTTTATTTCGTTGATTTTTTTGATGAGCAATTTTGAAATGAGCGACTTAATATTTATATCTGTAATTGTTTCAACAGCTTCGTTTAAAAAACCTTCAATTAACATTTTATTTGCTTGTTTTTTAGATAATCCTCGAGACATCAGATAAAAAATAGAGCCTTGGTCAATATTTGCAGTTGTAGATCCGTGTGAACATTTTACCTCGTCTGCGTAAATTTCTAATTCAGGCTTTGAGTTAAATGTAGAATTTTCTGAAAAAATTAGGGCCCTACTAAGTTGATATCCGTCAGTTTTCTGAGCTTCTTTTTCAACATAAATTTTTCCTTGATAGGTGCCGCTGCTCTTATCTAACAAGACACTTTTAACCAGTTGAGAACTTTTACAATGTTCATATCTATGATTAACGTTAGTTTTTAACTCATGATGCTGTTCATTGTTTAATAATATAAGTCCATTAACAAAACATGAAGCATAAGATCCCAACAAATTACAGTGAATTTCATTTTTTAAAAAACTTGATCCAGAAGAAAATAAAAAATTTTCAAATATACTATTAGAATGACTTTTAACATTAGTTAAGTGATAGTTGTAAGAATTGTCCAAATTATTATTTATGCTAAATTGTTTTAATATTGCATTTTCCTGAATTGAATAATGATGGATAGTATTATTAAAATATTTAATACTGTTTTCTGCTTTATAGCATTTCAAAACGTCAAGTTTTGAATTTTTTCCAAGTGAAATAAAACATTTGTTATTTATTATTTTGTTTTCTGAAGATTTGTTGAAAAAATTATAGATCACTAATGGCTTATTAAATGAATAATTATCTTCTATTTCTAAGAATATACCGTCACGAACTAAAGCGTGATTCAATGAAGTGAGAGAATTTTTTTGATCATCAAACAACTCTTTTATTTTATTGAAATTTTTTTTATCTTTTAAAATAACTCTTAATGGTTTTATTTTTATTTTATCTTTAGACTCAAAACTAAAGGTCGAACTAACAAATTCACCGTTAACCAATATTATTTGGTTATGTTTAAAATTTTTTAATAACCACTCATCATGACATTGGGAAGTTTTTTTATTATTTGGAACCTCTAGTTTGCTTAGATTGTTATACAGCATTGTTTTTAGATCTGTATATTTCCAACTCTCTTCTTTTTTTGAAGGAAATCCTTTTTTTTGAAAATTATCAAAATTTTTAATTCTAATATTATCTAGCTCACCACCAGTTTGGTTAGCTTTTTGAAATTCATCAAAATTTAAGTTCATCTTACTGCTTAACCTTCTGCTTCCATTTTTCCATAACCAATTTTTTCAAGTTCTAAAGCTAGTTCGCCACACCCTGTTTTAGCTATTTTTCCATCAACTAAAACATGAACAAAATCTGGCTTGATATAATCCAGCAAACGTTGATAATGAGTTATAATTAAAAAAGATCTATCTTTATCCCTTAACGAATTCACACCTTCTGAAACTATCTTCATAGCATCAATATCTAGTCCGGAGTCAGTCTCGTCTAAAATTACTAGCTTGGGTTCCAAAATTGTCATTTGCAAAATCTCGTTTTTCTTTTTTTCACCTCCAGAAAAACCAACGTTTAATTGTCTGTTAAGTATTTTTTCATCAATTTTCAGATTTTTTGTTTTTGTTTTTATTAGATTTAAAAAATCTAAAGAGTCCAATTCTTTTAGGCCTCTAACTTTACGAACAGTATTCAAAGAAGTTTTGAGGAAGTTATTTGTATTAACTCCAGCTATCTCCAATGGATATTGGAAAGCCATAAATAAGCCCTTCTGAGCTCTCTCCTCTATAGGTAATTTCAATAGATTTTTTCCTTGATAAAGAACTTGTCCTTCGACTTGATAGCCATTTTTACCAGTTAACACATTGGCTAAAGTGCTTTTGCCTGATCCATTTGGTCCCATAATAGCATGAATTTCTCCAGGCTTAATTTTAAGATTAAATCCTTTTAATATCTTTTTATTATCAATTGAAGCGCTAAGATTAGTGATTTGTAGCATTTAACCCACGCTGCCTTCTAGGCTAATACCAACCAGTTTTTGTGCTTCAACTGCAAATTCCATGGGCAACTGTTGAAGCACTTCTTTACAAAAGCCATTTACAATTAAACCTATAGCTTCTTCTTGGTTTAGGCCTCTTTGATTGCAATAAAAAAGTTGTTCTTCATTTATTTTTGAAGCTGTTGCCTCATGTTCTATATTTGAAGAAGAATTTTTATTTTCTATATAGGGAATGGTATGTGCTCCACATTCATTGCCCATTAGTAAAGAATCACATTGTGTAAAATTTCTAGAATTGTTTGCTTTAGAACTTATTCTAACTAGACCTCTGTAAGTATTGTCTGCATGACCAGCTGAAATCCCTTTGGATATAATTTTGCTCTTCGTATTTTTTCCAAGATGAATCATTTTAGTTCCCGTGTCTGCTTTTTGATGATTATTAGTAATAGCGATTGAGTAAAACTCACCGATTGAATTATCTCCTTGCAGAATACAGCTTGGATATTTCCAAGTAATCGCTGATCCAGTTTCAACTTGTGTCCAAGAAATTTTAGAATTTCTACCCCTGCAAACTCCTCTTTTTGTTACAAAATTATAAATTCCTCCTTTTCCATCTTTATCTCCTGGATACCAATTTTGTACAGTTGAATATTTAATTTCTGCATCGTCCAGGGCAACTAATTCAACGTTAGCTGCATGAAGTTGATTCTCATCTCTCATTGGAGCAGTGCATCCTTCTAAGTAGCTAACATAGCTTCCTTTATCTGCTATAATTAAAGTTCTCTCAAATTGTCCAGTCTCTGATGCATTGATTCTAAAATACGTTGATAATTCCATCGGACAACGCACCCCTTGAGGGATATACACAAATGATCCGTCAGTAAAAACCGCTGAATTAAGTGTAGCAAAATAATGATCCGTAATCGGAATGACAGAACCCAAATATTTTTTTACCAAATCAGGATGTTTTTGAATTGCTTCCGAGATTGGACAAAATATAATTCCCTTTTCAGTTAGCTTGTCTTTGAAGGTGGTTGCTACTGACACTGAGTCGAAAACAGCATCTACTGCCACTCCGCTTAATTTCTCCTGCTCTTTTAGTGAAATACCCAACTTATTATAGGTTTCGATTAATCTAGGATCTACTTCATCAAGACTTTTGGGTTTATTTTCCGAATTTTTTGGTGCTGAATAATAATATAAATCTTGATAGTCTATTTTTGGATATTTTGGTTTTTGCCAATTAGGTTCCTTTAAATTTTTTAATCTTTCATAAGCTTTCAATCTCCATTCTAACATCCAACGTGGTTCCTTTTTAATATTAGAAATAAATTTAATTACATCTCCGTTTAAACCTTTGGGTGCTCTTATACTTTCAATATCAGTTGTAAAACCATATTTATATTCCTCCGATGAATTAATTGTTGATTGTTTCATTTAATCCTTCATTCGCCCTGAAAATTTTTTTCTTTTCTTAAGACATCTTCCAAACTTTTTCTCTCGAAAAATAAATTTATATGAGTACTTAATTCATTCCAAAGACTGTGTGTAATACATTTGGCAAACTTTCCATTACATCCTTTTTTTGAATTTTTATTACATTTTATTGTTTCAACTTCTTCATTAACCGCAGAAATAATACTTGATAACTTTATTTGGTCTGGGGAATTTGATAGGACATAACCTCCGCGTGATCCTCTTGTACTATGCACTAGGCTATTAAGTTTTAATTTTAGAAAAAGTTGTTCTAAATAAAAAATTGATATTCCCTGCCTTAATGAAATTTCTTTAAGAGATACTGGTCTTGAATCTTCATTTTTTGCAAGATCAGCCATTGCCATCACTGCATATCTCCCTTTGCTGGTTAATTTCATAATACAAATAATTGAATTATTATTGATAAATATGGACAATTTATAGTATCCTGAGTAAATTAGTCAACTTTAGATTTTAAAAAAAAATTACTCAAAAATTTCACTAACATGTTATAAAACCTAGTTTTTTTTAGTTAATAATAATCAATATTGCTATGGTTAATAAAGTAAGCGAATTATTTATTCCAGGACCAGCTGGCAGGATAGAAGCAAAATATTTCAAAAATAGCAAAAAAACTGCGCCTGTTGCTTTAGTATTACATCCGCATCCACAGTATGGGGGAACCATGAATAACAAAATTGTTTTTGAAATTTTTAAAACTTTTTTAAAAAATGAATTTTCTGTTTTTCGAATTAATTTTAGAGGGGTTAACAAAAGTGATGGAAAATTTGATAACGGACAAGGAGAATTATCTGATGCCGCAGCAGCTTTGGATTGGATTGAGAAAGTAAATATGGACCATTCACAATGTTGGATATCCGGATTTTCTTTTGGTTCGTTGATTGCAATGCAGTTATTAATGAGGAGACCAGAAATAAATCGATTTATTGCTGTATCTCCTCAACCTAACATTTATGATTTTTCATTTTTATCACCCTGTCCTGCATCTGGACTAATGGTATATGGAAAAAGCGATGAATTGGTTCCTTTAGATAATTTTAATTCATTAAATAAAAGATTGTCTATCCAAACTGGGGTCAAAGTAAATTTTCAGGAAATAGAGGGAGCTAATCACTTTTTTTCAAAAAAAGAAAAAGAATTATCTCTTGTATTAGATAAATATATTAAAAAAGAATCTGCTTTATATTAAAAATTTTTAATTATTATTCCTCCGGTGCAAGGTTTACGTACTCCTGTAGTTTCAGGAAAGGAAATAGGTAAATTTAGATAAGATCTAATGGCAAGATATGCAAAAGCTTGGGACTCAACAAAATCTCCGTCAACTCTATAATCATCAATTAATTTCAATGGAAACTTTAATGTTCCTAAAGATTTAATTTTGTCTTCAATACTTTTTATTAAAAATTTATTTTTTCTTCCACCACCCGCTATTATGGCATTTTCCCATATCCCACCTTCAGGATCTATTAAATATTTATATAAAACCTCTGATGTATATTCGGTTAATGTTGCCGCTCCATCTTCTAATGATAATCCTCGAACAAAAGATATATCAAAATCCTTCACGTCAAAAGATGACTTGGTCAATTTTTTTTTTTCAAAATTTTTTAAAGCTTTATTTATAATTATTTTTTTAATTTTTCCCGACTTTGCTATTCTGCCATTTTCATCATACTTTTTTTTTGAATTAAGTCTTACCCATTGATCAATAAGACAATTACCGGGTCCAAGATCTGAACTTGAGCTGACACCTTTTTCATCAATAAAAGTGTAATTTGCTATGCCACCTATATTCAAAATAACTACTGGCAATGAAATTTTTTTTTGTTTTACCAAAATTGAATGAAAAATTGGAGTTAGAGGAGCGCCTTGCCCACCATTCTTCAAATCGTTTTGTCTAAAATTATATATAATTCTTTTTTTTGTAAGTTTTGAAAGAAGTTTTCCATCTCCTAATTGCCTAGAAATTTGTTCTTCAGCATTATGAAAAATGGTTTGTCCGTGAAAACCTATAAAATCAACATTTAATTTTGATTTTTTTATAATTTTGCTAGCAACTTTAGCGTGAAATAAGGTTATTTCTCTTTCTATAGATTTTGTTTGTTTCCCAAATCTTTTTAGATCCTTTGAGCTTTTTATTTTATCTCTAAGTGTAGTTAAATCTTTAAAAATATCCTTAGGATATTCAAAATATTTGTCTAAAATTGTTTTATATTTAGACTTTCCATCTGATTGTATAATTGATGCGTCGACACCATCCATTGATGTTCCGCTCATTAAACCTAGGCTGTAATAGCTTTTACTCATATATATTTTTTAATCAATTCAAATCAAGTATATTGATTGTACACGGTTTTTAAAAAAAATATGGAAAATTCATTCTTATCTGAATTTAAAAGAAGAAATTATTTTAATCAATGCACTAATTCTGACGAATTAGAACAATTGATGAATAAAAATAAAATTAGAGCATACATTGGATTTGATTGTACTTCTTCAAGTTTACATGTTGGAAGTTTATTACAAATAATGTGTTTAAGACTATTACAAAAATACGGACATCAGCCAATTGTTCTATTAGGTGGAGGCACAACACGTATAGGTGATCCTTCGGGTAAAGAGGTGACAAGAAAAATTTTATCTGAAAAAGTAATCGAAAAAAATATAAAAAATATCGAAAAAGTTTTTAAAATTTTTTTAAAAACAAAAAATAAAAAAACAAAGCCAATATTTGTTAATAATTACAAATGGCTTGAAAAATTAAATTACATAAAATTCTTAAGAGAAATAGGAAAACATTTCACCATTAATAAGATGTTAAGTTTTGATAGTGTTAAAATGCGATTAGAAAGAGAACAGTCATTAAGTTATATGGAATTCAATTATATGATTTTACAAGCTTATGATTTTCTTGAGCTTAATAAAAACAAAAATTGTTTAATGCAAATTGGGGGATCGGATCAATGGGGAAATATTGTTAATGGGGTAGAACTAATTAAAAGATATTCTAACAAACAAGTCTTTGGATTAACAACTCCTCTCATCACCTTGGCTTCGGGCTCGAAAATGGGTAAATCTGAAAAAGGAGCTGTATGGCTGGATAAAAAACTTTTGTCTGCATATGATTACTGGCAATTTTGGAGAAATACTGATGACAGGGATGTACTAAGGTTTCTTCAAATGTTCACAGATTTGTCACTAGAGAAAATAAAAGAAACAAAAAATGAAAATATTAATCAATTAAAAATAATATTAGCAAATGAAGCCACTTCGATGTTACACGGCAAAACTGCTGCCGTGAAAGCTAAACAAACAGCTAAGAATACTTTCGAAAAAAAATCTGTTGGAATTGATTTGCCAACGTTAGTTCTTAAAAAAAAACAAGTAATTAATGGTATAAATATAATTGAACTTGTAACATCTGCTAATTTATCAAATTCTAGAAGCGAGGTTAGAAGAATGATTAAAAATAAAGGGATAAAAGTTAACAACGAAACTATTGAAAGCGATAAATTCAGTATCTCGTTAAATAATTTCAGTCAAGAAAATTTCCTCAAACTTTCACACGGCAAAAAGCACCATGTGATAGTTAAAATTATTTGAATTATTAATTCTCATCTTTTTTTTTTATATCTTTCATTTTTTCTATTGTTCTTGTAATAAAACGCGGCGTTAAAGTTTTAATTGGATTCACTGTGGTTTTAATATCTTTAGGTGGACCCTTCATTTTAAAACTAACTCCAAAAACACCCTCACCAACTTTGCTTCCAATTAAAATCTTCCCAACCACAGGTATCCAGCCGATCACCTTGTTGACTGTTCTTGCGGGAACCAAAGTTCCTTTTAGACTGACCAATTCTTTTTTTACTATATACCCCTGCATTAATAAGGATATAGCTGGACCAATTGCATAAAATTCCTCAATATTAATTACATTTTTTTCAGCTTTTTTTGAATTAAAGTCCATTTCTAGTTCGCTAAATCTAATGCCTTCTCCAGTTAAGGTATCTGCAATTCCCTGCAGGGAGGCTAGTGTAAGAAGTTGTGTCAAGGCAGGAACTTTTGAAACTTTAAAATTTGAAATTTTTAAATTTGAATTTGAACCTTGGTCGTCATAAATAGATTCGTACGTTAATATTCCACCTTTAAATCCTTTTATAAATTTGTAACTACTGATAAATGGCTCTGCTCTATCAGAATATAATTGAAATACTTTTGTTTTGCCATCACCTGACGGGAACATTGAAATATCCAAAAATTTATTTTCAGAAAATTCCCCCTTGGCAGTAAATTTTTCATGTTTTCCTCTTTTAATATTTGAAATCATTGAAAATTTAAATAAATTGATTTGTTTATCAGTAATTACTTCTTTAAAGTTAGCCAACAATTCACCATTAAATCTTCTACTTAATGTCCTTTTTTTATCTTCCTTTTCAAGAGATATTAACAAAGGTCTTGCATCATATATTTCACCTTGAATTTTTATTTTATTGTTTTTCGTCAGTTTAAAATCATTATTTACTAAGTCGTCATGAGTGGTTCGAACAATTAGCTCTTTTAAATTATTCACCTGAGTTTTTTCATTGAACTCTATATCTTTTATTAAAATCAAATTATTGGATTCTTTAAATTCAACAACTTCAAAATTATATCCTTCATTCTTTTTTCGATTTCCTTTAAATTTCAGACTGGTTTGATCATTGACTTCTTTTTTATAGTTAAGATTTGGCAATCTAATAATTGAAGAATTAATATTTATTTTTACATCAAAGTCTGTATTATTTTTTTTCTTATCAAAAATTATTTTTGATTTAAATTTTTCATATTCATTTGTTAAATTAATTAAACCTTTTATTTCAATGTTCTGCTTATTACTATCTAACGAAAATTTAATTTCTGAATCTGCAATTTGAAACGAATCATTATAATTGGTAAATATTTCTTTTAATTTTGAAGTATCTATTTTGTGTTGTATATTCAATAAATGAATCTTTCCATTTCCATCGACTTTTAAATTTTTTATCTTTATATATTTTTCCAATTGAAAACTTAGTGAACTTTTTAGATCAAAAGAAATTTCAGATTTATCTACCTTGTCTTTAAGAAGATTAATTTGAAACAAATCAAGAGTACTTTGAATATTTTTTAAATTTGCTCTTGAGACTAAATTTGCTTTTACATTTAAATTTTTATTTTCTTTATTAATCTCAAATTCACTATTTGCTAAATCAATATCATTAATGTTTCCTTTTACTATGTAAAAACTATAATTATTTTTGAATAGTTCAAATTTCGCATTAACCTTGTTTATATTAAATTTCTTAAGTATTTTTGCATCAAAATTAAATATCGAACCTATAATTTTGTAATCATCTTTAATTTTACCCGCAGAGTCGAAATTAACTTTTAATTTTCCTTCTATTTGCCCTTTATTAAAAATTTCTTTTGCGAGAAATAAAAAAGGTGATGCTTTAACTTGATTTGCTAATTCAATAAGTTGCTTTATATCTGTTTTCGCCAATCCAACTTCTCCACGTTGTAATGCAAATTCATTTTTTAAAAAGGATTTAATAGATATATTTAAATTTAATTTATTTAGATCGATTGATGTATTATTAAAATTAATTTTTGGTTTTGTAACTTTAACTTTTAATTCTAATTTTTTTAAATCTAGTAAAATATTTGTTTTTTGAAATTCTAAATCAAAGTTGGAATTAATGGTTTTAATCTTGTTTTGAATAGTTGGGTTAAAATAATCTGTTTCTAGCCCATAAAATGATATGTAAAATAAGGTAAAAACTGTAATAGCTGCTAGTATAAAAAATATTCTTATGGTCCACTTAATCATTTACTTATTTTCTCCTTTTGATCTAAATAAAGAATTTTCAAGAAACTCATCGATGTTACCATTTAAAACACTATCAGGATTTGTGCTCTCATAATTATTTCTTAAATCTTTTACCAATTGATAGGGCTGCAATACATAAGATCTTATTTGGTGGCCCCAACCTATGTCCGTCTTACTATCTTCTAAACTCTTTACGTTCTCATCTTTTTTTTTTAATTCATGTTCGTATAGGCGAGCTTTTAGCATATTAAAACAAGTTTCTTTATTTTTGTGTTGAGATCTCTCGTTCTGGCATTGCACCACTATTTTGGTTGGAATATGAGTAATTCTTACTGCGCTATCCGTTGTGTTTACATGCTGTCCGCCAGCACCACTGGAGCGATATGTATCAATTCTTAAATCTTTTTCTTGAATATCAATTTTAATACTATCATCCAGCATAGGATAAACCCAAACACTAGCAAAACTTGTATGTCTTCTCGCACCAGAATCGAAAGGGGAAATCCTAACCAATCTATGTATTCCTGATTCAGATTTAAGCCAGCCATAGACGTAAGATCCACAAATTTTGATAGTGCTTGATTTTATTCCTGCTTCGTCTCCTCTATGTTCACTTATTATTTCCAATTTATAATTTTTTTTATCAGCCCATTTCATGTACATACGTCTAAGCATTGCTGCCCAGTCTTGGCTTTCGGTACCTCCGGCTCCGGCGTGAATTTCTAAATAGCTATCAAAGCTATCATTTTCATTAGATAAAAAACATTTTGCTTCTGTTAGTTTTGCTTCAGATAACAATAAACTTAAATTTTTTTCACACTCATCAATAACATCTTTGTTATTCTCTGTAGAAGCTAACCGATATAGCTCCAACAAATTTTCAACTTCTTTTTGTGATTTTATATAATTGTTCAAAATATCCTCGAAGAAGTTTTTTTCTTTGATATTTTTTTGAGCTGTGTTTTTATCTTTCCAAAAATTTTTTTCTAAGAATCTTTTTTCAAAAAGTAGTATTCTTTCCCTAATATTGTTTGCCTCAAAGATACCCCTTAATATTAAGGTTAATTTTTTTAATTTTTTCAATATTTTGATTAAAATCGATGCCACTCATAAATTTTAGTAAAATCTTATTATTTCTTTAGTTCCCACTTTTGAATTATTGAATATCAAATCATTATAATTATTTTCAATATCAACTTCACTTATATTTTTTTCTTTAAAGGATTCGTATATAGAATTTTTTGAATTAAAACCAACTTTTTGACCTGTTGCTGGGTCCACAACCATCATTACTATACCATCTGGAACTTTAAAGGGCGTTGCGTCTTGTTTGGAAATACTATTGAGGATAAATTTTTTAAAAATTGGCAAAGCTGTTTTTCCCCCCGTTTCGTATCTCCCTAATGAAGCAGGTTCATCAAAACCAACATAAATTCCAACAACAAGTTTTGAAGTAAATCCAATAAACCATGTATCAGTATTATTATTTGTTGTTCCAGTTTTTCCAGCTAAATTTAAATTTAAATGTTTCAATTTTCTTCCTGTTCCTCGCTGAACTACCCCCTCAAGCATAGATATCATTTGGTATGCTGTTTCGGGACTGATTATCTGTTCAAAATTATCTTCAATTTTAGGCACTTGATCGCTTAAGTAAGATATTTGTTCACATTTAATACATTTTCTTTTGTCGGCATTGTAAATTGTTCTACCCCTTCTATCTTGAATTCTATCAATCATAATGGGAATTATCTTTTTTCCTCCATTTACAAAGGCACTATAAGCAGATGTTAATTTTAATAATGTGGTTTCGGCCGTACCCAAAGAAATAGAAAACAATTCTTCGGGATTGCTATAAATGTTTAGCTTCTTCGTCATATTAATAATTTTACTTAAACCCACATCCAAGGCTACTCTTATTGTCATTAAGTTTCTAGACTTTTCTAATCCAGCTCTTAAAGTGGATGGTCCGTAAAACTTTTTTCCATAATTTTCAGGTTTCCATAACTTTAAATCTATACCCTGATTCATAACCATGGGGGCGTCTAAAATTAAAGTAGACGGAGTATATCCGTTTTCTAAAGCTAGCGCATAAACAAAAGGTTTAAAAGCTGACCCTGGTTGTCTAAACGCTTGTGTAGCTCTATTAAATTCGCTCAAATTATAGCTAAATCCTCCAACTAATGATAAAATTCTTCCTGTAAATGGATCCATTACAATAATTGCACCATTCACTTTTGGTAATTGCTTTAATTCCCATTTATTTTTTTTAATTTTCTTAACATAAATTATATCGCCTAATTTAAAGAGTTTTTTGAAGTTTTTTTTGGTCCAGTTTATTGTTTCAAAATTTATCTTTCCAATTTCTTTGTCTTCGGTTTCAATATCAACAAAAAATTTTTCCATTTTAATAACTTTAGCAATTTTCCAATTAAGGCTTTCTTCGAGTTTTAAATTTGATACCGAACTAAACCAATTTAAATCATCTTTTCTATTTGCCAATACTCCCCTCCATCCATGTCTACGATCATAAAGTTCAAGACCTTCCCTTAAAGCTTTTACTGCTTGAACTTGATATGAGGGATCTAAGGGGGTTCTTATCGAAAGACCTCCTTTGTATAATTTGTCATATCCATATTGATCGTTTAAAATTCTTCTGATTTCTTCTGAATAATAATTTGTTTCTTCTATAAGTTTAACCTTTCTGGGTTTAAGATTGATATCTTTTTTTAGTAGTTCATTATATTGATCAATCGAAATATATTGATTTTTATACAAATTTTTTAAAACTATATTTCTTCTTTTTTTAGCAAAATTTTTGAATTTAAACGGATTATATCTACTTGGTGCCTTTGGAAGTGCTGCTAATAATGCTGCTTCTTCATATTCTAATTTATTTATAGGCTTATCAAAATACTCCAAACTTGCAGCAGCTATACCATATGCTCCCTGTCCAAGATATATTTGATTTAAGTATAATTCCATTATTCTTTCTTTCGATAAAGCTCTTTCAATTCTGAATGCTAAGATTGCTTCTTTAAACTTTCTCTTAAAAGTTATTTCATTTGAAAGTAAAAAATTTTTTGCTACTTGTTGCGTTATCGTAGATGCACCTTCCAATCTTTTAGATTTTAGATAGTTCTTAAAATTATTAATTATGGCTCTTGTAACTCCTTTGGCATCAATGCCAGGATGTTTAAAAAAATTTTTGTCTTCTGCCGAAAGAAAAGAGTTAATGACATTTTTTGGAATCGCTTCAAAAGGTACAAATAATCTTTTTTGAAGAGCAAATTCGGCAATAAGTTGGCCATCACCGGCATGCACTCTGCTTGAAACCGGTGGTTCGTAATTTAATAGAAACTTATAATTAGGTAAATCATTTGAAAAAACCCATAATATTAAAAATATCGTCACAAATAATAAGAAAAACGCTGATAAAATAACTATCGATATTTTTTTAATAAACCCAGGCATTCTAAATTTAATTTAATAAGTTTGACATTCTTTAGGCAAAAAAGCACTAATTTAGAGGTTTTAATACTAAGTTATAGAATTTGTTCAATAAATATTATATAGAAAAGCAAAAAGACAAGATTCAAAAAAAATGAGAAAATGATCAAGATTATATTTATAAAATTATGGAAAGAAATTTATATATTGACGCGTCGCATCCAAGTGAGACTAGAGTTGTTCTTAAGTCAGAAGAAAATATCGAAGATTATGAGTATGAAAGCGAAAAAAATATACTCGTCAAAAGCAATATTTATTTAGGAAAAGTTAGTAGAGTAGAACCATCCTTACAAGCAGCATTTGTTGATATCGGTAGAGAGCGTCATGGTTTTTTGGCGTTCAATGACATTCAGCCGGATTATTATCAAATTCCGCAAGGAGATATCCGGGATCTAAAACAAAAAGAAGAAGAACTAAGAGAAAAGTTAAAAGAGGAAAGTAAAAAACTCGAGGAAAACAATTCTCCATCAACACTTAATGAAGATTTTCGTAATGATAAAAATGGATTAAATAATACTGATGTAATTAACGCCGAAGAATTGAATCCTGTTAAAAAAGAAATTAATAGAAATGTTAATGAAATCGTAAATATAGAAAAAAAATTTGATAAACCTAGACAAAGCTTTGGTTCAAAAAAATACAAAATTCAAGAAGTTATAAAGCCAAATCAAATTATACTGGCTCAAGTTTTAAAAGATGAAAGAGGAAAAAAGGGTGCTGCTTTAAGCACATTTATTTCTTTAGCTGGAAAGTACACTATATTAATGCCTAACACGCCTAAAGGTGGTGGAATCTCTAGAAAAATTTTTAATCCAATTAATAGAAAAAAAATTAGAGGCATCCTCAATGAGATAAAAATTCCAAAAGAAATGGGTCTAATTGTCAGAACTGCTGGAAATAACAAAACTAAAAATGAAATAAACTCTGATTTAGAAAATTTAATCAAAATTTGGGAAGAAGTAAAAAAAAGGGCAATGAATTCTTTAGCTCCAGCTTTAGTGCTTGAAGAAGGAGATATTATTAAGAGGACAATCAGAGATATTTATAATGAAAAAATAAAAAATATAATCATAGAAGGAAATGAAGGTTATCAAAAAGCTAAAAACTTTATGAAACAAATTATGCCAAAGAATGTCAAGCATGTGAAAAAATATAGAGGGAAAATCCCTTTATTTCATAAGGAGGGAATTGAAAAAAAGTTAAATCAAATTTTTGAACCAATGTTAAAACTGAAATCTGGAGGATATATAGTAATTAATCCAACAGAGGCGTTAGTTTCTATCGATATTAATTCTGGAAAATCTACAAAAGAAATTAATGTAGAAAGAACAGCCTTTGCAACAAACTTAGAGGCTGCAGATGAAATAGCAAGACAAATTAAGGTTAGAGATTTAGCTGGGCTAATAATTATAGATTTTATCGATATGTTCAATTTTAATAATAGAAGAATGGTTGAAAAAAGATTGAGAGATAATTTTAAAAATGATCGCGCAAGAATTCAATTTGAAAGAATAAGTAATTTTGGTCTATTAGAAATGTCTAGACAAAGATTAAGAGAAAGCTCGGTGCAATGGAATATTGTGCTAACGTTAGATTCTTTTTCTTCTAAAATACTCAAATTAGCTGAAGAGCAAGCGCTTTCTAATAAAGTCAAAAATGTCAATATCAAAGTTGCCGAAAAAGTAAGCAAAACTATCAAAGAACAATTTGATGATGAGCTTTCATATTGTAAAAAGAAACATAAGCTACAAATAAATTTTATTAGTGATAATTCGTTAATAATTCCTGAATATAAAATTGAACTATTAAATAAAAATAAAAAAATTATTAAGATCTTAGAACATGAAGCAAAACCTAATGAAAACTTAAATCATAATAAATTTTATCCTAAAAGTAATCAGAAATTATTAAATAAACATTTAAAAAGTAGAAAGATACAATTATTTGGAAAATATAGAAATAAAAAATATTATAAAAAACCTTCGATAAAAAACTACAAATCTAGAATCAAAATTTAAATTATATTTTCTTTTGGTGATGAGGGATTTCCAAATTCTCTCTTTTTCATCCTGCCGGCTAAATAAGATTTTCTTCCTGCCATAACTGCAAATTTCATCGCTTTTGCCATTAAAATTGGATTTTTAGCTTCTGCAATTGCAGAATTGATTAATACCCCATCACATCCTAATTCCATAGCAATGGTCGCATCCGAAGCTTCACCAACTCCAGCATCTACTATCACCGGAACCTTGGATTGTTCTTTAATTATTTTTATATTAATTTTATTTTGAATCCCTAACCCCGAACCAATAGGTGCAGCTAAAGGCATAATCGAAGATGCACCAACATCTTCCAATCTTTTTGACATAATTGGATCGTCCGTACAATAAACCATTACCTTAAATCCTTCTTTGACCAATATTTCGGTCGATTTGATTGTTTCTATCATATTTGGGTACAATGTCTTTTTATTTCCCAACACTTCAAGCTTAACTAATTTCCATCCTCCCATTTCTCTTGCTAATCTTAATGTCCTAAGTGCATCATGAGAATTAAAACAACCAGCAGTATTTGGAAGATAAATAATTTTTTTAGGGTCAATATAATCCATTAAAGTTGGTTCTTTTTTATCAGTAATGTTAACTCTTCGAACAGCTACGGTTACCATGTCTGTACCTGAGGCTTTAATTGCTTCTGCGGTTTGTTGAAAACTTTTATATTTTCCTGTTCCTACAATTAATCTTGATTTAAATTTTTTTTTGCCTATTGTAAAATCATCTTTCATATATTTTATCCCCCGCCAATAAATTGGACAATTTCGATTTTATCGTTTTTTTTTAAAAACATTTTATTGTATTTTTTTTTATCTGCTATTTCACCATTCAATTCTATAGCTACTTTTTTGTTATCTTTTTTTAATAATTTTAGCAAATCTTTAAGATTGTACCCCATCTTTATTTGATGCTTTTTACCATTCAATTGAATTTCGATTTTTTTTAGGTTATTCATAAAAAGAACTTATTTATTTAAATATTATAATCCATGAAAACAAAAATATTAATTATAAATGGACCAAATCTCAATCTTTTAGGAAAAAGAGAAGAAAATCATTATGGAAAAGCAACTTTTGAAGATTTAAAAAAAAATTGTCATGATTATGCAAAAAACAAAGACGTAGAATTGATATTCAAGCAGACTAATATTGAAGGTGAAATTGTATCCTTAATACAGGATTCAAGTGAAAAATTTGATGGATTAATTATTAATGCTGCTGGCTATACACATACCTCGGTATCAATATTGGACGCATTGATGATTATAAAAATTCCATCAATTGAATTACATATATCAAATATTAATTCTAGAGAAGAATTTCGCCAGAAGTCATTGATAAGTAAAGCGGTTAAAGGTATTATTTGCGGTTTTGGCACTAAAGGATATCTAATGGCTATTGATGGAATATTAAATTTAATCGATAAAAGCAAATAACAATGAAAATAGATAAAAAATTAATAAAAGAATTGGTAGATTATTTAAATGAATTTAATTTAACCGAACTTGAATATGGTCAATCAGATACTAAAATAAAAGTGTCCAAAAAAAAATCAGATATTCCAAACACTAATGAAATTGCACAATTAAGCACAGAGAGAAAAAAAACTAATATATTTAAAGGTGTAAAAATTACTTCACCAATAGTTGGTACTGCTTATTTAGCACCTCAGACAGATGGAAAAAAATTCATAGAAGTTGGAAAAAAAATAAAAAAAGGTGACACGGTTATGATTGTGGAAGCAATGAAAACTATGAATCATGTGCCATCACCAGTAGATGGGATTGTTAAAGAAATATGTGTTGAGGATGGTCAGCCAGTCGAATTTGCTCAAGTATTAGCTCTTCTGGAATAATGTTCAAAAAGCTTCTTATAGCAAGTCGTGGAGAAATTGCGGTTAGAATAATTAGAGCCTGCAAAGAATTGGGTGTTTCGACTGTTGCCGTTCATTCTGATGTAGATCAGGACTCGATGCATGTAAGACTTGCAGATGAAAGTGTATGTATAGGATCTCAACAACCTCAAAATAGTTATTTAAATATTGCAGCTCTATTGTCGGCTGCAGAATTAACCAATGTTGAAGCTGTGCACCCTGGTTATGGTTTTTTATCGGAAAATTATAATTTTGCAGAAATGGTAACTAAACATGGAATAAAATTTATAGGACCAAATCCCCAATTAATTAAAAGCATGGGGAATAAAATTGAAGCTAAACAAATCGCATCTAAAAATGGTTTACCAATAATCCCAGGTTCTGAAGGAGAAATAACCACTTTAGATCAGGCCAAAAAAATTTGTTCATCAATTGGTTTTCCCATTTTAGTCAAAGCTTCAGGTGGTGGTGGTGGAAAAGGTATGAAAATAGTAGCAAAAGAATCAGATTTAGAAAATGCAATGAATGAAGCAAAAAATGAAGCAAAAAAATATTTTAATAATGATGAAGTTTATATTGAAAAATATTTCAATAATCCAAGGCATATAGAGGCTCAAATTCTTTCTGATAAAAATAAAACAATTCATCTTGGAGAAAGGGACTGTTCCGTTCAAAGAAGATATCAAAAATTAATCGAAGAATCTCCTAGTCCTATTTTAACTGCCGAAGTAAGAAAAGATCTTTTGTCTAAAACCGTAAAAATGGTTGAAAAAATTGGATATGAAGGAGCTGGAACAGTTGAATTTATATATGATGACGGAAAATTTTATTTTTTAGAAATGAATACCAGAATTCAAGTAGAACATCCTGTTTCAGAAGTTGTAACTGGCATTGATATTGTAAAAGAACAAATCAGTATAGCGGCAAAAGGATATACCTCCTTAAATCAGACTGACATTATTTCAAGAGGTCATGCTATAGAATGTAGAATTAATGCTGAAGATCCTGATAAAAACTTTCAACCAAGTCCTGGAACAATTAGCGTTTGTCATCAACCTTCTGGATTCAGAACTAGAATTGATGGAGCAATATTTCAGGGATGCAAAATTTCACCCTATTATGATAGTTTAATTTGTAAGTTAATTTGCCATGGCAGAAATAGAACTGAAGCGATTCAAAGAACTCTTAGATCTCTAGATGAGTTTGTTATTGAAGGCATTACTACAACGATTGATCTTCATAAAAAAATTCTAAATCATCAAAAATTTATTAGCTCAAATTTCAACGTTAACTGGTTGAATCAAGAAAAATTTAACTAAATATTGGTACAACCCAACAACCATAAATCATATATTGCGTGATCTAAAGACCTTAAGGTTGGACTGGACGCAAAAGTCCATCCGTTAAATACAAAAACTTGGTCATTTTTTTTATCAGATGTGTCAATTACCTGTAAATAAGCAACTGTATCAGGAGGTTGATTAATATCTGAAGCTTTACATTTTAAAGGTTTAATTTTTAAATTACCAAAGTATTTTTCTTCACCTAATTTTATATTCAGTGTAGAAGTTTTTGCTGTAATTTTATTCAGAGCTTTTATTTCAATAGTAATAATTTTGCTATTTAATTTTTGATGTTCTTTATATTTCACTTGTTGTAACATCTGTTGTCCAGCATTATCTTCTTCTGTAAATTCTTCTATTTCTTCGTACGTGGATGGTAAATTTTTTAAGTCCTCGATTTTGATATTTGATATTGTTTCACCAAAGGATTGATTTAAATTAAAAAAAAAATAAATAAAAAAATAAATACTATATTTTCCAAGTTTCATATTTTTTTTTGATAGTTTTGTTTTCAATTATTTTTTTTGGTCTGTAAGCTCTATTTGTTCCCGTTAAATTGGACACATGTCTCTTTTCCCAAGAATGTTTTTTTTGACTAGCAACTGACAACTTGTTGTTTGTAAAATGAATCCAGTTGTGCCAATTTGGAGGAATATTGGATGCTTCAACAGTTTCCTTATATATTACCCATCTCCTACCAGATTTACTCTCATAATACTTGTTGCCAAATTCATCGATTCCTTTAAGTTTTCCTGAAAAAAAAGTGAGGATCATTGTTCCTATTGTCTGTCGATTCCACCATGTAAATATTTGCTTCAATAAGTTCATAAAATATTAACGCTAAAGGTTGTTATATTATCCGTAAAAAAAATTCTTCACACAATTACCAATTGTAAAAAAAAAATTAGACTTAATTATGAATTAATATATACCATAGATAAGCGTTTTCTTAAAAAAAATTTAATTCGATACACAAAGATATGTCAAAATACTTAGTTGAAACCTTTTACACTTGTAGTTTTAAAGTTAAACATTATCTGGATGAGTTAAATGAAGATCAACTTTCAAAACTAGATCAACGAGAGGATGGCAAGTTTGAAATTATTGATGTTAAATTAGACGCTAGAAAAACAAAAAATTTAGAGAATAAAAATATAGCAAATTTAAACTCTTTATCTGAACCTAATAATAAACCTTTAGAAGTACCCAATATAGTTCAAAAAAATTTAAGTGAACAAGTATTAGAAAAAAAGAATAAAAAAATAAATTTGCAGATTAATGAAAAATCATATCCTAGAATTAAAATGCCTGACAGAAGAAAAGGGTATATTCAAAAAGTTACCATTGGTAATCACAAAGTATACTTGCATACTGGAGAATACGATGATGGTAAATTAGGTGAAATATTTATTGACACAAGTAAAGAAGGAGAATTGGTCAAGGCTTTAATGAATAACTTTGCTATAGCAATTTCATTGGGTTTACAATATGGGGTTCCACTTGACGAATTTGTCAGTGCCTACGTGGGAACAAAATTTGAACCCTCTGGTAAAATTGAAGGTAATGATAGAATTTTGAGCGCTTCTTCTATTTTAGATTATATATTTAGAGAACTTGCAATATCATATTCGGGCAGGGAAGACTTGGCTCATACACCGTCATTGACACATCAAGAAAATAACAAAGGAATTAACAAAGAAGAAAATACACAATTTTTAAAATTAATTAAAGATATTACTAGCAAAGGTTTTGTAAGAAGTAATTATGAAAAAAAACTAATTGATCTTACCGATGTAAGAATTAATTTAAAAAGCAAAAAATAATTAAATTAATTTTTGTTTTCTTTAATAGTCCTTATGTTTAGTTCTTTCAGTTGTTGATCCGTTGCCTCTGATGGGGCATCCATTAGCAGATCTTGAGCGTTCTGATTTAGCGGAAACAAGGTTATTTCTCTTATATTTTCTACATTCGCTAGTAACATTACAATCCTATCTATGCCTGGAGCCAATCCGCCGTGCGGAGGAGCACCGTAGGATAGCGCTTTAATCATTCCTCCAAATTTACTATCAACGTCTTTTTTTAAATATCCAACTTTTGAAAATACTTTATAGAACATTTTTGGAAGATGATTCCTAATTGCGCCAGAGGATAGTTCAATACCATTACATACCAAATCATATTGTTCTGCAAGAATTTCAAGAGGGTCTATTTTATCAAATTCCTCATAGCTAACTTTTGGCATAGAAAATGGATTATGACTAAAATCAATTTTTTTTTTTTCTTCGTCAAATTGATATAATGGATAATCTACAATCCAACAAAATCGAAATTGATTTTTTTGTATTAAATTTAAATCTTCAGCTATTTTTTGTCTTGCTAAACCAGAAATTTTTTCAGCAATTTGTTTTTTTTCACAAGAAAAAAATACAGCATCTCCATCTTTAAGATTACATGCTTTGGCTATTTTATTTATTCCGTTATCAGAAAAAAATTTTGCAATAGGGCCTAATCCTGCAAGTTTGTCTTTAATTTTTATTATTGATAAATAAGCAAGTCCATTAGCACCTTCCATTTTTGCCCATTCATTTGTACTATCATAAAAACTTCGCGGTTTTTTAAAAGTATTAGGGGCAGGAATTGCTCTTACAATAGCACCTTTGTCAATCTGTTTTTTGAATATATTCAGTTTAATATCAACAGAGTTAAATATGTCGGTGACATCTGAAATTTTTAAAGGATTTCTTAAATCTGGTTTGTCAGTTCCATATTGCAACATTGAATCATCAAAAGAAATTTTTTTGAATGGATAATCTGAAACTTTTTTTCCACATCCAAATTCACTAAACAATTCATAAAAGAGTGGTTCCATAGTTGAAAAAATATCTTCTTTTTCAACAAACGACATTTCTATATCTAGTTGATAATGCTCTCCAGGACTCCTATCTGCCCTACCATCTTCATCTCTAAAACATGGTGCTATCTGAAAATATTTATCAAACCCAGCTACCATTATCATTTGTTTAAATTGTTGAGGAGCTTGTGGTAATGCATAAAATTTTCCAGGATTTAACCGGCTTGGAACCAAAAAATCCCTAGCACCCTCTGGGCTAGATGCAGTTAAAATTGGTGTTTGAAATTCGTTAAATCCCAAGCCGACCATTTTTTTTCTAATAAAAGAAATTACTTTAGATCTTAAAATAATATTTTTATGCATTGTTTGTCTTCTGAGATCCAAAAATCTGTATTTTAGTCTTATATCTTCTGGATAATCCTGTTCTCCAAAAACTGGTATCGGTAATTCTTCAGCTTCCGATAAAATCTCCAGCTCTTTAAACTCAACTTCTATTTTTCCTGTGGGTAAATCTTTATTGATGGTTTCTAAGGTTCTTTTCAAGACCTTTCCTGTTATAGAAATTACAGAATCTGGTTTGATTTTTTCCAAAATTTTAAAATTTGCATTTGTAGTTTCAATAACGCATTGCGTAATTCCATAGTGATCTCTAAGATCAATGAATAACAGGTTTCCATGATCCCTTTTTCTATGCACCCAGCCTGATAATTTTACAGTAGTATTTTCATGACTCGATCGAAGCTCTGAACAATTATGTGTTCTATATTTATGCAATTTTTACCTTATTTTTTTAATGCTTCTTTTATGGTTGCCAAATCAATTGACTTACCTTTTTTTAAACTGAGTTCATCTACTTTATGAATAAATAAAAATATCTTTTCATATGATCGATCGATTCTTTTAATAATATATTCAATTAATTTTTTATCAATATTTATTTGCCTGTCAGATAAATACTTGGTCAACAATGCATAAATTAAATTATCATCAGGATTTTTAATTCCAATTATTAAACAATTTCTTATTCTTGAAATAAGATCAGGTAATTTAAAATTAAATTTATTTAGTGGCTCTAAGGAAGTTATCAGTAAATATTTATTTTCTTGTTCTATTATGTTTAAAACCGTGTATAACAAGTTTTCCGAAAAATTTTCATCTAAATCTTCAATAATTACAGCTTGCTTGGTTTTAAAATTTTGAATCGTTTCATCTGAAAATTTTCTAGAAAAAACTTTTATACAAGCAGTTTTTTTTTCAAAAATTGAAGCCAAGTGAGATTTTCCTGAAAATTTTTCTCCATATAGATTAATTGTTTTTTTAATCCATTTTGGCCAACAGTTAATTAATTTATATGCCTCTTGGTTGCTAGAAGATAAATAATAATCTTGATCTAAATAATTTTTATTAAGCTTGAAGTTAAATAATATTTGATCTTTGTTATTCATTGTATTATCCAAAGGCCTTCAACATTAACTATTTCGAAACCATAAATAGAAAATTGTTTTATTAATTTATTAGGATTCGTATTATAAATAATTTCATAAACTGTCTTGTTTAAATCAAATTTTTTGATTGAATAGGAGTTTATATCATCAATTTTGGTTAGAATATTTTCAAATTTAGAAATTTTGTTTGCATGATTACTATTTAAAATCAGATTTAATGATAATTTAATAGAAGTATTTATTTTATTAAAATCTTTCCATATGTCATTTAAGTGTACTTTTACTTTTTTAATCATGGTTACTATTGAATCTGCATCTTTAATATCTGCTTTATAAAAAATTAAGTTTGAATTTTTTTTATATTCTTGAAATTTAATTTTAGAAAAAAAATTTAGTTTTTTATTCTCTATATATATTAAACTTAAAATATAATTTTCTGTGTTATACTTTTTGGCAATCTCTATTATATCTAAATTTTCTAAATTTTCTTGAGAACCTATCAATTTTAAAGTTTCATCTATGTCTTCAAGGGGCATAATATAATTTATTAATCCACTTTGATCTTTATTACTTATCCAATATTTATAAAAAATATTATCATTAAAAAGGTGCAAATTCCCTTTTTCTATAATAATGGGTAAAAACAAAACTGATATTTGTTTTGGGTTTGAATAAAATAAGTTTTTTTTTTCTAAGAAAAATTTTATTTTTTTTTTGTTAAAATATACATCAAAATTTGCATAGTATTTATTTTCTCTAAAAATTTCATTTTTAATTTTAAAATTTTCGACCAAGGTTTTTATTTCTCTCATATTAACATTTTTTAATTTCTTGATATCTGTAGAATTTAAAGTTTGACTTAATAATATATAAAATGCTTTTTTAAACGCTTCATCAATAATCTTAATTCTTGAAAATTCCAAATCTATTTCTCTAGAAATTTTTAATTCTTCTACTGCCAATATATGATTTGATGCTAGAGAACGATCCGATGAAATAAAAAATAGAAATGTTAAAGTAAAAATAATATTGAATATCTTTTTAGCTATATTTGAAAAAGAAATAAACATTCTCCAATAATAGTTAAAAAAGAATCCTTTACCTATAAAAAAAGTGAAGAAACTCTTCAAATGCTAATAAATTTACAAAATATATATCTTGATTAATTAAAAAAAAAATCTATTTCTGCTTTGGCATTTTCGGGACTGTCTGATCCGTGCACTGAATTTTTATCAATAGAAATTCCATAAAGTTTTCTAATCGTACCATCTTTTGCTCTTTTAGGATCTGTGGCTCCCATTAAGTCCCTGTTTTTTTGAATAGCATTTTCACCATCTAAAATTATTGCAATTATTGGCCCAGAAGAAAGATAAGAACATAGTTTCTCATAAAATGGTTTTGTTTGGTGAACTTTATAAAACTTCTCAGCTTCTTCTTTGGATATTTGTATTTTTTTACTATCGACAATATTCAATTTATTATCTATAAAAATTTTTTTTATTTTTATCTCTAGTTCCCTTTCAACTGCATCTGGTTTAATAATTGACAATGTCCTTTCTGATGAATTGTTATTCATAATATTCCTCTATCAACTTATTGAGTAAACGAACTCCAAAACCTGTTGCTCCCTTTGGATTTAGATTTGAAGCTTTTTTTGAAAATGCCATCCCGGCAATATCTAGATGTGCCCAAGGAGTTTTGTTGATTATAAATCTTTGTAAGAATTGAGCGGCAGTAATAGATCCGGCACCGCCTGAATAATTAATATTTTGTACATCAGCTACTGTGGAATCCATTAATTTATTATAATTTTCATTTAAGGGTAACCTCCAAACTTTTTCTCCAATCTTTTTACTTATTCCGGAAATTTTATTTGATAAATCATCACTGTTGGAAAACAGTCCCGCGTATTCCTCTCCCAAAGATATGATGATTGCTCCAGTGAGTGTGGCCAAATCAATTATAAATTTAGGTTTAAATTTTTTTTCAGTAAAACTAATAGCATCAGACAACACCAACCTTCCTTCTGCGTCAGTATTTAAAATTTCAATTGTTTTACCAGAATAGGATTTCACAATATCACCTGGTTTTTGAGCATTTCCACTTGGCATATTTTCAACAAGTCCCGCTACTCCAACCACATTTACTTTTGCTTTTCTTAAAGCCAAAGTTTTGAGTAATCCAACCACAGCAGCAGAACCAGCCATATCATATTTCATTTCTTCCATAAATCTGGCAGGTTTTAAGGAAATTCCCCCCGTATCAAAACAAACTCCTTTTCCAACGAACGCCAAAGGTTTATCTTTTGATTTTTTGTTTCCTCTCCATTCCATAGTTACTAAAAATGACTCATTGATGCTTCCTTGACCTACACCCAAAAGAGCAAGCATTCCTAACTTTTTCATTTTTGACTCGTTATAAATTTGAATTTTTATACCCAATGAAGAAAGTTTTTTTATAATTTCTACATATTTTTTTGGATTCAAAATATTTGGAGGTTCAGAAACTAAATCTCTTGCGTGAAAAACTCCGGATTCTATTGCTTTATATCTAAAGTAATTATTATTTAGCAAAGTTTTTTCAGAAGATACTATTTTTAATAAAAAATAAAAAATGTTTTTGTTTTGTGTTTTGTATTTATTAAAAGAATATGATTTTAAGCTAAATCCGTGAATGAAATGTAAAATTAACTCAGTATTTTTTTTATAGAGTTTAAAAGAGTTGATTGTGTCTGCATACAGATTTACTTTATCCATCTTGTTTGTTTTTATAAAAGAATAAAGGTTTGCTCCCAATTCTTCAAAATTATTTGAAACCAAATTCTTTTTTATTACAATAAATAAAACTTTATTTTTTTCCGAAATATCAAAGCATATTATTTTTTCTTTTATTTTTTTGGATTTTAAATTTTTCAGATAAACTTGAATTTTATTTAATGTTTGAGCAGAAAGGATTCTGTTTTCTACTCTAAAGTCAAAATTTTCATTAAGAAAAAAAGTTAATGTTTCTCCTTGTTTAAAATCAATTTTATTATCAAAAATAATAGTATTTTTCATATTTTCTTGTTACAGTTGAATAAAACTAACATATATATTAAATCAACCGTAATGAAAAATACAATTTATAGATATTTTTTTACGGAATTTATTTCCTTATTTACTTTAATATTAATATCAATATGTGTAATTGTTTGGATTGTTCAAGCTGTAAATTATTTAGATTTTGTTACCGAAGACGGACATGCATTTAGTGTTTATTTTACATATTCAATTTTAAACATACCAAAAGTCATTGGTAGATTAATTCCTTTAGTTTTTTTAATCAGTTTATTAACTACAATATTGCAATTTGAAAAAAATAACGAATTATTAGTTTTTTGGACATCTGGTTTAAATAAAATCAGACTCGTGAATTTTATTTTTATAATTTCAATTTTAATTACATTATTTCAATTATTATTATCGCTTTCTATAAGTCCCTCATCTCTGAATATTGCAAGATCAGTTTTAAAATCATCTAACATAACTCTCTTTCCTTCTTTGTTAAAAGAAAAAAAATTTAATGATACGGTTAAAGGGTTAACTATATTTGTTGAAAAAAAAACCCCCAATGGAGAAATGTTAAATGTTTTCTTAAGAGATGATGTTCCAGGTAATGCAAAATCGAAAACAATTATTGCCAAAAAAGGATACATTGAAACAAAAGGTGTAATGCCATTTGTAAAAGTTGGTGTTTTAACTGAGCAAAATTTTTTAGTTTTATTCGATGGTGTAATCCAGACAGAGAAAAAAAACAAAAAAATTAATTTTTTAAAATTTTACAAAACAGATATTAATCTAGCTTCATTTGAAAGCAAAACTACGACTTATCCAAAAATACAGGAAAATAATACTCTTAGTTTGTTAAATTGTATTAGACCATTTTTAGATGAGGGCAAAATTATTCTTTCAGAACGACAATGTAGAGCTAGGATAGATGACATTACATCTGAGCTGAATAGAAGATTAGGAATGCCCCTTTACATTCCCATCATATCAATAATTGTTTGTTACTTGTTATCCTCGAGAAAGGAAAGCAAATATTATTTTCTTCAAAAGTATATTGTTTTTATAACGGCATTTGCCATCCTGGTGTTTGCAGAAATTATGGTTAGATACTCAGGAAGCTCTGCTTTGAGTTCAATCTTTTATTATTCTTTGCCTCCTTTATTAATATTATTGAATTACCAAAATTTAATTAGAATATTTAAATTTGAAAATCTAGATCAATAAAATGTTTAAATTTAATATATTTAAAAAATATTTTTTTATTGAATACTCCAAAACTGTATTGAATGTTACTTTGATGTTTCTGGCCCTGGGAATTGTTCTTAATATATTCGAAGAAGTTAATTTTTTTAAGGATCACGGGGTTGGATTTTTATTACCCGTAGCTTTAACTTTTTTAAAGGTGCCCTCAATGATATATAAACTTTTTCCATTTATTTTTTTAATCTCATCAATCATATTATTTTTAAGATTTGTTCGATCGGAAGAGTTAATTGCTTTGAGGGTAGCAGGTATATCAAATTTTAAAATTATAATCTTTCCGGCTTTAATATCACTAGTTTTTGGCATAATTATTGTAACAGCTGTAAATACGATAACTTCAAAACTTACATACAAATATTTGGATATAAAAAATAATTATACTAAAGATAATGATTATTTGGCTGCAATTACAGAAAATGGTATTTGGATAAAAGATAAAATCGAGGGAAACATAAATATAATTAGAGCAAAAAGATTAAGTAAAAACAGTTTGATAGATGTTTCTATCTATAAGTTTGACGAAAACAATAGGCCTCTATCAAGAATTGAAACGCGTAAAGCTGATATCAGCAAACATAATTGGAAATTAAGTGATGCAACTGTTTATTACAGTGATAGTAACAACACCTCTAGCTATTTTGTAGAGTATTCTTTAATAAGTCACTTTGAAATTAACAGCATAAAAAATATTTTTTCCAATTTAGATGCTATTTCTTTTTGGGAGCTGAACAAATTAAAAGAAAATTACAAATATTTAGGCTATTCTACTAAAGAAATTGAAAGTGAATTTCATAAAGCCTTGTCCTACCCGCTTTTTTTAATGTCCATGACGCTTCTTGCTGGGGCCGTTGTAACGAATGTAAAGTATAGGGGAAGTTATCTGATTTATGTCATTATTACCATTATTCTTTCGGTTGTCATTTTTTATCTTAATGACTTATCCAGAGCATTGGGAGAAACGGAACAAATTTCTTTAATAATGTCTGTTTGGACTCCTTTAAGTATAGTTTTGATTTTTAGTTCTATAGGAATGATTCATGTTAATGAAAAATAATAAAAATATATTTTTATATTTGACATTAATTTTCTTTTCTTTAATTCAGGATTTAGTTGCTGATGAATTCGATATTAGTGCATCAAATATAAAGTTACTTCAGGATAGCGAAACAATTCAAGCGAAAGGCAATGTTCTTATTGTAGGACAAGATGGAATTACTATCGAAGCTGAAAATGCAACTTATGATAAGAAAGAAAATATTATAGATGCAAAAAAATCTGTCAAAATAACCGACACAAAAACAAATAATGTACTTACATCGGACAAAATTCAATATTTAAAAAACAAAGAGGAAATATTAGCTGAAGGCAACGTTTTTTTTAAAGAAGCAAAAACAAATAACGAGCTTGTATCAGACAAGTTTCAATATTTAAAAAACAAAGAGGAAATGTTAGCTGAAGGCAACGTTTTTTTTAAAAGCAGTGATGGAGTAACCATCGAGACCGAAATCGCTTTATATGACAAAAGAAATCAAGTCATAAAATCTGACCAATTAACAAAAGTGAATGATGGTTACGGAAATTCAATTTTAGTAGATATGTTTAACTACACTATAAAAAATAAAAATTTAAGATCACAAGGTAATATTAAAATAACTGATAAATATGAGAATAAATATTTTTTCGACGATATATTTGTCGATGTTAAGAATAAAAGAATGGCAGGATCAAATTTAAAATTGAAATTTAAAAAGGATACATTTGGAGATGTTGAAAATGACCCAAGATTAGTTGCTAATTCTGCAGTCATTACTGAGAATAAAAGTTATATTGAAGGAGGGTTTTTTACAACTTGTAAAAAAAGGGGAGATAAATGTCCACCATGGAAACTCATGGCAAAAAAGATAATTCATGATAAGGAAAAACAAAAAATCAGCTATGAAAATGCAAAATTATACTTATATGGTTACCCTGTATTTTATACTCCGATATTTTTTCACCCTGACCCAACGGTAAAGAGACAATCTGGATTTTTGACACCGAGCATAACGAATTCTACTTTGTTAGGAAAAGGTATTAATTTACCTTATTATTTCGCTTTAGCAGAACATAAGGATGCAACATTAAATCCAAAAATTTATGCAAATGAAAATCCTGTAATCCAAACAGAATATCGACATGTAACAAAAAATAGTTATTCAATACTAGATGGAAGTTTTAATCAAGGCTATAAAAAAACCTCTAACAAAAAAACCGATGGAAGTAGGAATCATATCTTTGCAAGATCTGATATTGATTTAGATCTCGAAACATTTGATAAAAGTAAACTTTCATTTAATTTTCAAAAAACATCAAATGATACTTACCTTAAAGTTCACGACATTAATTCTAAAATAATGAAAAGTAACACGATGATGAATTCCTCAATAGCTATGAATTTTTCAAAAAATAATTCAGATTTGGATATAAGCATGGATGTATACGAAGATTTAAGCAAAACTGATGAAAGATATGAGTTTGTAACGCCAAACTATGATTATAAAAATAAATTATCTATTTCTGAGGAACTGGGAACACTTAACTTTCAATCTAGAGGCTACCACAAAAACTACGAAACTAATAAAAAGCAAACAAAATTAGTCAACGATTTTCATTGGAAGTCAAATGATTATATTAGTAATTCTGGCATTATAACAAAATTTGAGAGTAATTTAAAAAATTCAAATTATCGATCAAAAAACGCCCTTCAACATAAAGATGACAAAAATAATATTGAATTCGCGGGTGCGATATCATTGTTAAGTTCTCTACCTTTAGAAAAACGGTCAGAAAATTATAAAAAAACTCTAACACCAAAACTAATGTTGAGGGTAGCACCGGGCCATATGAGAAATATGAGTGATGACAGTTTGAAATTGGAAATGTCAAACCTGTATTCTTTAAATAAATTGGCTGATATTGACACACTTGAGACAGGTGCAAGTTTAACTTTAGGAACAGATTATAATTATAAGGATAAAAATAATTTCAAGAAATTCAGTTTGTCAATAGGTCAAATTTTTAGCTATGATGATAATGCCGATATGCCAAGACAAAGCTCACTGAATGAAAAAACATCAGAATTGGTTGGCAATGTAAATTATTATCTGAATGAATTTAGTAAAGTTGGTTATAAATTTTCACTAGATAACAATTACAGTACTTTAAATTATAATGAAATTTCAGGTATTTTTAAAATTAATAAATTAATTACAAATTTTGAATATCTTGAAGAAAATAACCATATAGGAAATAACCATTATATTAACGCTGGACTTGTTTTAGAATTAAACAAATCAAATTCTTTAAAGTTTAAAACTCGTGAAAACTTTACAACTGAGGCCACTGAATTTTATAATATGAGCTATCAATATGAAAACGACTGCCTGAGAGCGGCAGTAGAATATAATAAAAGTTTTTACTCAGATAATGATTTAGAACCTAGTGAAAATCTAATGTTTACATTAACAATTATACCTTTTGGAAAGGTACCGATATCTGCAACGGGACTCACGGTTAATTGAGTGGGAAAAAATATCAAATTATCAATAACTACAATCCTTCTATCAATATTTTTATTGACTAATTCAAATGCAGAATTGAACAATAAAGTAATTATATCAGTGGGAGACGAAATTATTACCAATTACGATTTGGATAAAGAAATAAATTATTTAAATGTAATAACTGTGGGACAAATTAAGAAATCGGATGATCGAGAATTTAAAGAAATCGCAATTGATTCTTTAATTAAAGATAAAATAAAAATCACTGCGCTATCAAATTACAATAATATAATTATAAAAGATGAACTACTTAATAATCAAATGATCAAAACATCTCGAAATATTGGATTTAGGAACTTCGAAGATTTTACGACATTTTTAAAATTTCAGGAATATGAATTAGATGAATTTAAAAAAAAAATTTTACTTGAGTTAAAATGGAACCAATTGGTTTATCAGTTTTACAAGAATCAAATTGTTATTGATAAGAAAAAAATTGATGAGAAATTGAAAATATTAATTGCAGAACAAAAAAAGAATGTGGAGTATCTAGTTTACGAAATATTTATCGAAAATTCAGCAATAAAGGAACTAGATGAAGAAAGTGAAGAAGAATTAAATGAAAACAAAGTTGTTGAAGAATTGCCAGAAAATAAAGTTGTGGATGAAAAAAATAGTGGAATAATAATTGAAGCAGAAAACGCTTCTTATAATAATAAAAAAAATTCTATAGTTGAAGAAAAGTCTATAGAAAAAGAGGTTGAAGTCGAAACAAATGATCAAATTATAGAAGGCAAAAAAAAAGATCAAATTACAATAGATGATGTAATAGAAAATATAAAAGAGGAAGGATTTGAAAACACTGCAATTAAATTTAGTTCATCAGCAACTGCTCAACAGGGTGGTAATCTGGGATGGGTAAGTGAAAGTAAATTTTCTAAAGTATTGGTAAAATCTGTAAATGAAACCAAAATAGGTTCTATCACTGAGCCCATTCCTATTTCAGGAGGAATTTTAATATTAAAAGTTGGAGATAAAAGGGTTGAGGAAACTAATATGGATCTTAATAAAGAGATGGAAAAAATAATTGAGATCGAAAAAAATAAACAATTAAATAATTTCTCAACCAATTATTTTAATCAAATAAAAAACAATATTAAAATCAAATATTTCAATGATTAAACCAATTGCTATAATTCTTGGAGAACCTAATAGTATTTCCTCTGAAATAATTTTTAAATCTTGGATAAAAAAAAAAAAATTTAGACACCTTCCATGCTTAGTTATTGGAAATTACAATCTTCTATACAGACACTTAAAATATTTTAAATTTAATCTAAATCTAAAATTAATTGAAAAAAACTTTAAATTGGATGATTTAAAAGGCACGGCTATTCCTGTGATTGATATAAAATACGATCAAAAAAAAATTTTTGAAAAAATTTCTGAAAAATCAAATAAATTTATTTCGGATTGTTTTTCTCAAGGATTAAATTTGATAAAACAAAATAAAATTTTAGGAATTGTAAATGGACCAGTGTCAAAAGAAACTTTTTTGAATAAAAGGTTCAATGGTATAACGGAATTTATTGCATATAAAATAGGATGTTATGACAAGGCAACAATGTTAATTTACAGCAATAAATTAGCTGTTACTCCGATTGTAACACATGTTGCGGTAAAAAAAATATCTCAAAAACTAAATGTTAAAAAAATAGTAAATCAAATAAAAGAAATTGTTTTTTTTTATAATAAATATTTAAAAAAAAAGATTAAAATCGCAATCACAGGATTAAATCCACATTGTTTTTCTCATGAAAGATTCTCAGAAGAAGAAAAAATAATCAAACCTGCAATTAAAAAAATAAAAAAACTAAAAATTAATATTACTGGCCCACTTTCTGCTGACACGTTATTTTTATCAAAAAACGAAAAAAAGTTCGATGTGGTTGTTGGAATGTATCATGATCAAGTACTAACGCCGATCAAAACCATAATGAGTTTTAAAGCTATTAATATTACCTTGGGACTTCCATTTATTAGAATATCACCCGATCATGGTGTTGCGGCAGATATTGTCGGAAAAAAAGTTGCCGATCCATCCAGTTTAATTGAATCAATAAAGTTTTTTAACAATATACAGTGACAATTCTACCAAAAAAAAGCTTGGGACAAAATTTTTTAACAGATATTAACATTATAAATAAAATTATTGATATTGGAGATATAAATAAAAAAGATGATATATTAGAAGTTGGTCCTGGTACGGGCAATCTAACGAAAGAAATAATTAAAAAAAAACCAAAAAAAATTTTTTTAATTGAAAAAGATAAGTTACTTTATAGAAATATAAAAAAAGAGTTCAAGAATAAGATAAATATTTTTAACGAAGATATACTAAAAACTAACGAAAAAAATTTATCCAATAAAAAATTAACTGTATTTGGTAATTTACCATATAATATATCTACTCAAATACTTGCAAAGTGGATATTAAATTGTAATTCAAGTTTTTGGTATAAAAAACTAATCTTAATGTTTCAAAAAGATGTTGCAGAAAGAATTACTGCCAAAACTAATACCAAAAATTACGGCAGACTATCTATAATTAGTAATTGGAAACTAAAGATTACAAAACATTTTGATGTTTCTAGAAATTGTTTTTATCCAAAACCAAGAGTAGAAAGTAGCGTTTTGTCATTTATTCCAGAATTAAAACATGTAAAATTTCAAAATGCAAAAAATTTGGAAGTAGTTACAAGAGTTTTTTTTTCACAAAAAAGAAAAATGATTAACAAACCAATTAAGCAATTATTTAACAATAGTAATGAAATTTTGAATAAATTAAAAATTAACCTAAATTTAAGACCACAGAATTTAAGTAAAGAAATTTATTTTGAAATTACAAAGGAGTATGAAAATTTAGCTAATTAATTCAGATATTTTTTCTTTAATTTTATTTTGATCAAATAAAAATTTTTTTCCTTTTTTTTCACAATCAATTATTGACATAATTGCTTGATAGCATTTTTCTAAATCGTTATTTATCACAATATAGTCATATTCTTTCCAATGTAACACATCGTTTTTGAATTGATTCATTCTTTCTTTTAATATTAATTTATCCTTCATATCACGATTGGACAATCTATCTCTAAGTGTTTTAATATTTGGTGGTAAAATAAATATCGAAATTAATTTATTTTTTAGTTTTAGTCTTTTCATTTGTTTGGAGCCATTCCAATCTATGTCGAACAGTACATCCTTTCCATGAGATAAATGTTTAATAACAGGGTCTTTTAATGTACCATAAAGATTATTAAAAACTCTTGCATGCTCATAAAAAGATTTTGTTTTGATTAGATCATTAAATTTCTCTTCATTGATAAAATAATAATCTTTGCCTTCAATTTCATCTCTCCTAGGTACTCGTGTTGTATTTGAAATTGAAATCTCAAAACTTTTGTTTCTTTTGGATAATAATTTTACAAGTGTAGTCTTGCCTGCTCCAGAAGGTGAGGATACAATTACCATCATCCCTGTACAATCAAAAATCATACTAAAAAATTGTAAAACAAGCTTTAGTTTTATTTGTTCTCTATGAATTTTATAGCATCACCAACGGTTAATATTTTTTCAGCTTCGTTGTCAGAAATTTCAGAACCAAATTCCTCTTCGAACGCCATAACTAGTTCGACTGTATCTAAACTATCTGCTCCCAAATCGTCTATGAAGCTAGCTTCCTCAATTACTTTTGCTTCATCGATTCCCAAGTGTTCTGCAACTATTTTTTTTACCTTACTTGCTACATCGTCTGCCATTTGATTCCTATAATAAATTGGTAATACTAAACTTAATAGATTAATCGTAAATTTTGTCAAGCCATATACATGCCGCCATTAACATGTAGTGTTTCTCCAGTGACATAAGAAGCTGAATCCGAAGACAAAAAAGCTACACAATTTGACACATCTTTCCTTGACCCGAATTTTCCCATAGGTATTCTTGATGCAAGAAACATCTTTACTTTTTCTGCAATATTCGTCGTCATATCTGTGGCTATAAAACCAGGAGAGACACAGTTAACTGTTATATTTTTTTTTGCATATTCAATTGCAAGGCATTTAGACATGCCAATAATTCCAGCCTTTGAAGCAGCATAGTTTGACTGACCTAAATTTCCTGAGTGACCTACAATTGAAGTAATATTTACAATTCTGCCGTACTTTTTTTTTAACATAATTTTTATTGAATGCTTGCACAATAAAAAAGTAGAAGTTAAATTTACATCAACTACTGATTTCCATTCTTTATCCTTCATTCTTATAGACAGATTATCCTTATTTATTCCAGCATTATTAATGAGTACATCTAGTCCACCCAAATCCAAGACAACATTGTTTATAAATTCTTCGATTCTTGAATGCTCTGAGATATCAAATCTTTGGATTTTTACATTAGGATATTTTTTTTTTATAATATCTAATTTTTCTACTTTTGTTCCTGTAGCTACTATGTTTCCTCCTAAATCTAAAAATTTTTTAACAAGTTCATTACCTATTCCACCGGTTGCACCAGTAATTAATATTTTTTTATTTTTAAAACTAATCATTTATTTATATAATTTGTTATATCATCAATAGAATTAATATTAAAAACATTTACGTCTTTGTTAATTCTCCTCACCAAACCTGTTAGAACTTTTCCTGGCCCAATTTCAATAAATTCATTAACCCCATTATTAATCATATACTCTATACTTTCTCTCCAATTTACTCTTGAAGTAATCTGCTTAATTAATAACTCCTTAATTTTGCTGGCTTTGTTTTCAGCCTTTGCGGTAACATTAGATATTATTGATGGTTTCGGATTTTTAAATATTGATTCTGTTATTTTTTGGCTCATTTTTTTCTCAGCACTTTCCATTAAAGAGCAATGAAATGGTGCACTCACAGGCAAAATTAATCCGCGTATAGATTTTTTTTTAAGACTATTTTGTAAAATTTGAATACTATCCTTATCTCCACTAACAACAATTTGACCTGGACCGTTATCATTAGCTATTTCGCAAGTTCCATTTATTGAAATTGAATTTATTTGTTCTAAAATTTTCTCTACTTTCAAACCTAATATGGCTAACATGGCTCCTTTACCGAATGGCACAGCTTCCTGCATGAATTTACCTCTTGCGTACAGTAAGCGAACGGCTTCTTCGAATGGCAAAGAATTAGCACAAGCTAAAGCAGAATATTCTCCGAGTGAATGGCCAGCAAAATAATTTGCCTGGTTTAAATCAATATTAAATTCCTTTTTCATTACAGAAAAAATTGAATAACTGGCAACAAATATTGCTGGCTGTGTATTTTTGGTTAAATTAATTTCTGAAATCGACCCACCTAAAATAATTTTACTTAAATTAAAATTTAAAGCTTCATTTGCTCTAGAAAATATGCTTTTTACAAGAGGATATTTTTCATAAAATTCTTTTGCCATTCCCACTGATTGAGAGCCTTGTCCTGGAAAAATTATTGAAAACATATGATTATTATATTCTAAGAAGTAATTTATACATTGTAAATTAGAAGTTTAAATAGTATAAAACCATCTTTTCTAGACACGGTAAAAAATGTACTGCAGATAAAATATAAGATTATTAGAACGAAAAATGAGTTTATACGAACATACAATTATAGTAAAACAAAGTCACTCTGCTGACCAGTTGAAAAGTTTAAAAACAAAATATTCAAAAATTATTGAAAAAAATGAAGGAGAAATTATAAAAATTGATGATTGGGGTCTTCTAAATTTGTCTCATGAAATAAACAAAAATAAGAAAGGCAACTATATTCACTTTAAACTTAAAGGAAATAGCTTAACTGTTTCAGAATTAGAAAAAAATGAAAAAATCGACAAAAACTTACTGAGATTTTTAACCGTAAGAGTAAAAAAATTTGATTTGGATAAAGATTATTTTAAGCAAGAAAACAACTCTAGAAAATAGGTCAAGAAAAAAAACAGAAAGAATGGTAAATAATGATAAAGAAATTTAAAAGAAATGTAAAAAAAAATTATCAGCGTAACCTTACCAAATTGAATTTATTTCAAGTTTCAAAATTTCAATTCAAAAAAAAATGTCCTTTATCAGAAAAAAATGCTCCAGAAATTGATTATAAAAATGTTAAATTATTAAAAAAATATATATCAGAAAATGGTAAAATTTTGCCATCTAGAATCACATCCGTTTCTCAAAACAAACAAAGAAAACTCTCATTGTCAATTAAAAGAGCAAGAATTTTAGCACTGGTTTAAATTTATTTATGCAGGTTATTTTACTAGAAAATATTAAAAACCTTGGAAAAATAGGAGACATTGTTAAGGTTAAAAGAGGATATGCCAGAAATTATCTAATTAAATTTGAAAAAGCTCTTAATGCATCAAAAGAAAATATTGAAATAGTAAATAACAAAAGAACACAACTTAACAAAAAAGATTTGGAGCTTAAAAAAGAAGCAAAGAAGGATTGTGAAATATTAAGCAACAAAAAATATAAAATTCAAAAGTTGGTTACCGAAAATAATGATCTTTATGGGTCAGTAAGGCCCACAGAAATAGCAAAAATTATAAAAGAAAAAGATAATGTAGACGTAAAACCATCACAGATTGACATAGAAAAAGAAATCAAATCAATTGGTACCTTTAAAACAACTATCAATCTACATTCAGAGATACAAGCACACATTCTTATTGAAGTTGAAAAATCTGAAGAGAAAAAATCTTAAAATTTTCACTTTGTTAAGATTTTTTTCACATAGAGAAATAATTTAAATAATTATTTTTAAAGAAGTAAAAAACGGATATATACTTTTGTTTATGTCTTTAAACAAACTTGATTTAGTTAGAAGCCATCCTACAGAATTACCTAACAATATTGAAGCAGAACAATCGGTAATTGGTTCTATACTTGTGTCTAATGATATATTGGATGATGTAAGTCCAATAATTAATTACACAAAATTTTATGATCCTATTCACCAAAAAATTTTTTTAGCTATTGAAAATCTGATTTCTAAAGGAATGTTGGCAAATCCAATAACTTTAAAGAATTATTTTGAAAATGATAAAACTCTCATTGAACTTGAGGGTCATGAATATCTAGTGAAAATTACTAAATTTTCTACAAGTCTAAGACAAGCAATTGAATATGCAAAAATAATTTATGACATGCATGTAAGAAGAGAATTAATAAAAATTTCTGAAACGACTATAGATAATGCATCAAATAAAAATATCAATTTACCTGGTGAGAAAATAATTGAAGACTCGGAAAAATTATTATTTGATTTAGCAGAAAGAGGATCTTTTAGAAAATCATTCGTTAAGTTTGATACTGCTCTCAATCAAACTATTGAAATGGCATCCAAGGCTTTCAAAAATGTTGAAGGTATTGTTGGAGTTCCCACAGGATTAGTTGACTTAGATGATCGCCTAGGAGGACTACATAATCAGGATTTGCTCATAATAGCTGGAAGACCATCGATGGGAAAAACTGCTCTTGCAACAAATATAGCGTTTCACGCGGCAAAAAATATTCAAGATAAAGGTTTAAAATCTTCAGTAGCATTTTTTTCCTTAGAAATGTCTTGTGAACAATTATCGACAAGAATTTTATCAGAACAATCTAGAATAAAATCAAATGATATTAGAAGAGGAAAAATTTCCGAGGAACAATTTGATAAATTTATTGAAACCTCAAAGAATATTTCTGAATTGCCACTTTATATCGACGAAACCCCGGCAATATCAATTGCTGCCTTAAGTAATAGAGCTCGGAGAATAAAAAGATTGTTTGGTTGTGAATTGGTGATAGTTGATTATATACAATTGATGAGAGCTACTAACATAAGAAACGACGGTAGAGTTCAAGAAATTTCAGAGATTACACAGGGTCTTAAAGCGTTAGCTAAAGAGCTCAACATACCAGTGCTGGCTTTATCTCAGCTCTCTCGAGCTGTTGAACAAAGAGATGATAAAAAACCTCAATTATCAGATTTAAGAGAGTCTGGTTCAATAGAACAAGATGCTGACGTTGTAATGTTTGTTTATAGAGAGGCTTATTATTTAGAAAGAAAAGAACCTCGACCTGCAACTATCGAACATGCTGAATGGCAAGCTAAGATGAATGAAATTTCGATTCTTGCCGAAATTATGATTGGCAAGCAGAGGCATGGTCCAACGGGTAACATAAAGGTTGAATTTGAAGCTATGTTCACCAAATTTAGAGATATTCAAACTAGCTAAATTAAAATATATCTATTTTGATTTAGAAAATGTTCTCAAAAAGCTATCAAAATATTGTAATTCAAAAACCAAAACTAATTTTGACACTATTATTTTTAGTTTTGTTGAGTTTTGGTTATTTTTCAAAAGATTTTAAGCTTGATGCATCCTCCGACACTCTTTTATTAGAGAACGATCCTGACTTAAATTATCTCAGAGAAGTAACAAAAAGATATGGTTCTAAGGATTTTTTGGTATTAACTTACACGCCTGAAAAAGAAATTATTAATAGTGACACAATTCAAAATTTAATAAAACTAAAAAAAGATATTCAAAATTTAAGCTGGATCCACAACGTTATCACTATACTTGATATACCTCTCCTAAGCAGTTCAGATGAATCTTTGATGGAGAGACTAAAAAATTATAAAACGCTTAAAGATGACGGCATAGATAAAAAAAGAGGATTCGAAGAAATAATCAATAGTCCGGTATTTAAGGAGTTTATTATAAGTGAAGATGGTAAAACAACGGGAATAATTGTTAATCTAAAAAGTGATAATAAATTAAGAGAATTTATTGAAAAAAAAGATTATTATTATAATAAATCTATAACCGAAAATCTCAATTCAGAAGAGAGAAAAAATTATTTAATATTCCTAAATGATTTTGAAATTTATAAAGATTCTATAAAAAAGCAAAATCATGAAAATATTTTAGAAATTAGAAATATTATTAAAAAACATCAAAGTTTTGCAAAAATACATTTAGGTGGAATTCCTATGATTGCGGACGACATGATGACATTTATAAAAAACGACATAGTAGTTTTTGGAGCTGGAGTATTTTTATTTATTGTTGCTACACTCTGGTTTATTTTTAGAAAAATCTTGTGGATAATAATTCCATTAAATAGTTGTTTTTTTTCTGTATTAATAATGATGGGACTTCTTGGGCTGCTCGGATGGAAGGTAACGGTAATTTCTTCAAATTTTATTGCTCTTATGCTTATTCTGACTATGGCTATGAATATACACATGAGTGTAAGATATCTACAATTAAGAAGAGACTTTCCTGAATTAAGTAATAGCAAAGCTATATTACAAGCAACACAAAAAATGTTTTGGCCAATTCTCTACACAGTTTTAACCACAATCTGTGCTTTTTTATCTTTAATTTTTAGTGATATTAAACCCATCATAGACTTTGGATGGATGATGACACTTGGTCTAATTACTTCTTTCACTGTTACATTTACATTGTTACCAGCAACTTTAAATTTTGTAACCAATAACACGCTAATCATAAAAAAAGAGGGTAATTCAAAAATTACCAGTATTTTAAGTAAAATTTCACAGAAAAATACTAAATTAATTTTTGGAACAACTTTTGTAGTAATTGTTTTGAGCGCAATAGGAATTAGCAGACTAGAAGTTGAAAACAGTTTCATAAACTACTTTGATAAAAAAACTGAAATATATAAAGGTATGAAATTGATCGATGATAAACTTGGAGGAACAACTCCATTGGATATCATAATCAAGTTTCCAAAAAAAAAACAAAAAACAGTTTCGGACGATGATGAATTCGAAAGCTGGGATGATGAAGAAGATGAAAATAATCAAAAATATTGGTTTACTAGAGATAAAATTGATAAAATTGATATTGTTCATAATTATTTAGATAATTTAGAAGAGGTAGGAAAAGTTTTGTCTTTTTCTTCTATAGTTAAGGTGGGAGAACAACTAAATGATGGTAAAAAATTACAAACTTTAGAACTTGGAGTTTTGTATACTAAGCTACCAAAGGCAATAAAAACGGAAATTATTGATCCCTATATTTCCGTAGAAGACAACGAAGCAAGAATTAATTTAAGAATCAAAGACTCGAAAGAAAATCTGAGAAGAAACGAATTAATCAAAAAAATCAACAGTGACTTGGAAAACAAGCTTGGTTTTAATAAAGAAGAATTTAAGTTAGCTGGGATTCTAATTTTGTTTAATAATTTATTGCAAAGTTTATTTAAGTCTCAAATCTTAACATTGGGATTTGTAATGGCTGGAATATTTATAATGTTTTTAGTATTGTTTAGAAATCTAACATTGTCATTTATTGGAGTGGTGCCAAATTTTATTGCTGCGTTTTTTATATTAGGGATTATTGGTTTATTAGGAATTCCACTAGATATGATGACAATTACCATAGCTGCGATAACAATAGGAATAGCTGTGGATAATAGCATACATTATATTTATAGATTCAGAGAAGAGTTTCAAAAAAACAATAATTACAATCAAACAATTGATAAATGTCATTCAACTGTCGGTATTGCAATTTTAAATACCTCGATAACAATTGTTTTTGGTTTTTCTATTTTATTTTTATCAAATTTTATACCCACAATTTATTTTGGCATCTTTACTGGGATAGCCATGATGCTAGCTTTAATTTCAGTTTTAACGCTTTTACCAAAATTAATTTTATTAATAAAACCTTTCGGTAATAGCTAGCGTGCTAGAATTTATACAAAATAATATCTCGGTATTTGATCTCACTGTTTTTCTAATTACTATTTATTCCGTAGCTCAATGTGCCGCGAAGGGCTTTACGTTGAGCTTATTATCTTTTTCGAAATGGTTGATTGCTTTAGTTATAACAATCGTTCTAGTGCCAAAACTAAATCCTTGGGTACAAGATTTTATAGAATCAAAATTTATTGCCGATATTGGTTTGGGGATTTTTATATACATAATTTCACTTTTTATAATAATCAATATAGGAAAAGCCGCTGGTAGCGCTGTAACTTGGACGGGATTTGGTGCCGTCGATAAAACTTTTGGTTTAATTTTTGGAATCTTTAAAGGATATGTATTTTGTGTATGCTTTTTTTCTTTACTTAATTGGTTTTATCCATACCAACGATGGCCCGTAAAAACTGAAGGTACTTATTCCTTTGAAATAATATATAAAGGAAGTGAGTTTTTGGTTGAAGAATTTCCAAAAAGTGATGAATATTATGATGACACGAAAGAAAAAATCGAAAAAATTTAATCCAAAACTGAAAGAAGAATGCGGAGTATTTGGAATAAGTAATAACAATGATGCTGCCACTTTAACTGCGCTAGGATTGCATGCGCTCCAACACCGAGGACAAGAGGGTTGTGGAATAGTATCTTTTGATGGAAAGAATTTTCATTCCGAAAAAAGATTAGGATTAGTAGGAGATAATTTTACAAAAGGAAAAACTATAGAAAAGTTACCGGGCCAATTTGCAATTGGACATAACCGGTACTCAACTACAGGCGGAACAACATTAAGAAATATTCAGCCTTTTTTTGCAGATCTTCACGGCGGAGGAATAAGTATAGCGCATAATGGAAATCTCACAAATGCCATTACCTTAAGAAAAAAACTTGTAAAAGATGGAGCAATTTTTCATACGACTTCTGATACAGAAGCCATTGTCCAACTTATAGCAAAATCAAAAAGGCAAATAATGATCGATAAAATTGTAGACGCCCTGTTTCAAATACAAGGTGGTTATGCTTTAGTAATGTTAATAAATAATGTTCTTATCGCTGCAAGAGATCCTTTTGGAATTAGACCTTTAATAATAGGAAAATTAAAAAACTCCTACATATTTGCTTCCGAAACTTGTGCACTAGACATTGTAGGTGCAAAATTTATCAGAGAAGTTGAAAACGGGGAAATAGTAGTTGTTGAAAATGAAAAATTAAAAACTATTAAACCTTTTCCTAGTAAAAAAGCAAGACCATGTATCTTTGAATATATTTATTTTTCAAGGCCGGACAGCATATTGAATAATAAATGTGCCTACGAATATAGAAAAAATTTAGGATATGAGCTGGCAAAAGAATCTCATACTGACGTTGATATTATTGTACCCGTTCCAGATTCAGGGGTGCCTGCAGCAATTGGTTATAGTCAAAAAATTGAAAAAAATTTTGAATTGGGATTAATTCGAAATCATTATGTGGGAAGAACTTTTATTGAGCCAGCCCAAAGCATCAGAAGTTTTGGCGTAAAATTAAAATTAAGTGTAAATAAATCTTCCTTGATAGGTAAATCTATCGTTTTAATCGATGACTCGCTGGTTAGAGGCACGACCTGCCACAAAATAGTAAAAATGTTATATGATGCAGGAGCAAAAGAAGTCCATGTCAGAATAGCTTGTCCAGAAATAAAATTTCCCGATTTTTACGGAGTTGATACTCCTACAAAAAAGGAATTATTAGCCGCAAACAATAGTATCGAAGAAATGTGTAAATTCATTAATGCAAAATCTTTAAAATTTTTATCTTTAGAAGGTCTCTATAAAGCCATGGGTTTTGATAAAAGAAATAATCTTTACCCACAATTTACTGATCATTATTTTACAGGAGATTATCCGATAAAACCAACTGATGATCTTGGTGACAGTAAAATTACACAATTATCACTCTTAAGTAGTGTTCAAAAAAATTAAAAAATTACGCTTTATCTCCGTAATCTCTCATATGTTTTGCTATGCTCTTATTGGTTCCATAAATAAAATGAGTTGACATATCTTCTTTATACTTGCTGGCAGGCACTTTCAATCCAACTGACTCAGCGACTTCTCTAATCAACATTGGGTTTGCACCACAACAAACTCCTAAATAGTTTACACCAAGACCAAAAGCTTCTTTTGCAAATTTTCTAATTTCATATCTATTACATTGAAGAGGATCCAATGCGGTAGGAAATGTTCTTCCGTGAGGTGAATGACATGCACATCCATTATTGTCTGGTAAATTAAAAAAGGTTGGATGCTCTTCGGTTGTACGAAAATTAATGGGTAAAGCAGCAACATGACATTTCAAAGCTTTCCTAACTTCTTTTAAGTAAGGCATCATGGTAGCGGGACCTCTAAAACAATTCATTCCAACAACATCTCCGCCAAGTTGCTCCAATTCTTTGCAAGTATCCACAATAGAAACCCCATCTCTCATTATATTTTCACCCATGGGTGCTATTGTAATAACACATGGAAGGCCTGTTTTTTTCATTACCTCTAAAGCTTTATAAGCTTCTTCAGCATAATAAAAAGTTTCTCCAATTAACATATCCGCACCTTCTTCAAGAGCCCAACCAACCATTTCTGCGAACATTTTCTCAACTTCTAATTGTGATTTTGAATCATTCTCTTTCCAAATATTTGAATTTGAAATATTTCCAGCCATCAAATTAGGTTCAATTCCTTTTGGAGTACTTATTGCAACTTTTTTTGCTATTTTTAAAGCGGATCTATTTAAGGGTTCTAATAACTCTTCTTTACCGATCACTCTCATTTTTTCACGATGTCCATTGTAAGTAAATGCCTGAACAATATCAGAGCCTGCATGTTGAAAATCTTTATGAAGATTTTCTAAAGCTTCGGGATGTTCCAAAGATACCATGGGAACAAATTGTCCTGAAGACATGTATCCCCTTCTTTCAATTTCAAACAAAAAACCTTCAGCACAAATTACTGGGCCCTTGTTTAATCTTTCAATTAGTCCTTTTGTTGACATAAATTTTTTTTTATCTTTCCTTGGAGAAACGTAATTGGTGTTATATATGATGTCAAATAGTTTCTAAATTGCTATTATTAAGAGTTTTTTTGGAATATTTGACCAACTAAATGATAACCACTAAGGAAAATATTATTCAATACTTTCAAGAGGGAATTAAAAATAAAAATAATCTTAAAATAGGAGTTGAGCATGAAAAATTCATCTTTAACAAGTTAAGAAAAAGAGTGGATTACCAAATTATCAATAAAATATTTGATTTGTTTAAAAATTCTGGTTGGCATCCGATCTTCGAAGGAAATGATATAATTGCATTAAAAAAAAATGATCAACAAATTACCCTTGAACCTGGAAATCAAATTGAGTTATCAGGTGCAAAATTAAATAATATTCATGAAATTTGTAAAGAAGCACACGATTATATATTTGAATTGAAACAAATAAGCTCTAAGCTAAATCTTAGAATTATATCACTTGGTTTTGATCCAATTTCAAAACTGAATGAAATCCCAAGCAATCCAAAAAAAAGATATGAAATAATGACAAAAGAAATGCCAAAAAATGGCAGACTAAGTTTAGATATGATGTATAGAACTTGCGGAACACAAGTTAATCTTGACTATTCCTCAGAAGAAGACTTCACAAAAAAATTTAAACTTAGCTGTTATTTAGTACCATTATCTATGGCATTATTTGCTAATTCATCAATTGTTGAGAAAAAAAATAGTAATTATTATTCATACAGATCCAAAGTTTGGCAGGAAACTTCGAGGGGAGGTTTGCCCATTGAATTCTTAGATAATATGGATTTTGAAAAATATGCAAAATTCATAATGAAGATTCCTATTTTATTTGCTCAAAGAAAAAACAATTATATTGAAGTAAATGGTAAAAATTTTGAAGATTTTATGAATGGAAGATTGGATGAAATCAACAACGAATTACCTGATAAAAACGATTTATCAAATCATTTAAGTACAATTTTTACTGAAAATAGGCTTAAACAGTATATCGAGATTAGATCAATTGATACTTGTGATTGGGATTGCTTGTGTAATGCTCCCGCATTCTTTGTTGGACTTTTGTATGGAAACCTTGAAGAGTCGCTTGAAATCGTATCAAAGTGGAATAAAAAAAATCTGCTAAATACTTACATTGAAGCACCCAAGAAAGGATTAAGAACTGAACTCGAAGGAAAAAATATTGGTGAATGGAATAAAATATTTTTTAAATTAGCAAAAAAAGGGCTAGAAAAAAGAAATCAATTAAACAAAAGTAAAAAGAATGAAACAATCTACCTAAATTATATAAATCAAATTTTAAACTCTAATAAAACAAATGCTGAATTAATGCTAGCTAAATTTCAAGATGATAAGGATCTTAACTACTTGTATGAGAACTAAAATCTTAGCTATTCAAGGTGATAGTTTAAATAATCTAAATCCAAAAACTGATACAACCATTTTGCTAGCACTTGAAGCCCAAAGAAGAAATTATCAAATATATTACTATAGAACAAAAAACCTAACATATATTAAAAACAAGGTCACAGCTAAATGTGATGAAATTTCATTTATCGAAAACAGTAAAAAATTTTATAAAATAAAAAGAAAAACAAATTTAGATCTTTCAAAAGCAAAAGTAATTTTAATGAGACAGAATCCACCTTTTAACATGGATTACATCACTGCCACTTATTTGTTAGAAAAACTTCCAAAAAAAGTAAAAGTAATTAACAATCCAAAATCTGTTAGGGATATTTCTGAAAAACTATATTCAACGAATTTTATTAAATTTATGCCTCCTACAATCTTTACTCAAGATATAGAAGCTATCTTCAGATTTTTTAAAAGATTTAACAAAATTGTTATCAAACCAATTCATGGATATGGTGGAAATGATATACTATTAATCAAAAATCACTTTAATAAAAAGATAATCCAAAATTTTATAAAGAAAAATGAACACATCATGATACAAAAATTCCTCCCTGAAATAAAAAATGGAGATAGAAGAGTTTTTGTAATTGGAGGAAAAATTAAAGGGGCAATATCTCGGATTCCAAAAAAAGGATCCATTTTAAGTAATATGAGCAAAGGAGCGAAAGCTAAAATTGTTAAATTAAATAAAAAAGAAACAAATATTTCTAATTTGGTTTCAAAAAAATTAATTAAAAATAAAATTGTTTTAGCCGGAGTTGATTTTATAGGAAGTAAGCTAAATGGAGATTTAAATGTTACTTCACCAACTGGTTTGAAAACATATAAAGACCTTTCTGGTATAGATTTGTCTAAAGATTTTTGGAATTACGTTGAAAACAAATATGCAGTTAGCTGATCAAAAAAAAGGAACTTTATTAGCATTTATTGCAATAATGTTTATCACCCCTGATAGCTTGCTTATTCGTTTATCGAATACAGAATCTTGGAACCTTATCTTTTACCGAGGAATTATTCCTTTTTTTGTAGTTTTTATTGGCCTTTTAATTGTTCAAAAAAGTCAAATTGTTTCCTCTATTATAAATAATGGTTGGCACGGTGTTGCTTATATTTTTACTTTTGCCATAACTAATATTTTTTTTGTTATTTCAATTGAAAATACAAACGTTGCAAATACTTTAATCATGATCAGCCTATCTCCTATGCTTGCTGCAATAGTAAGTTTTGTTTTTCTAAAAGAAAACCCTGATAAAAAAACATGGCTAGCAATTATTGTTACAGCTCTGGCTGTTATCTATATTTTTTTTGATTCATTTGAAAAAGGTGATTTTAAAGGGAATTTTTTTGGATTTATTTGTGCCTTAGGCTTGGCGGCTGGAACTGTAATAATTAGATCTGCAAAACGGTTAAATTTGGTTCCTTCAGCAATGATAGGTAAATTATTTGTTGCATTAATAGTGCTAATTTTTGTGGACAAGCTTAAATTAGAAGGAAAAGATTTACTCATTATCCCAACCATGGGCATTGCATGTGTAGCAATACCATTCGTTCTGTTGACCTTGGCCCCAAGATATATTACCGCACCTGAAGTCAATCTTTTCTTCTTGCTTGAAACCATTTTAGGTCCTTTATGGGTTTGGCTCGTAATTCATGAACAGCCAAGCATAGAGACCCTTATAGGGGGAGGAGTAATCATTTCCACGATTACTATTCATTCGATTCAAGCCTTAAAAAAAACATAAATCAAATTTATCTACTTGCTTTTTTAAACAAAAAGCATAGTCACTCAAAATAATGGGAAAATTATTTAGAAATTCTTGGGCATTATTTACTGGTATCGGGATAATTATGATTGCCCATGGTCTTCAAGGAAACTTGATGGGTATTAGGGCAGTAATGGAGGAATTTAATTATTTTTCCACAGGCATAATGATGTCGGGATATTATGTGGGATATTTTTTGGGTTCTAATATGACTCCTAAACTTGTTTCTAGAGTGGGTCATATTAGAGTCTTCGCAGCCTTTGCTTCTTTATCGTCTTTAAGTATTTTGATTATTGCCGCATATGTAAATCCTGTTGTATGGACTCTTGGAAGATTTTTGACAGGATTAAGTCTAGTTAGTTGTTATATTGTTGCCGAAAGTTGGCTTAATGATCGAGCAAATAATAGAACACGGGGCAAAATACTATCTGCCTACATGTTTGTAACTTACATAGGTTTAGCAATTGGAATGCTTTTGTTAAATTTTGATAGTCCAGAAAATTTTAAACCTTTTATTTTAGTTTCTATATTGTTGTCGGTTGCTTTGATTCCTATCTTGCTTACAAAACGTAAGGCACCAAAATTTAAAAAAATAGGTACTCTAAAAATAAAAGAACTTTATAAGATTTCCCCTTTAGGTTTCGTAAGTTCTTTTTGTACAGGCATAATTTATTCGGCATTATTTACCCTTGCTGCAGTTTATGCTTCCATAGTAAATTTTAGCGTTTTTGAAATTTCTTTATTATTATTTTTGATTACTGTTGCGGGTGCAATAGCTCAAGGACCGATAGGCTATTTTTCTGATCAATTTGATAGAAGGACCGTTATCATTCTATGTTCTATAATTTGTGTCATTTTTTGTTTTTTATCAATTTTTGTATCAGGAGATACATTACAATACATAAATATAGTTGTAGATCCCGGATCTGACAAACTGATGTTTTTTATTTTTGTAACAATTTATGCTGGAGCTTCACTTTCTTTATTTCCGCTCAATCTCTCACATACAAATGATTTTGTTCCAAAAGAAAAATTCGTTGCTGCTGGAGGTGGTTTGCAGCTTGTTTTTGGATTAGGAGCAATGGGAGGGCCGCTAGCATGTTCTTTTTTCATGAATATTTTTGGACCCAATGGATTCTTTTTTTTTCTGAGTATCTTTCACGTTATTATTGCTCTTTTTGGAATTTTTAGAATCTTTATAAGGCCAACTATAGATAACCCTGAATCAACTTTTACACCTTTGCCAAGAAATATTACTCCACTAGGCATGGAACTTGATCCGGATACTGGAGTTGATTTATCAAGCTCTGATAAAAAGTAAATAAAGAAAACGCAAGTAAACTCTGGAAAATCATACAGAAAACTGACGATTATTACAGAAGATAGGTATGAGCAAATTACAAGTTCCTCGAAATCCTTGAATGATATAGTGTTATAAAATCATGTTTAAACCTGGGGATATAATTAATTCAAAAACTCGCAACATTGAAATGAATGAAGGAAGACATAATAGAGCTAAACTTGGTTTTATTTTAATGT
>CAJWDL010000003.1 GCA_913030805.1 uncultured Candidatus Pelagibacter sp. | reverse complement strand
GCATCAGGGTTTCCCCCATTGTGCAAGATTCCCCACTGCTGCCTCCCGTAGGAGTTTGGGCCGTGTCTCAGTCCCAATGTGGCTGATCATCCTCTCAAATCAGCTATTGATCATTGTCTTGGTGAGCTATTACCTCACCAACTAACTAATCAAGTGTGGACTCATCAATCGGAGCATAAAGCTTTCCCTGTAAAGGCTTATCCGGTATTAGCATAAGTTTCCTCATGTTATTCCAGACCGAAGGGTAGATTCCCACATATTACTCACCCGTTCGCCACTAAGTATTGCTACTTCGTTCGACTTGCATGTGTTAGGCGTGCCGCCAGCGTACGTTCTGAGCCATGATCAAACTCTCAAGTTTAATAACGGCGCACACTAGCTTCATATAAATAAAAATTAATTTACTTACACTTCTTGAAGTGTGTACGCCAAAATTTGGCAACCTTAACCGTCCACACTTCTCTTCTTAATTATATACAAATTCAAAGAGCTAAAAATAGAAATAATACGTTATTCCCACCTTAATTTCCCAACATAAATACAGATTGGGAACGTTGCTTATATTATAATAACAAAATAAATCAAGCGCTAAGAAACTTACAATTTGGCTTAGAAAGCGCTGATTTTACTGATAATATTTAGAATAAAAACAAAATTATAGTTTATTATAATTTTAAAATTAATCTGATGATTTATTCAATTCAATCGAAGATATATGCTAAATTGAAAAAATCATTATATGCTATCATAGTCTTAATTTTAATATCATTTATTTTTATTACTATCAAATACAATGAAACTTCAAGTCAAAAAAGAGGGGAGATTCTTAGTAGAATTTTGAAAAATAATTATTTTTTAGAGTTGAATAAATTTATTTTTCAAAAAGTTAACTCTCCTTACCTGAGCATTGTTCACAAAATAACAAAGGGTGAAAATTTAACCAATATTTTTAAAAATTATAACATAGATGAAAAAGATATTATTAAAGCAAACAGCAAACTCAAAAAATTAATTAAGCCCAATAAATTAAAAATGGATACGATTTTAGATTTAGTAATTAAGAAGAATATATCTGGCACTCTAAATTTAATAAAATTAAATCTACCTACTTCTAAATCAATAAATATCAGTTTAGATCGAGATATAAATAACGAATTTATTGCAAAAAAAAAAATTACTCAATTATTTAAAAAATTGGCATTTTCTGAAGGCATTATTAAAAAGAGCTTATATTCTTCTGCAATCAAAAATAATGTAAATCACAATATAATTATAGAATTTGCAAGATTATATGGCTTTGAAATTGATTTTCAAAGAGACATTAGAAAAAATGATGCTTTTCAAATTCTCTATGAAACTTTTACAGATGAAGATGGTGAATGGTATTCAAATGGCAAAATTATTTATGCCTATATGACTGTTCAGAATAGAGAATTGGCATTGTATCAATATGAAACCGATAAACTTTCTGGATATTTTGATATTAATGGAAAAAGCATGGAAAAAGCTTTAATGAAAACTCCAATTAATGGTGCTAGACTTTCATCATCATTTGGGATGAGGAAACATCCCATACTAGGTTTTAACAAAAAACATCTGGGTACTGATTTTGCTGCACCACCAGGAACTCCGATTATGGCTTCAGGAACCGGAACAATAGTTAAGGCTCAATGGTGCGGCGGGGGAGGAAATTGTATTAAAATAAAACATAATTCTACTTACTCAACTATTTATGCCCATCTTTCAAAATTTGCTAGTGGAATAAAATCTAAAACAAAAGTTAAGCAAGGACAAATTATTGGCTATGTTGGATCAACAGGATTGTCTACGGGACCTCACTTACACTATGAAGTTATTGCAAATGGAAAAAAAATCAACTCTCAAAAATTGAATTTACCATCTGGAAAAATCTTAAAAGGTGAAGACAGAAAAAAATTTGAAATTGAAAGAATCAGAACAGATGTCTTGTTGGCAGAAACAATAGCGAAAAAAAATTAAATTCTAAATCTTTTCAATATTTTGTGGTTGTTGAGAAGAAGAATTTTTTTCATCTTCTATAATAATTTTATTGTCGGAATTTTTTTCTATTGAAGAATTATTCAAATATGGTTTTTTATTATTTTGTATTAAATTTTGATTTTCAACTACTCTTAAAAAATGATCTGCATGTTGATAATAACTTTCAGATAAAATTTTATCTCCATTTAATAAAGCTTCTCTTGCAAGACCATTATATTTCTCTAATAGTTTTTCGGCTTTAAGACCATTTCTGCCAAAAAATGTTTTTTGAAAATTTTTTGAAGTAGAATTGATTCCATGAATTCTTAAATCTTGAGAATCATTTCTTCTAAAGCCTCTATCATTACTTCTAAATTTATTTCGTTTTGGTCTGTTGTATCTCATTAAATCACTTGGATTCGTAAATTGATCATAACTTAATTAAATTTATTTTGTCAAAATAAATTACACTGTGTTCTAAATTAAATTACTTTTGTGCTCATTATGCAACGAATTGTTTTATTATAATCAAAAAACTTCTTCACTAACCTAAAGCCATTTTTAATCAACACACTCGATACCGTGTGAGATTGTCCATTTCCAATTTCCATAAACAGTTGCCCTCTAGTTTTGAGTAGCCTTTTCGCCTTTATAACAACTTTAGTTATTGTTTCAAGTCCACCTCTTCCGCCATCTAATGCCATTCTTGGTTCAAAATCTTTTATATCTTCTTCTAAATAACCTATTCTGCGAGAACAAATATAAGGCGGATTAGAAACGACCACATCATAAGTACCAAAGTTAAAATTGTCAACATCGCAATGTATAAATTTAGCTCTTTGCAATAAGTTAAGTGTTCTTGAATTTTTTTTCGCTATAGTAAGAGCTTTGAATGATTTATCTATTCCAATTCCGTACGAATTTTTTAATTCTTTTAATATAGATAATAGTATACAACCAGAGCCGGTACCAATATCCAAAATATTCAAACTACTTTTATTTTTAAATCTTCTTACCACCTGTTCAACAATAGTTTCGGTTTCAGGTCTAGGTATTAATACATTATGGTTCACGTTAAAGCCTAAACTCCAAAACTCTTTTCTTTTTGTAATATAAGACAAAGGCTCACGATGTTTTCTTCTTAAAATAAAATTTAAATAATCGGAAGTTTCTTTTTGTGAAACTTTATATTCGTCATTTGTTAAAAGAAAAACTCTATCTTTTCTAATTGCTTTTGATAATAACAGCTCTGCATCAATTTGATGAGAATCGATATTTTGTTTTTTTAAAATTTTAGAGCCTTGTTTAATTAAATTATCAATAATCATTTCTATTCAAAGATTTTAGTCTCATTTCTTGATCTTGAATACTAAGATTTTCCATCATTTGATCAAACACTTCTCCACTTAGAAATTCCTCTAGTTTATGGATGGTAAAATTTATTCTATGATCTGTAACTCTTCCTTGGGGAAAATTATATGTTCTAATTCTTTCTGATCGATCTCCTGTACCGATTTTACTTTTCCTGTACTGTGCTCTTTCCATATTTTTTTTTTCTCTTTCAGCTTCATATATTCTTGACCTCAAAATTTTCATAGCTTTAGCTTTGTTTTTATGTTGAGATTTTTCATCTTGTTGGCTAACAACAATTCCGGTAGGTAAGTGAGTAATTCTAACAGCGCTATCTGTGGTATTTACCGATTGTCCTCCAGGACCACTGGATCTGAAAACATCAACTCGCAAATCTTTCTCTTCAATCTTAATATCAATATCTTCTGCCTCTGGTAATACCGCCACCGTTGCTGCCGATGTATGAACTCTCCCTTGAGTTTCAGTTTCTGGAACCCTTTGTACTCTATGAACGCCAGATTCATATTTTAGGGTTGAATAAATATTATTACCAGTGATTGACATAATTGCTTCCTTTAAACCTCCGGCTTCACTTTTTGATATACTTATAACTTCCATATTCCATTTTTTTTTATGGCATACCTTTTCATACATTTTGTATAAGTCTGCTGCAAATAAACTTGCTTCTAATCCGCCGGTTCCTGCCCTAATTTCGAGAATAGCATTTTTTTTATCAGCTTCGTCTTTAGGTAATAAATATAGTTTTAAAATTTTTTCATTTTTTTCGTTATTTTCAATCAGCTGAATTAATTCACTTTGGACCAGTTCGTTCATTTCTTTATCTGTATTTTGTTCATTAATTATTTTATCTAATTCTTTCTTCTGGTTTTTAAAATTTAGATATTCACGTGCACATTGAATTATTTCTCCAAGACTAGAATATTCTTTTGATTTTATTGCAAAGTTTTTTTTGTCAATATTTCCTGATGAAAATTCTTTTTCCAAAGACCGATGTTTATCTACCAGTTGTTCAATTTTTTTTGTTAGGATCATTATAAAATTTATTTTTTTTCTAATTCGTCAGATTTCTTTTCAACTAAATCAACTATATGTGAGATTATATTTTTACTTGCAACCTTATGATGGGGCATTCCCGAAATATAAACCATATTATTACCTTGTCCTCCGCCTGTTAATCCAATTTGTGTTTGGGCTGCTTCACCTGGTCCATTCACTACGCATCCAATAATAGATAAAGTTATCGGAGTTTTTATATGCGCAAGTTTTTTTTCTAAATTTTTTACAGTTTCAATTATAGGAAAAGCTTGCCTAGCACAAGAGGGGCAAGAAATGATATTAACACCTCTGTGTCTTAAATTTAGTGACTTTAATATTTCAAAACCTACTTTCACTTCTTCTACCGGATTAGCTGATAAAGAGACGCGAATTGTATCTCCAATACCTTCCATAAGAAGCATACCAAGTCCAATTGAAGATTTAACACTTCCGGGAATTAAACTTCCAGCCTCTGTTATTCCCAAATGTAAAGGATAATCGCACTGTTCTGATAAAACTTTATATGCTTTCACTGACAAAAAAACATCAGATGATTTAACACTGATTTTAAAATTAAAGAAATTTTTATCTTCTAAAATTTTTATTTTCTCTAGAGCACTTTCTACCATTGCCTCTGGACATGGTTCTTTATATTTTTCTAAAATTGTTTTTTCTAATGATCCGGCATTAACACCAATTCGTACAGAACAATTATTATCTTTTGCAGATTTTAAGATTTCGTAAACCCTTTCTTTAGAACCGATATTTCCTGGATTAATTCTCAAACAATGAGCGCCTGATTCTGCTGCTTCGATTGCTCTCTTATAATGAAAGTGAACATCAGCAACTATAGGCACTTTAACATTTTTGATTATTTCCTTTAAAGATAAAGAAGATTCTTTGTCCGGACAAGATACTCTAACAATGTCTGCGCCAACATCATGTAACTCGTTAATTTGATTTATTGTAGCCTTAACATCGGTTGTTAAAGTATTGGTCATTGATTGAACGGCAATAGGAAAATCACCTCCTATTTTTACTTTGCCTACAGAAATAACTTTTTTTTTTCTTCTCTTAATATCCCTAAATGGTCTTAAGTTCATTATTACTTATGTTTATTCCAGATCAAATTCTTTATGTAAAACTTTAACTGCCCTATTAATATGTTTTTGATCAATGATAACAGAAATTTTTATTTCTGAGGTAGAAATGACCATTATGTTAATTTTTTCTTTTGCTAATGCCTTAAAGAATTTTTGTGCTACCCCCGGCTGAGTAATCATTCCTGCGCCAACTACTGATATCTTCGAAACTTTGTCATCATGAATAATTTTTTCATAGGAAATTTTTTTATTCTTTTTTAATAGATTTATAACTCTTTTAATATCTTCTTTTTTTATTGTAAAAGTAATATCAGTTTCTCCCCCATCGGCAGAGGATGTTTGTACTATCATATCCAAATTTATATCTTTCAAAGGTTTGAATATTCCAGAGGCTACCCCGGGCTGATCCCGCACGCCTACTACAGTAATTTTAGCTTCATTTTTTGTATACGAGATTCCAGTTATTATTTTTTTGTTTGTAGCGCTAATTTCATTTGTAATCTTTGTTCCAGGATTTTTCGAAAAAGTAGATCTAATATCTATTTTTATATTATTTAACATCGCATCCTGAATAGACGATGGTTGCATAATAGTGGCGCCGAGGGATGCCATTTCTAACATTTCTTCATATGAGATTTTATCAATTTTTTTTGCTTTCGAATTAACTCTTGGGTCTGTTGTATAAACGCCGTCAACATCTGTATAAATTATGCAACTATCGGCATTGAAAAATTTAGCAATAGCTATTGCTGATGCGTCTGATCCACCTCTTCCAAGAGTTGTAACACGTTTTTCAATCGAAATTCCTTGAAATCCAGTTATTACAGGTATGCCACCTTTGTTAAGAAAGGATAGAACATCTTTTGTATTAATTTTTTTTATTCGTGATGAAGCATACTTGCCGTCAGTTAGTATAGGTATCTGCCAACTTAACCAAGATCTTGATTTTAGTCCTAATTTTATAAGAGATCCTGCTAACAATGAACAAGCAATTTGTTCACCTGCTGAAACTAAAACATCGTATTCGGACTTTTCAAATTTTTCACTAATGCTTTTTGATTTTCTATCTAAATCGTTTGTAACTCCGGTCATGGCCGAAGATACAACGATAACTTTATTTTTTTTATCATGATACTTTTTGATCAGTTTTGCTACTTTTATAATTTTTTCGCAGTTACCTACAGAAGTACCACCAAATTTTAAAACTAATAAAGGCATAATTATTTAATACTATTTATTTATACTTATAAAAAATTTTGGTAAAAATACTCTTAATAATTAATTTTCACAAGATAATCTATTTTGAACACAATAAATTATAAAGAAATTGAAAAATTTTCGAAGTTATCTGAAGAATGGTGGAATCCTCTAGGAAAATTTAAGCCTTTACATAAACTTAATCCAGTTAGAATTAAATACATAAAGCAAAACATTATTGATCATTTTAACATTGCCAATTTAAAAAGCCCACTGAACAAACTTTCTTTGTTGGATGTAGGTTGTGGAGGTGGTCTGTTATCGGAACCAATGTGTAGACTTGGTGCAAAAGTAACTGGAATTGATGCTATAAGAAAAAATATTGATGTTGCTAAAATTCACGCTAAAAAAAATAAACTAAAAATTAATTATGTAACTGCCTCGCCTGAAAAATTAAAAATCAAAAAAAAATTTGATGTAATTTTAAATATGGAAACTGTTGAACATGTTTCTGATTTAAACCATTTTATAAAATCTTGTGCAAATTTATTAAAAAAAAACGGAATTATATTTATTGCAACAATCAACAGAACCTTTAAGTCTTATCTATTTGCAATCGCTGGGGCAGAATATATTTTAAAATGGTTACCAATTGGAACACATGATTGGAATTTGTTTGTAAAACCCGAGGAATTAATTAAAACAACGATGAAACACAATTTAAAATCAAATGGAATTCACGGAATAATATATAATCCACTACTAGATCAATGGAAAACTGGTAAGGACAACTCGGTAAACTATATATCTTCTTTCATAAAAAAATAATTTAATTTTCAGTTTTATCGTACCATGGGATGGTAATAGTTTCGATTCCTTCTTCATTTAATTCATTAATTTCATCAGTGGTTACTCTGCCATAAATACTTTTTGTTTCTTTTTTATTGTAGTGAATACTTCTAGCTTCTTGAGCAAATCTATCATCAACATACCTGCAATTTTTTTTAATAAATTTTTGATATTTAATAATTTTTTTTTTTATATTTTTTTGAAATTCATAATTTATATTGTCAATTTTTTTTGAACCAGATACATTGGGCGCCATTATAGATTTGTTTACATTATTTGAATTACATTCAATGCATGTAATTAACTTTTTTTTCATAAGTCTTCCAAATTCACTAGAACTTGCAAACCAACTGTCAAAAGTACAACTGCACTTACATGTTAAACTGTATTTGATCATACTTATCTAATTAATAATTATTTTTTAATAATTCAAGTTAGTTTCTATAATCGGTATTGATATCAATATAATCCTTAGTAAAATCACAAGTATAAGCAGTAAAATTACTTTTGCCCATATTTAATTCAATATTAATTTCTATAGCATTCCACCTCATATAGTTCCTAATAATTTCTTCGTTATAATTGTCAATTTGCTTACCATTTTCTACAACAGTGAATTTTCCAAATCTAATTGTTAGATTATTGGGTGCTATATCTTCTTTCGATTTTCCAATCGCCATTATAATCCTACCATAGTTAGGATCTTCGCCTGCAACAGCAGTTTTAACCAAAGGAGAGTTTGCGACAGAAAATGCAATTTTTTTTGCTCCTTGCATTGATCTTGCCTTGCTTACATTAATTGTTACAAATTTTTTTGCACCTTCGCCGTCTATAACAATTTGTTTTGACAAATTTAACATCACATTATGTAAAGCTTTTTCAAATTTTTTTAATTTTGGATCTAAAATGTTGTATATTTTTGAATTTTTTATTTTCCCAGTAGCAAAGATCATAACCGCATCATTTGTAGATGTATCACCATCAACAGTAATTGCATTAAATGTTGTATTAATATTTCTCGATAGTAATCCCTTTAAAACAACTGATGGAATATTTGCATCGGTAAATATGAATGCCAACATTGTAGCATGGTTGTAGCTTAATTTAGGTGCTATCATTCCTGATCCTTTAGCTATAGCGGAAATTTTAATTTTTTTACTTCCAATTTCACATTCTTCGAAAGCTAGTTTTGGACGCGTGTCCGTTGTAAGAATTGATGATGCTGCTTTAAACCAAACATATTTATTTTGAATATCTTTTAAATTTTGAACTAAATATGGAATTCGTTCTCTTATTTTTTCAGTTGGGAAAACATCTCCAATAACACCAGTAGAAGCAAAAATTATTTCGTTTGTATCAACTATGTCTCTTACTCCTTGTGGTTCTTGGGCCAATTTTAATGTCAAACATTTTGATAGTGATTTAGATAATTCTTTTAAGCCCTGAAAACCTTGTCTTCCAGTAAATGTATTGGCATTTTTTGTATTTACCAATAAAGCTTTTATAGATTTATTTTTAACTTTTAAATTCCAATCAATGCTCTTCGAAACAATTTTAGATTTTGTATAAAGTGCAGCATATTTTGCCCCATCTTTAAAATAAAAAAGAGATAAATCGTCTCTGCCATTTTTGTACAAATCGGCCGAAACAGCAGATATAGAAAGTCCCCCTATTCCCTTTAACTCTTGAAAATCTCCCATTTTAGATGTTTTTATATTTGGATTTAATAAATTTTTTAAATTAATAGTCATTTTGTTTAATTTTGATAATAAATAATTATATTGATACTAGCTTTATGAAACTTCATCAAATGAAAAAATAATATGAGAATATTGAATATTCCAAAATTTATCAAAAAAATTTTCAAATCAGATAATGATAGAGAATTGGATAGAATCAAATCATTAGTGACACAGATTAACCAAAATGAAAATACGGTTAAAAATTTTAAAGATGATCAATTTCCAAAAAAAACCATGGAATTTAAACAAAGATTTAAAAAAGGAGAAAGCCTAGAAAGTCTATTGCCAGAAACTTTTGCCCTGGTTAGGGAGGCTGCCTTTAGAATGCTAAATGAAAGACATTATGACGTCCAATTAATGGGTGGGATTGTTTTACATGAAAATAAAATCGCCGAAATGAAAACTGGAGAGGGAAAAACTTTGGTTTCTACGTTACCTGTCTACTTAAACTCTTTAGAAGAAAAGGGAGTTCATGTTGTGACTGTTAATGACTATTTGGCTCAGAGAGATTCTGAATGGATGGGTAAAATTTACCATTTTTTGGGATTACAGGTCGGATGTATAACAAATAGTTTGGACGATTATAATAGAAAGAAAAATTACAATTACGATGTCACATACGGAACCAACAGTGAATTTGGTTTTGATTATTTAAGAGATAACATGAAACTTTCTATTTCTGATATTGTTCAGAGAGGTCATAATTTTTGCATCGTCGATGAAGTAGATTCTGTACTTGTCGATGAAGCAAGAACACCTCTTATAATTTCTGGTGCCACAGAAGACAAAACAAGCAGATATTTGGCTATCGATAAATTGATAAAACAACTAAACAAAACCGATTTTGAGATTGATGAAAAAGATAAAAATGTCATGCTAACTGATAAAGGAACAGACAGTGTTGAAAAAATATTTTCCAATGCTGGAATTCTAAAAAATAATAATTTTTATGACCCTGAAAATATGGGTTTAGTTCATCATGTTAATCAAGCTCTAAGGGCTAATTATTTGTTTGCCAAAGACAAAGATTACATGGTGAAGGATAACAGCGTTAAGATAATAGATGAACACACAGGAAGGATTTTGGAAGGACGAAGATTCTCTGATGGACTTCATCAAGCTCTAGAGGCAAAGGAAAATGTGGAAATATTATCTGAAAATGAAACTCTGGCATCAATAACCTATCAAAATTACTTCCGAATGTATCGCAAGCTTAGCGGAATGACCGGTACGGCAGCCACAGAGGCTGAAGAATTTTTTGACATATATAAATTGCCAATTGTTTCGATTCCTACTCACAAACCAATGATACGGAAAGACTGGAATGATCAAATTTTCAGAACAGATCAGGAAAAAAATCTTGCAATAGTAAATAAAATTTTTGAATACCACAAGAAAGGACAGCCAATTTTAGTTGGAACAACTAGTGTTGAAAAGTCAGAAATATATTCGTCATTGCTTAAGAAAAAAAACATTAAACATTCTGTATTGAATGCAAAACATCATAAAAAAGAAGCACAAATTATTGCCGATGCAGGAAAATTGAATACTGTAACTATTGCAACTTCGATGGCCGGCAGAGGTCAAGATATAAAATTGGGTGGAAAGCAAATTGACAAAAATGACAATTCTACCATCGAAGAAAAAAACAAAGTTAAAGAACTTGGTGGACTTTTTGTAATAGGATCTGAACGTCATGAATCACGGAGAATAGATAACCAATTAAGAGGCAGGGCAGGACGACAGGGAGATCAGGGAAATTCAATTTTTTATATAAGTCTTCAAGATGATTTAATGAGAATATTTGGTTCAGAATCTATAGATGCCATGCTTAAAAAGTTTGGATTAAAGGAGAACGAATCTATTGATCATCCTTGGATTAATAAAGCTTTGGAAAGGGCGCAGCAGAAAGTTGAAGCAAGAAATTACGATATTAGGAAAACTTTATTGAAATTCGATGACTGTAATAATGACCAAAGAAAGGTGATTTTTTCTCAAAGAAGAGAAATCTTGTCAAGTTCATCTGTAAGCACTCTGACAACACACTTTCTTAGGGAATTAATTGATCAAATTGTTGAAGATAAAAAAATTATTAGAAAAGATCCAAAAAATAAAAGCGTAAATATTAAAATTAAATCTTTGTTAGGAAGAAGTGTTAATGAAGAAGAAATAAACAACTTGATGAATATGGATGACGAAAATTTTAAAAAATATATTGTCGACAAGTTTATCCAGCAGAGACTAAAAAGAGTGGAATTTATAAATGACGAGCAAAATAATGAATTGGAAAGAAGAATATTTATTCAAACTTTGGATATGAATTGGAAGTCTCATCTTCAATATTTAGAACAACTAAGACAGGTAATTGGATTAAGAGGATATGGCCAAAGAGATCCTCTTATTGAGTACAAAAAAGAGGCCTTTGGTTTATTTGAAAAATTACTTGAGAAAATTAAAACTGATACTATTTCCATTCTAAATAATCTTGTTATTGTTGAAAAACCAGTCGAAAATCAGCAAGAAAAAAATAAAAATTTAAATATTAATAAAATAAACATGGCAAATAATCCCGATTGCCTATTACTGGCAAAAAAAAATCAAAAAATATCTAGAAATGAAAGATGTCCTGTTACAGAAAAAAAATTTAAACATTGCTGTGGCGCACTATAGATACAGTAACGTTAATGAAACTAGAACAGCCAGCGCTAGTGTAATTATCATAACTATTTTATTTTTATTAATTTTTTGTTTTAAATTTGAAAAAACATTTTCTTCCATGGTCATTCTATCTCTGCTGTTAATATTTTTTACTAGGCCTTTCTTCCTTCCAATAGAAAGAAATTTCTGTTTTCGATGATTTAAAATATTCTCCCTGCTTAGTTCGGATAATTCTCTCAAATTTTTCCTGATAGACTTTTTGATTTCGTCAAGTAATGCTTTCTTATCTCTATGGGCTCCCCCAAGTGGTTCTTTGATAACCGAGTCTACGATTCCAAGCTCAAGTAAATCCTGAGCTGAAAGCTTCATGGCATCTGCGGCTTCTAATGATTTTTTTGGATCTCGCCAAAGAATACTAGCACAACCCTCTGGACTAATTACACTATAAATTGCATTTTCAAGCATTATTATTTTATTGGAAGAAGCTAATGCAATCGCACCCCCTGATCCACCTTCTCCAATAATAATTGAAATATTTGGAACTCTTAAAGACATAGAACATTCTATAGATCTTGCTATTGCCTCTGCTTGGCCTCGCTCTTCGGCACCCACTCCAGGATAAGCTCCGGGTGTATCAACAAATGATATTATTGGGATATTAAATTTATCCGCAAGTTGCATTAATCTAATGCATTTTCGATAACCCTCTGGGCGCATCATTCCAAAATTTCTTTCAATTCTACCATCCAAATCATCACCTTTTTCTTGTCCTATAACTAAAACAGATTGATCTTCAAATACTCCAAAACCTACCAATACCGATTTGTCATCAGCAAATTGTCTATCGCCAGATAAATTTATAAAATCAGAAAACAAATTATTTATAATAAATTTTGCCCTAGGTCTTTCCTCGTGTCTTGCGAGTAAAGTTTTTTGCCAACGGCTAAGATTTGAATAAACTTCCTCAAGTTTTTGATCTAACTCACTTTGAATTTGATTAATTTTTTTTGTATCAACTTCCGCTAAACCTCCCTTGTTAAATGGGTCTTTTAATTTATCTAGTTGTTCTTCTAAATCTTTGATCCCACTTTCAAATTCAAGATAATTTCTCATTTACAAATGTTATTAATTAATTATTATATTTAAATCTATATAATAATTCATGCAATTAATGACCCATAATATAAAGATAGATGGCAAAAATTTGTTTAGATGTAAAAAATTCCAAACAATCAAAAGCCTAGTTTATCAACGAAATTATAAAAAATTTTAATAAATAAATATGGAATATATTTCTCAGGGTAAATTACTTGTTTCTGCAAAACTATTAGAATTCGTAAATAAAGATCTGCTTCCAGGCACAAATATTAATATTGAAAAGTTCTGGAAAGGTTTTGATAAAACCGTCCACGAATTAGCCCCGAGAAATAGAGAACTTCTCTATATCAGGGAAAAAATGCAAAAACAGATTGATGAATGGCATCTTGTCCGAAAAGACCAAGAAATAGATTTTAATTCCTATACATCTTTTCTAAGAGAGATTGGTTATCTTGTTAAGGAGGGTGACAATTTTTCTATCAAAACTAAAAATGTTGATGATGAAATCTCAGTAATTGCGGGTCCACAGCTTGTTGTTCCGGTCATGAATGCACGTTATGCATTAAATGCGGCCAATGCACGATGGGGCAGTCTTTATAATGCACTTTATGGCACAGATGCAATTCTGAAAATAGAAGAAACAAACCGTGCAGATGCATATGATCCAGAAAGAGGAAAAAAAGTAATCGAGTATGCTCGTAACTTCTTAGACGAAAACGTACCACTCGAACAAGATAGCTGGAAAGACATTTCAGAAATTCCAAAAGTTTATAATGGCAAATTAAGTTTAAAACTTAAGAATTTTAGACAATTTGCTGGATATTCCGGAAAACCTACGAATCTATCGTCACTTTTATTGAAAAATAATAATCTCCATATAGATATAATATTTGATCCGAACGGTTCAAACGGACGTCAAGATAAAGCTGGAATACAAGATATAATTATAGAGTCTGCCATAACTACAATTGTAGATCACGAAGATTCAGTAGCAGCAGTAGATGCCGAAGACAAAGTGGCAGGTTATAGAAATTGGTTAGGACTTATGAAGGGAGATCTGCAAGCCGAAATAAAAAAAAATGGAAAAAAATTTACAAGAAAATTGAACCCTGATCGCATCTATATCAACGCAGAACAAAAAGGAGAATCTGATTTTTCTAAACTAATTTTACGTGGACGAGCTTTATTGCTTAATCGAAATGTTGGTCACTCAATGACAAATCCTTCCATACTCTTAGAAGATAAATCTGAAATTCCTGAAGGAATAATGGACGCTTTTATAACTACTATTGGCGCAATGCATGATTTTAAGAACAAAATAAATTCTAAAACTGGTTCTATTTACATAGTAAAGCCAAAAATGCATGGACCGGATGAAGTTGATTTTAGTAATACGCTTTTTGAAAAAGTTGAAGATGTATTGTCCTTAAGCCGTCACACTATCAAAATAGGTATTATGGATGAAGAACGACGCACAACTGTTAATCTGAAAGAATGCATTAGAGTTGCAATAAATAGAGTCGTGTTCATAAACACGGGATTTTTAGATCGTACTGGTGATGAAATACATACATCTATGGAGGCAGGACCTATGATCCCTAAAGTGGAAATGAAAACATCAACTTGGATGTCAGCATATGAAGATTGGAATGTTGATACAGGTCTTGCTTGCGGCTTTTCAAAGATAGCGCAGATTGGCAAAGGTATGTGGGCAATGCCAGATAAAATGGAAGATATGATGTCGCAAAAAATAAACCATCCAAAAGCTGGGGCTAATTGTGCTTGGGTTCCTTCTCCAACAGCAGCAACTTTGCATGCAATTCATTATCACAAGATTGATGTTTTTGAACAGCAAAAGAAAATCTCATCGAGGTCTTCTGCAAAACTATCCAATATTTTAAAAATTCCAGTTGCTGACCGTCCAAACTGGGAAACGAAAGATATTACAAAAGAATTGGAAAATAATGCACAGGGAATATTAGGTTATGTTGTTAGATGGATCAATCATGGCGAGGGTTGTTCTAAGATACCCGATATAAATAATATCGGACTAATGGAAGATAGGGCCACTTTGAGAATCTCCTCACAGCATATTGCTAATTGGTTGCTTCATGGCATCTGTAATTCTGAACAAGTAATGAAAGTAATGCGCAAAATGGCGGAAATCGTTGATAAACAAAATATTGCTGATCCTGCCTACAAGCGACATGGGCGATCTACCTATAAAGCTATGTCCTCTAATTTTGATAAATCAATTGCATTTAAAGCCGCTTGCGATTTAATATTTAAGGGTCGCGAACAGCCTTCCGGATATACCGAACCAATTTTACACTGTAAGCGAATTGAAAAAAAGTCTACTGATTAGTAACAGGACCCCTATTTTTAAAAGCCGAAAATAAAGTACCATCATCAAGAAATTCTATTTCTCCCCCTACAGGCAATCCTTGTGCAAGTTTTGAGATTTTTACTTTTGTATCTTTTAAAGTGTCCTGAATATAGTGTGCAGTAGTTTGACCTTCTATTGTGGCACTGGTAGCCAAAATAACTTCATCTATAGTATCCTTCTTTACTCTTTCAACCAAAGAAGGAATAAGTAAATTATCAGTTTTTTTGTTATCAGAAGATGACAATGTTCCACCTAGAATATGATAATATCCTTTATAAATTCCCGAATTTTCAATTACCCACATATCAGCAATATTTTCTACCACACAAATCTGTTTATAATTTTTATCTGAATATGAGCAGGTTTGGAAAGTGCAACTAGAATTTGAAGATTTAATATTTCCACAAATATTACATCGAACGATATTTTTATAAATTTGGGCTAATGTATTTGCTAAAGGTTTTATTAATTCCTCTCTATTATTTATGAGTTTTAATGCAATTCTTTTAGCCGACTTAGGACCTAAGCCAGGCAATTTTGAAATCAGTTTAACAAGCTCTTCAATTTCTGAAATATTTTTTTTCATAAAGGTTTAAAAAGGCCATTTAAAGCCTGGAGGCAAAGGAATACCTCCCGTAATTTTTGACAATTCTTCAGATGCTTTTATTTTTATTTTTTTCTTTGCATCCCCATGCGCAGCTATAATCAAATCTTCCAATATTTCTTTGTTCTCTTTCATTATTTCGGGTGCCATATATAATTTAATTAATTCGCCATCCCCGTTTAAATAAATTTTAATAGATCCTCCTCCAGCAATACCTTCGACCTCAATTTTTTTTATAGACTCTTGCGTTTCTTTCATTTTATTTTGCATATTTTTTGCTTGTTCCAGCACTTTTGAAAAATCAGTCATTCTTTATTATTCATTTTCCTCTATAGTAATTAATTTAGCATCGGAAAATGCTTCTAGTATTTTTTTATAAGCATTGGTTTTAATTGCTTCATTGAAGTGAGTTTGTTTTTTTTCTAATTTAATCTCCTGATATGTGGGTTGACCTTTTTCTTTTGATAAAGTTATAATCCACCTTTTTCCAGTCCAAACAAACAGTTTTTTGGATAAATTTTTTATAAAGTTTTTATCGATATTTTCATTAAATGAAAATTCCATTTGTCCATTTGAAAATTTTACCAAACTTACATTTTTTTCTAAGTCATATTTTAGCTGCATTTCTTTATGCTTCAGACACAAACTAATTAGATTGTCAAAATTTGAAACCGTTTCAGTGGAGTTTTTATTTTCATTTGGCAATTTAAACGTTTTGTCATTATCTAAAATTTCTTTTTTTTCTTGGATAACGTTCTTAATCTGATCTGTAGACTGGTTCGTTTCTTTAATTATATCTTTATTAATTTCATTTTCTATATTAGACAATGTTTCAGTTTTTTTTAAACTTGTTTTACCTTGGGATGTTTCTTTGCTACTAATCAGTTCCTCTAATTTTGGAATCTCTTTCAAATGAATTAGTCTTATTAAAAACATTTCTATTGAAAGATTTTGATTTGAAACAACATTCAATTCCTCTAATGATTTTATGCCAAACTGCCAAAACATTATCAATGTTTCTATATCAAGTTGGCTGGATAGTTGTTTAATTTCTTTAGTTTGATTATCAGAAAGTGAAAAACTTATTTCATTTTTACCGAAAATATTAATATTTTTCATAAAGTAGAGAATTTCTAAAAAATCATTTAAAAATATTTTTGGATCAATGCCTAAGTCAGATATACTTCTAAACTTTAATAGAGCCTGTTCTTCTTTCCCTTGAAAAATTAATTTCATTAATTCAATCAAATGAGATTTATCAAAATACCCAAATATTTTTTGCGCCGACTCCAAATTTAGTTCCTTTTGTTCGATTTTTTGTGTAATTAAAGCTCTATCTAAGAGTGATAAACCATCTCTAACAGAGCCCTCTGAAATTTTCACAATCAATTTCAATGCATTTTCTGAAATTTTTCCATTTTCTAAAAGAGATATTTTCTTTAAAAAATCTAAAAGTAAATTTGATTTTATTCTAGTTAAGTCAAATCTTTGGCAACGAGAAATCACGGTAATGGGTATTTTTCTCATTTCCGTCGTTGCAAAAATAAATTTTAAATATGATGGGGGTTCTTCTAACGTTTTCAGCAAACCGTTAAATGCTTGTTTTGACAGCATATGAATTTCATCGATAATGAATATTTTAAACTTTGCTACACTGGGTCCATACTTAGAAAATTCTATCAAATCTCTTACATCATCAATACCTGTTTTAGACGCAGCATCCATTTCCAAGACATCCATATGGTTTGAATTTGAAATAGCACTACAATGTTCGCACATTTCATTTTGACATAAATTTTCTACTCCATTATTACAATTTAGTGCTTTTGCAACTATTCTAGCCGCCGTTGTTTTGCCAACACCTCTAATGCCTGAAAAAAGGTAAGCGTTGGGCACTTTATCCATTTTTATGGAATTTATAATTGTTTCGGCCATAATGTCTTGACCGATTAAGTCAGAAAAAGTTTTTGGCCTATACTTTAAAGCCAGTACTTTTTTTTTGTTATTATGCATTTTATCAGGAGACTAAACAGCAACCTGGAGTGTTTTTGTTTCGGCTGCTACGTTTCCGTCCTGACCGGATTGTCCAAAAAATTCCACCTGCTGCTAGCCTCCAATTTATTATATCAGGAATAATTTCTTATCTACAAGATTAAAGTCTTAATAAGTTTCAATTTATTTATTAAATCTAAACTTATCTGCTTCATAAACACCCAAAATATCCAAACTTTCTGTATGAAAGCCTAGTTCTTCTAAAGATTTTTGAACTTTAAAATCTTCAATATGACCTTCTATATCTATAAAAAAATTAACTTGTTCAAATGTATTTTTTGCAGAAAAACTTTCTAATTTGCAAAGGTTTACATTATTAGTTGCAAATCCACCGAGGCATTTGTAGAGAGCCGCAGGTATACTTTTTACTCTAAAAATACAACTTGTAATGTATTTTTTATTTCTTAACTCTGGGTGATGTACTTCTTTTCCCATAACTAAAAAACGAGTAACATTTTTAGAATCATCCTCAACATGTTTTGCGATTATTTGTAGATCATAAATTTCTGAAGCAAGAGAAGAAGCTATTGCTGATTCAGTTTTGTCTTTTTTTTCAGAAATATATTTAGCAGATCCGGCAGTATCAGCGGAAATTATAGGTTTTAAATTATTTTTTTGAATAATATTTTGACACTGGCCAATGGCTTGCGAATGACTTCGAACAGTTTTGATATCTTCTAACCTTGTTCCTTTCAAACCTAACAAATTATGTATTATCGGATGGAAATATTCGGCATAAATTTGCAATTTATATTTTGGAATTAAATAATGAATATCCGCAACCCTTCCAGCCAACGAATTTTCCATTGGAATAATTATCTTATATTCTGAATTTTCTGTCGCTAACCCAAAACATTCTTCAAAAGTTTGGCAGGGTTTAATTTCCGATTTTGGAAAAAATTTAATTGCAGCTAAATGCGAAAATGCACCTAGTTCTCCCTGAAAAGCTAATTTCATAATTTTTTTATCCTTTATATTCCATAGATTTTTTAATTAACAGAAAATCTTCTTCAGTATCAATGCCCAAGGGAAAAGATTTTGATAATGCTACCCTAATTTCAATATTATTGTCTAGTGCCCTCATTTGCTCAAGTTTTCTTTCAATTTCGTTTTTGCTTCTGCTTAATTTCACAAACCTGGATAAAGCATTCTTTGAAAATGCATAAATACCAATGTGATGGTAAATATTTTCTTTATTTGTATTTATTGTTTTCCTATAAAAATCTTTAGCTTTTATAAAATTGGAATTATCAAGATTTTCGAAAGTTTCAACTTTAACGATGTTTATATTTTGAAGTTCTTCTACATTTTGAATTTTGAAAGCTAAAGTTGCAATATCACATTTATTTTTTCGCATTAAATAGTCTAAATTTTTGATATTATTAGGATCTAGATTAGGCATATCTCCTTGTAAATTTATTATAATATTAATCGAATCATCAGAAATTTTTTCTAGCACTTCATAAACTCTATCTGTACCTGTAGAATGATCCTTGCTAGTAAGAATTGCTTTACCTGACTTTTGTTCGACCAAATCCAATATTTTTTGATCTGGGGTTGCAACAATTACATCACCAATTTTAGATTCCCTTGCCCTTTCCATCACATGAATGATCATTGGTATATTGTTAATTTTCAGCAAAGGTTTGTTTGGTAATCTTTTTGCTTCTAATCTAGATGGAATAATAATTACTGACTTGTTCATATTTTTTTGCTTTATATGATATTATTATGTGCGTCTATCGGACACAAAATTTTTATTGTTAAACAAAGTTATTTTTACTAACTAATGATATATCTTCATGAAGATTATTATAAAAAATTATGTATGGATTTGAAATAAGTAAGATAATTGCAGCTATTATACTAACGATAGTTATTGTTCTTAGCATAAATAAATTGGCCGATGTTGTATTCAACATTGATGCTCGCGAAGATGTTACTTATAAAGTGACCAAAGTTACCGAAACTAAAGAAATCAGTAAAGATGATAATAAAGCTAATAGTGGTAACGATATTAAAGTTTTTATGGACCTGGGAAGCATCGATCATGGAAAGACAGTAGCTAAAAAATGTATTGGATGTCATTCAGTATCGAAAGGTGGGGGTAATAAAATCGGTCCTGCTTTATGGGGTGTAATTGGAAGAAAAGTTGGATCCGTTACTGAATATAAATATTCAAAAGCAATGGGTGGATTTGGTAAGAATTGGAATTTTGAAGCAATGAATAATTTTTTAATTAAACCAAAGGATTATGTAAAAGGAAATAAAATGGCTTTTGCGGGCATTTCAAAAGAAAAGGATAGAGCTTCTCTTATTCTTTACCTAAATGAACAAAGTGATTCCCCATTGCCATTGCCTTAATTATTTAAACACCATTCAATAATACTTTTTTGTATATGTATTCTGTTTAAGGTCTCTAACCAAACAGCTGATTGCTTGCCATCAATAACTTCATTGGTTACTTCCTCTCCTCTTCTGGCTGGAAGACAGTGCATAAAAATTGAATCTTTATTTGCTTTTTTCATAATTTTATTATTCACCTGATAAAGTCTAAGTATTTTTTTCTTTTTCTTTTTATTGGTTTTGTCATTCATTGAAATCCATTTATCAGTAATAACACAATCTGCAGAGCTCACCGCATCTATAGGGTCTTTAGTAACAAAAATATTTCCCTTATTTTTTTTAGCCCATTGCAAAATATTTTTACTTGGTTCAAATCTTTTGGGACAAGCAATATGTAATTTAAAATCGAATTGGACTGCAGCTTCGATTAATGAATAAACAACATTGTTACCGTCTCCAAGCCAAGTAATTTTTTTATTTTGTATCGGTCCTCTTAATTCTTCAAAAGTCATTATATCCGACATGATTTGGCATGGATGACTTAAATTGGTTAATCCATTAATAATTGGAATGTTTAAATATTTTGAAAAATCTTCAACTTTTTTGTGAGCATTTGTTCTTAACATTACAATATCTGCATATTGAGATAAAGTTTTTGCTGTATCATGCAAACTTTCATTGCCGATTCCATAGTGAATTTCATCAGGATTTAATATTAAAGACTCCCCCCCCAATTGTTTAACCGCAAGATCAAAAGAAATCCTAGTTCTTGTTGATGGCTTTTCAAATAACATAATTAGAATTTTGCCATCTAGTGGTGCATCTGCATCTATAGAATTTTTTTTAAGATTAGCTCTATTTTTTTTTCTTAATTTTGCATTGTCAACAATAAATCTTAATTCCTTCTTGGAAATATCTGATATATTTATGAAATTTCTCATAACTAACTCATTTCCTTGCAAGTTTCGTTGATTTTGCTAATGGCTTCATCAATTTCTTTTTTTGAAACAATTAATGCTGGAAATAATCTTATCACCTGTTCTTCTGCTTTCACGACCAGCATTTTATATCTCATGAGAGTTTCAATAAACTTTGTGTTATCAACTGCCAATTTTAAACCTTTCAACAATCCTCTACCTCTAACTTCTAAAATAACTTTTGAATATTTTTTTTTAAGACCAATTAGTTCTTGATCAAAATATTTAGATATTTTTTTAACATTATCTAAAAATCCATCTTGTAAAATTATATCTAATACACCGTTTCCAACTGCCATAGCTAAAGGATTCCCGCCAAATGTTGATCCATGGGTTCCTGGAGTCATCCCAACGGATACCTTTTTTGTAAGTAAACAAGCTCCTAATGGAAAACCGCCGCCAATTCCCTTTGCAATCGGAGCAATATCAGGAACAATTCCTGAATTTTCAAACGCAAAAAAATCACCTGTCCTTCCAATACCACATTGAACTTCATCTAAAATTAAAAGAAGATTTTTTTCATCACATAACTTTCTTAAACCTTTTAAACAATAATCTGGAACTTCTTTTATTCCTCCTTCACCTAAAATTGTCTCTATCATGATTCCAGCCGTTTCATTAGTTATTGCTTTTTTCAATGATTCGAGATCTGCAAAAGGAACTTGATCAAATCCATCTACTTTTGGATCAAAACCTTCTATATGTTTTGGATTATTTGCCGCAAATAGTGCAGCAAGAGTTCTTCCATGAAAAGCTCCTTTAAAAGTAATTATTCTTTTTCTGTTAGGTTGACCAATTGTATGAAAATATTTTCTGGCAATTTTAATACTAGCCTCGGTAGCTTCTGATCCAGAATTTTGGAAACACACAAAATCAGCAAAGGTATAATCCGTTAACCTTTTTGCCAACTTTTCTTGTTCGGGAATAACAAACATATTTGATACATGCCAAAGTTTTTTGGATTGTTCTTGAATAATTTTTACCAAATGTTCGTGACAATGGCCTAGTGAATTAACAGCAATACCACTTGCAAAGTCTAAATATTGCTCACCTTTTAGATCATAAAGATAACATCCTTTGCCTTTTGAAAAGGAAATATTTTTCCTTGCGTACGTTCCTAGAACTGAGCTCATATAAGTTAAAATTTAATTTTGTATCCTCTTTTGTACAATAGATAGGCAATAAACCAAATAATAAAAGATAGAATAGCTAGATATGTCACTCCATAAATAACTGATCCATCCGCTGTTCCAATAAATCCATACCTAAAACCATCAATCATATAAAAGAAAGGGTTTAATTCACTTATGGTGTGAAGAATTAGAGGAAGTCTGTCTATAGAATAAAAAGTTCCTGACAAAAAAGAAAGTGGCACTATTAAAAAATTTGTAACGGTTGCCATGTGATCAAATTTTTCTGCCCAAAGTCCCGCTATAAAACCTGCCGCTCCCAAAATAAAGGAACTTAAAAATGTAAATATAATAATGTGAGTAAAACTTGTTATAGTTATGTCAATAATAAACGAAAAAACAATTATTGAAATAGAAGCTATGATAACGCTTCTACTGCATGCGGCTAGAACGGTGGCGGTCACTACCTCTCCCGCAGATAAAGGTGCGGAAATTGTATCAAAAATAGTACCCTGAATCTTTCCAATCATTATCGATGAGGATGAATGAGAAAATGCTTGTTGAACAACGCTCATTGCAATAAGACCAGGTGCAAGAAAATTAATAAAAGGTACTTCCAGTACATTTCCTCTATCATTGCCAATAGCCAAAGAAAGAACAAATAAAAATAGCAGGGAAGTAATTAAAGGAGAAAAAAGTGTTTGAATCCAAACATTAATAAATCTTAGAGTTTCTTTTTTATATAGTGTCCAAACACCAATCCAATTTATAAATCCAAATCTTTTTACACCTATTTCATATTTTTTTTCTAATTCAACCATCGCTAATTATATTTATTAGTTTTTTTTGAAAAATTGTTAAAAAACTAAAAAAATACATTGAAAATTCTAAATTTTTGTGTGTATTTAACCTGATATTGTAGATATATAACAAGTTAACACTATATATAGATTGAGTAATTTATGGGATGGACATTAGAAAAAGTGACTAAACTAAAGCAACTATGGGGTAAAGGTAATACCGCGGCTCAAATTGCATCTATTATTGGTGGAGTAACCAGAAATGCAGTAATTGGAAAAGCATACCGATTAAATCTTGCTGTAAAAACTGTTCAAAAAAAAAATAACTTTAATCAAGTTTCGCAGGATCAAGAAAATGCTCCACAACTTGAAAGAAAAACACGCAAGAGTAGATTTAATTCACTGTTGCTAGATAAAAATTTTGAACCAGAAAATCCGAAATCCTTGGAACAACTACATGATGAAATTTGTAGATGGCCTATCGGACATCCCAATGAACCAGATTTTTATTTTTGTGGAAGAAAGTCAATGAAGGATTTTTCCTATTGTAAACTACACATTTTATATGCATTCCAACCGAAAAACAAAAAAGAAGATTTGATCGAAAAAGATAAAGATGATGAGGTTCCTCGATTTATCAAAAAAAAAATTAGGTCAGCTTAATCTCATATGTGCTTTTTCTTTAATTTTTTTAATTGTTTCATAGTTTAAGTTATTTTACGCGTGAAAATTTTACAGAAACGATTAGTAAAGTAATATAATTTTTTACTGAATTACTTATCAACATAAGCTATATAAAAGCAGTCACAAAATGACTATATGGAACTAACATTAATATACACAGTCATTGGTTTTTCTCTTGCCGGTTGGTCGGTGATAGCGAATGATTCTGTTCAAACTTTAGGTACATTTATTGCTTCCAAACAGAAATGGTTTAAGTGGTACACATTAGCTACTGCTGCTTCTTTTGCTATGGTCATTACAGTAAGTTATGGATGGTGGATATATGATGGCGACATTTCATATGGAAGATTAACACGAATTCCTTACCAAAAAATTCAATGGTATCACGCGGTTGCTCCTGGAATATTATTATTACTAACAAGAATTGGGATTCCAGTTTCAACAACTTTCTTAGTATTGTCAGTATTTGCATCAACGATTGTTCTTGAAAAAATGCTTTTAAAAAGCGTCGTAGGTTATGGGATTGCAGCTGTTATTGCTTATATTTGCTGGATCGCTATTTCAAAATTCATTAATGAAAAATTCGATGAAATCACCGATAAAAAGAAAATTGCTTTTTGGCGTAATTCTGTTTGGGTAACTTCAGCTTTTTTATGGGGTACCTGGTTAATGCACGATGTTGCAAATATTGCAGTTTATTTACCAAGACAGCTTGATATTTCGTTATTAGCTATTGTCCTAATTTATTTTTCAATTCTTCTTTTTTATATTTTTTACATTCATGGAGGACCTATACAAAAGGTTGTTTTGGATAAAACTGGAACTAGGTACGCAAGATCAGCAACTATCATTAATACAATTTATGCATTAGTTCTTTTTTATTTCAAAGAATTAAATGACCTTCCCATGTCAACTACATGGGTTTTTGTAGGGTTGTTATGTGGAAGGGAACTGGCGATTTCTACAATGAATAAAGAATATAAATTTAAATACGTGTTTCCACTTATCGGTAAAGACTTCATTAAAATGGTCTTTGGTTTAAGTGTATCGGTTGGGATAGTGTTAGCAATACATTATATAATTATTCCTCGTGGCTTAGGTTTGTAACTTCCATTTTTTGTTATAACTTTGCGAACTGTCCACCCTTTCTAAAACGCCAAATGTAATTTGGTAATACTGACTCGATAGTTTTAGGGTTAATCTTCAAATCCTTAAGTGTGGGATATTTATTGGTAACAATATTATCATATTTCAACATCTCTATTTGATCGACGGTTAGTAGAGGTTTAGGCAATAATTGTAAAATCTTTGCTTGAAATTTTGCAAATGGAAATGGGATGGGAACAAGAAACCTTTTCTTATTTATTTCTTTTAATAAAATTTTCATCAATTCCTTATAAGTAATAATTTGAGGCCCTCCTAATTCAAAAATATTATTATTAATTTCCTCCTCTTCTAATACTGCCATAATAGATTTTGCTATATCTCCTACATAAATGGGTTGAAAATAAGTTAGACCTCCACCAATTAAAGGAAGGATAGGTAAAAATTCAGCTATTGAGGCAAACCGATTAAAAAACTTATCTTCAGGACCAAATATAACCGATGGTCTTAAAATTACAGAACAATTAAAATTATTTATAATATTTTTTTCACCCTTTAATTTCGATTGCATATATTGGGAACTGACTGTTTCGTTAATTCCCAGGGCGCTTATATGAACAAGTTTTTTGATGTTTAATTCACTGCATAATTTGGATAGCAAGTCAGGAAATTTTGCATGAATATCTTCAAACTTTTGTTTTTTAGTTTCATACAAAATTCCAACAAGATTGATAACTACATCAGAACTCTTTATTAAAATTCTTAATCTTTCTTCATCAAAAAGATTTACCTTTTCAAGATCTATTTGCCCTGGATTTCCTAGTGGTTTCAAGTGCCCGTGTAAATATGGCGATCGCGTGACAGCAATGATCCGAAAGCCTTTTTTTATTAGTCGCCTGATTAGATGTCTTCCAATAAATCCGCTTGCTCCAAATATACAGGCGACTTTTCCTAGATTTTTTTGCATTTTGTTATTATTAACATTATATATATTTTTAAATATGACAAAAATTTATAAATTTAAAGATGACATATCTTCAGATACATTAAAAGAATTAGAAAAACACAGCAATATTAGCTTAGACACTGAGGGATCTGGGCTCCAGATACCTCATCGCGATCGATTATCTCTTATTCAGCTTTCTTCTGGAAATAATGACGCCTATATAATCCAACCCAGCCAACAATATCAGTGCCCCAATATTGTTAAAATTCTAGAAAATGAAAAAATAACAAAAATAGGTCACTATCTTAGATACGATGTTTTAAATCTACAATATTTTTTAAAGTGCCAAGTAAAAAATATTTGGGACTCGAAAGTTTGCTCAAAACTCGTTAGAACTTATAGTCAAAATCACGGATTAAAAGATTTGGTTTTTGAATTTTGTAATGGCAAAAAGCTTAATAAACAGTATGGGTCAAGCGATTGGAATAAGAGCCTAGATGAGATGACAGATGCCATGCTCCAATATGCTGCTGGAGATGTAATTTATTTACATAAAATAAAAGTTGCGTTGCATAAAATGTTAGTGAGAGAAAACAGGCTAGAACTTTTTGAAAGTTGTATGAAATTTTTACCAAGTCGCATTAAGTTGGACGAAAAATTATTTACCGAAGATATTTTTGCACACTAAAAAATGAACAAAGATATAAAAGTCGCAAAGCAAACCATAAGCACAGAAATACAAGCGCTTAAAAAATTACTGGCGAGCTTTAATCGTTCTTCTCAATTTTCAAAAGCTGTTAATTTAATTTCTAAAATTAGAGGAAAATGTTTGGTTGTTGGGGTAGGTAAAAGTTATTTATGCGGGCTCAAAACCGCCTCAACTTTATCAAGTTTAGGTACACCAAGTGTAGCTTTTTCGGCAAATGATTTGCAACATGGTGGCTTAGGTGCTATTCAAAAAAATCGTGATGTACTGTTGGTATTTAGTGTTTCAGGAGAATCTGTAGAACTAAATAACATTTTGCAATACGCTAATAGAAACGGTATTTCAGTTATTGGCGTGAGCTGTAAACCCTCTTCAATGTTACTTCGTTATTCTACAATCAAAATTTTACTACCAAAAGTTGTTGAATCGGGTCATAGTCTAGCCCCAACATCATCAAGTTTAAACTTTCTTTCTTGGGGAGACTCGCTCGCTATATCTTTAATGAAAAGAAAAAAATGGACAAATAAAAAATTTGTAGAACACCATACCGGAGGATCTCTGGCCACAGCTTTAATTCAAGTAAGGGAAATAATGGCAAAAGGAAAAGAAATTCCACTTATTTCTTCCAACAAAATGATGAGAACCGCAATAACTGAAATGAACAAAAAAAATCTAGGAATAGTTTGCGTAAAAGACAAAAATTCAATAATGCTACTAACTGATGGAGATATTCGAAGACACTCCAATAATTTATATAAAAAAAAAATCGTAAAAGTTGCAACCAAAAATCCAACCTGGATTGCAGATACAGATACCGCACTTTCTGCAATTAATACAATGAACGCCAAAGGCATAACATCTCTATTGGTTGCAAAAAAAAAGGATATCAAAAAAAAGGTTAAAAGACTGGTGGGTGTCCTACATATGCATACTGCTTTGGCGCTGGGAATTAAATGAAAAAAAATAGAGTTATTCAGTTTTCTCTTGTAATAGTAATTATAATACTTTTTTTTACCACTTACTACTCTGGCGATAAAGATGAAATTATTAACGCTAATAAAAATAGTTCCACTGAAAATGCTAGTAAGTTGACAGAAGAAACAAGTAATATTATAGAGGGTGTCAACTACACCGGCAGTAACAATAAAGGTACTTTTTTCGAAATAAACAGCGCCACAGCTGAGTTAAAACGCAACGAACCCAACTTATCCCAACTTCAAGATGTTTTTGTTGTTATTAAACTAAGGAACTTGAGAATAATCCACATCGAGGCTGATGCTGGTATTTTTAATAAAGTAACCAATGATTCAGAATTTTTTGGAAATGTTAAAATTACCGAACAAGACAACGTTATAACTTGTGATAATTTGGATTATTATAACTCCAAAAATCTTTTACAGGCGTATAATAATGTAACATATGCGGGTAAGAAAGGAGATTTAATCGCCGATCAAGTGTTAGTGGATCTTTTGAACAATGAAGCTAATATTTCTATGTTTGAGAAAGGCGACAAGGTGAAAGCAAAATATAAAAACTAGCTATGCCCTCTGTAAAAAAATTTAGAATATTAAAATTTAAATCCAAGAAGCCGCCAATTTTAAGTGTTAAAGGGATCTCTAAGTCAATTAATAAAATACCTATACTAAAAAATATCAACATTAATATCGCAAGAGGAGAACTTTACGGACTCCTTGGTCCTAACGGCGCTGGGAAAAGCGTAACCTTCAATTGCCTTCTGGGCGTCATGAAGATCGATCAAGGAGATATATTTGTGGAAGGAACAAAGATCACCACCCTTCCTATACACGAACGCGCTAAGCGGTTCGGTATATCGTATGTGAGTCAATTGGACAGTGTGTTTCGCGGACTCTCATGTGAAGATAACCTTCGCGCGGTGGCGGAAATAATAATAAAAGATAAAGCAAAGCAAGAAACTATCGTTCAAGAGTTGTTGTCAGAATTTAATTTAAATCACGTAAGGAGACTAAAGGCTGACGTCTTGAGCGGAGGAGAGCGTAAAAAATGCATTATTGCTCGTGCTTTGATTAACAATCCAAAACTATTATTATTGGACGAACCTCTAGGCGCCGTGGACCCCATTTCGATAGATATGATTAAAAAGATAATTGTTGATCTCCAGGTTAAACGCGGTGTCAGCGTCTTGATAACCGATCACAATGCCAAGAACGTTCTAAGTATAGTGGATTTTTGTAGTTTGATAGTGGATGGAGAAATTATTTCTAGTGGCCGACCACATGAAATAGTTAAGAATCAGCAAGCACGAAAATTTTACTTCGGAGAAAACTGGTAATTTAAAATATATAATTGCAGCACTAAACTTAGATGAAATCTTTTTCAATTATAGTTAAAAAAAAAATAAACAAATTTAATAAATCTATATTTGTTCCCGGAGATAAATCCTGTTCGATTAGATATTTTTTTTTAGCTTCACTTGCCTATGGCCTCTCTACTGCAACCGGAATCCTGGAAAGTGGTGATGTTTTTTCAACGGTAAAAGCCATGCGTAAACTTGGGGTCCGTATAGTTAAAAAAAATAATACTTGGCTTGTATGGGGAAATGGATTGAATTCTTTAACGACTAGAGATAATATTTCAATAGATTGTGAAAATTCAGGCACACTTTCTAGATTTATATTATCAATTTTATCTACCTATCCTCAAAGAATTAAAGTGTATGGGGACCGTTCACTCAACAAAAGACCCATGGATCGAATAATGAATCCTTTGGAAAAATTGGGCGCTTTTTTTCAAACTAAAAAAAAAGTAAAAAGAACTCTCCCTTGCTATATAACCGGAAGCGAGATGCCGATTAAAATTGACCATGAAGAAAAAATTGGTAGCGGTCAAATTAAAGGAGGACTGATTCTCGCATCACTCGGATGTCCTGGAATCTCAACGATCAAGGAATTCAAAAATAAACAATCGAGGAACCACACCGAAAAAATGCTAAAGTTTGCTGAACCTGAAATTATCAAAGTTAAAAAATTTAAAAATTACAATCTAATCTCCATTAAAGGGCAAAAAGATTTTAAAGCATTTAATTTAAATGTGGGTGGCGATTTTTCCTCTGCTTCATTTTTTATTTTACTAACTTTGTTAAGTAAAAACTCTCAACTTAAAATCAAATCTGTAAACCTGAACCCCACACGTCTTGGGGCATTAAAAATTTTGAAAAAGATGGGAGGCAAAATTACTCTTCAAAATATAAAGTTTCAATGTGGAGAAAGAATTGGAGACGTAGCTGTAAAAAGTAGCAATTTAAAATCAATTAATTGCTCAGCTTCTATTGTTTCTCTTGCTATCGACGAAATGCCTCTGATATTCTTAGCAGCTTCGTTTGCAAATGGGATATCAAGTTTCAAAGCTTGCGGTGAATTAGAAAAGAAGGAGTCGCCAAGATTGAGTCTGATGAACAAAATGTTAATTCAAATTGGAATTAGAACAAAATTAAAAGATCGCGACTCTATTAAAATATATGGCAACCCTAATTTAAATTTGAATAATAAGATTTACAGAATAAAGACAAGTTATGATCATAGATTAAGCATGATCGGTATCGTTTTGGGACTAACTCTGGGAGGAAAAATTATAGTGGAAGATTGCCACTCTATCGTTACAAGTTTTCCAAATTTTTTAAATTTGATGAAACAACTAGGTGCAAAGTATGAAATTATTAAGTAATATTAAATTATTAATTGCTGCCGATGGAGGAGCAAGTTCAGGAAAAACAACGGCCAGTAAATTAATTGCAAAAAAATATGGTCTTAAACTTCTAACTTCTGGTCTTTTGTATCGTTTTGTTGCCTATAAACTTCTTAAAACTAAAAAAATAAACTCTAGAAATTTATTTTTAAAGAAAATTACAAAAAAAATCACTTTAAAAGATTTAAAAAATAGAAATTTATTTAAACCCGAGGTAACCAAATATACTTCAAAAATCGCAAAAATTAAAAGAATTCGAAATCTTTTAAAAAGTTATCAAATAAATTTTGCTAAAAATAGACTTTGTATTATCGAGGGTCGTGATATCGGCACCGTTATAATTCCAAAAGCAGACTTAAAACTATATTTTAAATGTTCCTTAAATACCAAGGCAAAAAGAAGATTTAAAGAATATAGAAAAACAAATAAAAAAATTTCGTTTAATGAGATCAAAAAGGCAATAAAATTGCGAGATTCAAGCGATTCAAAAAGAAAAATAAGCCCTTTAAAACCCGCAAAAGATGCTGTAATTGTTGACACCTCGAAAATAAATAAAAAACAAATGCTAATAAAACTTTCGAAGATTATAGAAAAAAAATTAAAAGAAATATATGGAAGAAATCTATAAAAATTTAAGCTCACCAAAAAGTAAGGAATTTGAAAAATTATTAAATACTGAATTTTCAAAATCACATATCTCAGAAGGAAAAATTGTGGATGGCACAATTACAAAAATTACAAACAAACTTGTTTTTCTAGAATTGCCAGGAGCCAAGTCTGAAGGAACTTTAGATATTAATGAAATGAAGCTTTTAAAAGAAGAAGAAAACTTAAAAGTGGGTTCAAAAGTGTCTATCTTAGTCATAAAACTAGAAGATAAAAAAGGTGACTTAGTAATCAGCAGAGAAAAAGCTAAAAAAATAAAAAGCTGGAAACAACTTGAAAAATCCTTTGAAAATAATGAAGAAGTTCAGGGGCGGATTATTTCTAAAATAAAAGGTGGTTTTGTGGTTGATGTTCAGTCCACTATGTGTTTTTTGCCAGGAAGTCAAGTCGATCTCAAGCCTCAAAATGATATTAATCACTTAATGAAAGAGCCCTTAAAATTCGTGATTGTAAAATGTGACAAGATTCGAGGCAATATCGTAGTATCTAGAAGAGCAGTCCTAGAAAATATGAAGAAAGCCAACAAAGAAGAGGTGATAAGCAAATTTAATGAGGGCGATATTGTCGAGGGAACAGTTAAAGGAATAACTGATTTCGGTGTTTTTTTTGATTTAAACGGGATTGATTGCATGACACATATTAATGAATGTTCTTGGAGTCGAATTGGTCATCCAGAAGAATTATTTACGATCGGTCAAAAACAGAAATTAAAAATCATTAAAATTGATACTGAAAATAAAAAAATTTCAACTTCAGTAAAGATGTTAACGCCTGATCCATTTAATACTAAAATAAACAATTATAAAGTTGGAAAAATTTATCCAGCAGAAGTACGTAAGATAACTGATTACGGAGTTTTTCTATCTCTTGAAGAAGGATTGGAAGGCTTATGCCACCAATCAGAATTGACACACGTTAAAAAGAATATTTCAGCAAAAAAACTTTTATCCCTTTCTCAAAAGATTGAGGTAATGATCATGGAAATTGATGTTGAAAAAAGAAGAATATCTTTATCATATAAAAACACCCAACCTAATCCTTGGAAAAAATTTGAAAAAGAATTTCCAGTTGGTTCCAAAGTTGATGGAACAATAAAAAATATTACAGAGTTTGCTCTTTTCATTAATATCAATGATTTCGATTTAGATGGAATGATTCACTATAAAGATATTTCTTATGAAGAATCAGTAGAGGAACTTAAGAAGTATAAAAAAAATGACCCGATAACAGCTAAGGTTTTAGAACACGATCAAGAAAAAATAAAATTGGGTTTGAAACAACTCTTGCCAGATCCAATAAACTATTTCAAAGACAAAAAGATGAAAGATATTATAACCGCTATTGTCCTTGAAACTTTAGATAATGGTATCAAAGTCAAACCAGACGGTTGTCCGATGGAAATATTAATTAAAAAAAACAAAATAGCAATAAATAAGGAAGATCAAAGAACTAATCGTTTTAATAAAGGCGACAGAGTAGATTGTATGTTGCTAGATTTAGATTTAATAAAAAGAAGAGTATCTTTATCAATTAAAATGCTTGAGGAAGAACAGGCTAAGGAAGCAATTAAAAGATATGGCAGCGTAGATAGCGGCAGATCGCTGCCCTTTGCAGAGCTTCCAAAAACTCTCAAGAAAAAAAATGAGACAAAAGAAAAATAAAATTGAGTTTTGTTAAAAGTAGAATATTAGACCAATTAGCTAATTCCTATCCCAATTTTCTTAGACGAGATCTAGAAAAGACCTTAAACCTTGTATTAGATGAAATAATCAAAGCAATTGCTAAAGGTGAGAATGTTCAAATTAGAGACTTTGGTTCTTTTAAAAGCAGACAGTTAAAAGCTAGAATCGGCAGAAATCCCAAAGATGGATCAAGAATAGAGATCCCTGCCAAACAAAGTGTGCAATGGAAAATAAGCAAAGAACTTTTTCAAAAGTTAAATCAAGATACAAATCAAGATGAATAAAATTATTCTCGCTTTGGATACAGCGGACGCTCATCAAGCTTTGGAAACCACAAAAAAAATAATAAATAAAATTTATACGGTAAAATTAGGTTTAGAATTTTTTAATGCAAATGGAAAAAGTGGAATTCAAAAATTTAATGACATAGGAGTAAACAATTTAATGTTAGATCTTAAATTGAAAGATATACCTCAAACTGTTTACAAAGCAATAAAAGCGCTGGACGATATTAAATTTGGTTTCTTAACAATTCATGCTCAAGGCGGTAAAGCAATGATAGAAAAAGCTAAAGAAGCAGCTAGTGAAATTAAATCTCAACCTAAAATTTTAATGGTAACTATTTTAACTTCTTTAAATGATAATGACTTAAAAATTATGGGCAACAATAGTGGTGTCATGCAGCAGGTTGAGCATTTCGCAAAAATAGCCAAGGAAATGGAAGTTGGTGTCGTTTGTTCTGGACATGAAGCTAAAACGGTCAGAAAAATTCTTGGTTCCAATCTCCAAATATTTACTCCAGGGGTACGTATGCCTAACGATAATAGTCATGATCAACAAAGAATCTGTACTCCTTTGGAAAGTATAAAAAATGGATCTGATAAAATAATTATGGGAAGAAGTTTGATAAAAGGAAATATTGAGGAAAACTTAAATCAAGTAGCAGAATCGATAAAAACATAAACATATGCCAATAGAGTTAAAAATCTGCGGCATAAACTCTAATAATATCATCAAAACAATTGTTCGAAGCGGAGGATGTCAATATTTGGGATTTATTTTTTATCCTCCTTCTCCAAGAAATTTATCAATCGCAGAATCCAAAAAACTTACCTCTATTGTACCTAGTCACATTAAAAAAGTTGCTGTTTTAGTAAAACCAGAAAATGATTTTGTTGAAAAAATTAAAGATCAATTTGACTATCTTCAGGTATATGAAACCTCTCCATCTAAAAGTAAAACATTAAAACTGATATCCAACAAAAAAATTATTCAGGCTATTAAAGTAAAAAAAGAAGAAGACATAAATTTATATAAACAATACATGGGTATTGCGGATGAATTTCTATTTGATTCTTCCGCTATGGAAAAAAGTTCTATTTTTAATTGGAGTTACTTGAAAAATATTGAAATTAATGAGTGGTTTCTCGCTGGGGGAATAAATATAAACAATCTTGAAAAAGCATCAAAAATTTCAAAAAAAATTGATATTTCTTCAGGTTTGGAAGATAATCCTGGAGTAAAATCTTCTAAAAAGGTTTCAGATTTTTTGCTGAAGGTAAAAAAATTGTGATGAAATTAAAAAAGGGTAAACTTCTAATTGACCAACACGACAAAAATGGTTTTTGGGGAGGAAAATTTGGTGGAAATTTCATACCTGAAACTTTAAAAAAACCTATAGGAGATCTCACTGTTTTATTTGAAAAACTAAGGAGAGATAAAAATTTTTTAAAAGAAAGAGATTATTATTACACTAACTGGGTTCATAAAGGTCCTACTCCTTTTATAAAATTAGAAAATTTAACCAAATATTTAGGTGGTGCGCAAATTTGGGCTAAGGTTGTATCAGAAGCAAGGGGTGGAGCTCATAAGATATACGGGGCAATCACAGCAGCAATGTTGTGCAAACGAATGGGGAAAAAATTTTTGGTTACCGATACTGGTGCCGGTTATAACGGAAAAATGTTCTCAATAGCCGGAAAACATTTTGGGTTAAAAGTTAAAGTATTTATGGGTTTTAAAGATATTTTAAGGCAAAAGCCTAACTGTGATGCCATGAGAGCTAATGGTGCGGAGATTGTTCCTGTTTATACAGGAAGCCAAACTTTAGTTGATGCTGTTTCTGAGGTTATGAGGTATTGGGTATCAAATAATGATACAACTCACCTGGGAGTTGGCTCGACAGTTTCTAGCAATATATTTGTGAAGATATGCGGATGGAGCACTGCACAAATTTCAAGAGAGTTAAAAAAACAAATTTTAGATGAATTTGGAAAATTTCCAAAAAAAGTTAAGCTTTTGAATTGTGTCGGAGGCGGTTCATCAGCGTATGGACTATGGAGTGAGTTCATTGATTTTAGTAAAAGACAATTTGATTTTATCGGAATAGAAGCTGCAGGTCCAAAAAACTCAAAACTCCATGCGGCTCCTTTAAGCATGGGTGCTAAACTGGGTGTCCTCCATGGATCAATGGCATACTGTTGTCAGGACAAAGAGGGACAAATTAATGAAACTGAATCTATTAGTGCAGGTTTAGATTATCCTGGCGTTTCTCCTCTCCATTGCTATCTAAAAGATGCAGGGCGCGCGCACTATGTGGCACGTACAGACGAAGATGCTTTGGAGGCTTATAAGACAGTTACAAAATATGAAAAACTAAACCCTAGTTTAGAGCCATGTCATGCATTTGCAGAAGCAATAAAAATAGCTCCTAAACTAAGTAAAGAAACAATTTTAATCGTAAACTCATGTGGAGATGCTTTGAAAGATAGAGATATTTTAAGACAAAGATTAGGAAAATTGAAATGAGTATATCACCAATTAGTTTGGCATTTAAAAAATGTAAAGAGGAAGGGAGACCAGCGTTACTTACTTATACGGTTGCTGGAGATAATACTAAAAAAAAATCATTAGAAATATTAAATTCAATTTCAAATCATGCAGATATATGTGAAATAGGATTCCCTCATAATACTCCTATAGCTGACGGGGGACAAATTCAAACATCTGCTTACCGTGCAATTAAAAATGGCATTAGGATGAAGGATGTTTTTCAAATTGTTAAAAATTTTAAAAAAAATAAAAATGTGAAACCTGTCATTTTGATGGGTTATTACAACATGATTTATCAATATGGTGAAAATAAATTTTTAAAAAAATGCAAACAAGTCGGTGTAAATGGCCTGATTGTTGTTGATCTTCCATGGCCAGAAAACAGAATTATCGCAAAAAAATGTAAAAAAAATTCCATTAATTTTATACAGCTCTTATCTCCAACAACTTCTAGAACAAGAATGAAAAAAATTATAAAGGATTCTCATGATATGATTTATTATATCAGTATGCTTTCAACTACCGGAGGCAAGCTCAAAGTTTCTCCAAAAGAAATTTTGGAAAATTACAATAAAATTAAAAAAATAAATAAATCTAAAAATTTGGTGATCGGTTTTGGAATTACAATTAAAACCATTTCTTCATTAAAAAAAGCTGATGGTCTAGTAGTCGGAAGCGCACTATGCAAAGAAATTTCAAAATCAATCAAAAATAGACAAAATCCTGTCACAAATGTAAGTAATATGGTAAAAAATCTAAGGGCGAAATTGTCATGAATTGGATTACAAAATTTATAAAGCCTAGACTTAAAACTCTACTTAAAAAAAGACAACCAAAACTTAGTGAGACCGGTCTGTGGACCACATGTGTTTGCCAACAACTAATTTATAAAGAAGATCTCCATAACAATTTTTTTGTATGTCCTAAGTGTGAAACGCACCAAAAAATCTCGTGTCGAGATCGATTCAAAATTTTCTTGGATAATGGTGAATATGAGATTATAAAAACCCCTTCGTCACCCGATGATCCATTAAATTTTGTTGACACAAAAAAATATACTGCTCGATTAGCTGCTGCAAGAAAACTAACCAATCAAGATGATGCTGTTATGATTGCTAGTGGAAAATTAAAAGGAATCAATATAACAGTTGGAGCCCAAAACTTTTCATTCATTGGAGGATCAGTTGGTTCTGCCTCAGGAGAGGCTTTTATTTGCGCAGTCCAACATGCAATTGATAATCAAACACCTTTTATATTTTTTACCTGTTCTGGAGGACAGCGCATGATGGAAAGTGCAATAGCACTTCAGCAGATGGCTAGAACTGTTTTGGCAGTTAATGAACTTAAAAAAAATAACATTCCTTATATTGTTGTTTTAACCAATCCCACAACGGGAGGGGTTTCGGCTTCTTGGGCTATGATTGGAGATATTCTTATCGCAGAGCCGAAGGCAACAATTGGTTTTGCTGGAAAGAGGGTTATAGAGCAAACAATTGGTGAAACGCTACCTGAAGGATTTCAAACAGCAGAATACATTAAAAATCATGGTGGAATTGATTTAGTGGTATCTAGAAAAAATTTAAGAGATACTATTGGAACTCTGATTACTATCTTGCTAAAGAAAAACAAACTCACATTAACTGAAGCAACAAATGAAAATCAAGAAGATACTGAGCAGATTGCTTCGGCTGCATCCTAAGTCAATTGATCTTTCTCTACACAGAATTCAACGTTTACTAAAATCCTTAAACAATCCTGAAAAAAAACTTCAAAACTGCATCCAGGTTATCGGAACAAACGGCAAATTTTCAATCTGTTCGACCCTGAGAGAAATCTATGAAGCCGCGGGCTATAAAGTAAATATGCATATAAGTCCTTCTGTTAGAAAATTTAACGAACGATATTATTTCTCTGGTGAACAAATCAATGATAGTAAGCTGCATAAACTTTTAAGTGAAGTTGAAAAAGTTAACCGAGGTCAACCAATTACCTTTCATGAAATCGTTACTGCCGCTTTTTTCTTGGAGGCAGCGAGAACAAAAGCTCATATAAATATACTAGAAGCAGGTCTTTTTTTTAGGTTAGACGCCTCTAACGTTTTAGATAAAAATATTGCGTCGATTATAAGCCCTATTGGCATGGATCATAAAGATTTTTTAAAGGAAGGAACTGTTGATGAAGTAATTTTTGAAAAATGTTCCAAACTTTTAAACGGCTCCAAAATCATTGTTTCTGAACAAACTTCTTTGGAAATCTTAAATAAAATTAACAAAACAATTCAATTGAATACATCAAAAAAAATAATTTCTGGAAAAGATTTTAAATACGAAAAAACCTCAAATGGCTTTGATTTCATTGACAATTCAGGTTCATTATCCTTGCCAAAACCTAATATGCTTGGCGACTTTCAATATGGAAATATATCAACGGCTATTGCAACAGTTAAAGAATTAGATCAATTTAAAGTTAATCAATCACATATAGTTACTGCTCTTTCTAAAATTAAAACTGAAGGTAGACTTCAAAAAATTTCGACCGGCAAATTAAGAAGTTATATTTCTGATAATAATGAACTTATCTTGGACGGAGGACATAATGCTTTGGCTGCATCAGTTCTAGCTAAATATCTTGACACTTTGAATAAAAATAAAAAAATTTATATGATCCTTGGAATGATGGCAAATAAAGATCATGCAGAATTTATTAGTCAATTTAAAAATAAACTAAGGCTAATTATTGCAGTTGATATACCAAATCAGAAAAATTTTATAAAAAAAGAAAAACTGAATCAAATTATAGAAACAATTGGAATTAAATCTAAAACTGAATCCTCTATTCAAAGCTCGCTGCAATTCATTGTTAAAGAGGACGCAAATGCAATTATTTTTATTTGCGGATCTTTATATCTTTGTGGTGAGGTATTGAATTTAAATTAAATATTTTCCTTTATCCAGGAAACGATATTGGATTTTGTTGTGGCTCCAACCTTGGTTCCTTTTAGTTCGCCATTTTTAAATAACAGCATAGTTGGAATTCCTCTAACTCCATATTTTGTTGGAGTATTTGGTTCATTATCAATATTATGTTTTGCAACTGCGATTTGATCTGACATTTCGTTTGAAATTTCTTCAAGTACCGGCCCAATTTGTTTGCAAGGTCCACACCACTCAGCCCAAAAATCTACTAGAACTGGTTTTGTTGATTTTATAACTTCTGCATCAAAGTTATCATCCGTAACATTCTTAGTTGCCATATTAGTAATCTTTATTTGTTCCGATAAATAAAGTCAATTGTACATTTTGTTTTTTGATGTTTGTATTTTATAAAGCTTTCTCATAAACCTTTCGTATGTCCGAAATATAGGCATCAATATCATTGACATAGTCTAATTTTTCTTTTGTTATTCCTTTTTCATTTCTCATATTATCAATCAAACTTTCGGCCATTGGAATAGTTGTAAAATTTGTCTCTTCAACGCTAAGTATCTTTTTTGCAATATCTTTTTGAATTTCTTTGTATTCGTCTTTACTTAAGACTTCTGGCTGATTTTGATAAATTAGTCTTTTTCCAAAATGCTTGTACCTTGAGTCTTTTATCTTCGATATTGTTTGATTTTTTTTACTCCATTCATCTATCGACTGAAATTCTTCCATTGTGCTCTTGTCTTGCTCATCTGGAAATCCATCCAAAACCAATCTGTCTTCATATGCCAATTTCTTTTTTTCTTGTGATTTTTTCTTTTCTCTTGCTATTTCGCCCAACGCAAAGCTAACCTTTTCAGAAAATTGCTTATTTTGGTAAATTTTGTCCGCTCTTTCTTTCAATTTTTTCAGCCCAATATTTTTATAAATATCCAGTTCTAACCCCAAGTTTTTATCTAAAATAATAGGATGTTTGTTGGCAGGTAAAGCCCTCGCCCATTTGCCAGGTTTTTTAAGTTCTTCCTTCAAGGAATTAACGTCTAGTTTTATAAAATTTTCAGGGTCCTGCTCTAAGCAAAAAACTATTGGCCACTTATATTCGCTATGATCACACAAGTAAGTTGCCAGGAAGGGTCTTGCCTTGCCATAATAGTAAAATGTGGTGGTAAATATTCTCTCTTTCTCTAGAATATTTGATACTTTGTGTTTAGAAGTTGTATGAAACGATTGGTCATAAATCTGTTTGGCATTTTTTCGAATTAAACGCATTATCCCCAAACACGCCTCACAATCCGAAATAGCTGTATGAAATTGGTCAACTTTTATATCATTTATGGTACTTAGACCTTCGAGTTGGAAAACGGGATTTTTTTTCTCTGAAAAAGTTGTGCTTATTGATTTTGGAAAAAAAAGTTTACTGCTTCTTGCAACTGGCAGAAAGTCTGCCTGCTCATTGGAATTTGTATTCAGTACATAAGCTGGAAACAGACTTTTATAGTTTTCTTTTTGAAGCATAACAAAGTCAAAGCCAATGGAGTTCCAGCCAATCCAAATACAGGGTGACCATTTTTTTATTATTTTATGAAGTTCCTTCATTAATTGATAATGACTAGAATTTGATTTTTTCATTTGATAGAAGCCTTTATTTACCCACATGGAATATGGATCGGGCACATGTCCCGGCTTATTTCTGCAATTCAATTCAAAACGTTCTATTTCCTTCAGATCAGGATTAACCAAAATTCCCGCTATAGAAATAATAGAAGAGTAGCTCGTAGATGCCCCTTGAGATTCGATATCTATAATTGCAATATTTTTCATAATTAATTATTTATCGTACCTAATTATTGCAAATGTGAGGATTTAATTTTTTGGAAGAAACCCTAAACACAGCGACAAAACAATATGATAACTAATATTTAGTTAATTTGTTATATAGATATTTCTGTTATAAAAGTCAAACATATTTATGAAATTAAGCAGATCAAGATGGGAAAATTTTATTCGTTGTCCATTTTGTTTTTATTTGAAAGAAAAACATAATATTGATCCACCAAGAACACCGGGTCATCCAATAAACTCTAGGGTTGATAGTCTTCTCAAAGCAGAGTTTGATGAATTAAGAAAGAATCAGCAACCTCATCCAATTTTTAAAAAACATAACTTAAATTTTGTTCCCTACAAACTTGACCAAGAAAAACTTGACGCTTATAGAAACAACAGGAAAGGGATCGAAGCAAAATCAACAAAAACAAAATTCACTTTATTTGGTGCTTTGGATGATTTGTGGCTCAACAAAAACACTGATGAAATTGTTGTTCTAGATTACAAGGCTACCTCTAATAAAAATGATCCTGATTATCCCAATTCATCTCAAGCGTATTATAAATCCAACCTAAGACAGTTAGATTTTTATGCTTACCTACTAAAACTCAATGGTTATAAAATTTTTAAGACTGGCTATTGGCTAATATGCAATGCAAGAGATGAAAATCAAAAGACTTTTGAGGGTAAATTATCTTTTAAAATCACTTTATTACCCTACACATTAAGGACGGACTATATCGAAGATATTCTTGTAGATTTAGATAAATGCTTACAGCTAGAAAAGCCACCCGCTTCCGGAAAATACTGCGGAAATTGTGCTTGGCACGCACAAGTCCAGCCCTTTAAAAAATAAATATATTTACCTAAGAAATTTTGGTTTTGTCTTTAAAATCTGCCTTTGTCACTTTTTCTTCTTTTGTAGTTTTTTCAGTTTGATCAGGATCTTTGATATTTTCTAACGTCCTCATAATGGATCTGGCATCTCTGCCAAAATCGTCAGTGTGGCTTAGTGCTTCCTCCAAAATTTTTCTAAGGCTAAGAATTCCATCAAAATGTTTGTTAAATCTAGAAGAGATGTTTCTTAAATCATCATAAATTTGTGTTGCATGTTTTTGAACTTTTAAAGTCTGGAAACCCATATGTAAGGACTGCAAGAAAGCTGAAAGTGTATTCGGTCCTGAAATTGTAATTTTATGCTTTCTCATCAATTCCTGTGTTAGTAATTCTTTGGTACTTGGATCTCGATAGCTAGTTAGTTCTGAAAATAAACTTTCCGTTGGTGCATAAACGATTGCAAAATCGGTTGATTTCGGTGGAACAATATATTTTTCATTAACTTTTTTTGCTTTGGTTCTAAAGGCGCTTGCTAATTTATCTCTGGCATCCGCTATGGCTGCTTTATCTTTTGCCTCTTCAGCATCGTTGATAGCCTGAAATTTTTCAACTGGCCAATGTGAATCGATTGGAACCAAGACACCGTCTTGCAGTTTTACGGCAAATTCCACATTCTCGCTCGTATCCTCTTTCATCTTGACATTAGCAATGTATTGAGAAGCCGGTAATAAATCTTTAAGTATAGAGGCCAAACTAAACTCAGCCAGCGTACCATATTTTTTGACACCCGCTAAAATTTTACTAAAACTCGCTTGGCTTTTATTCAAATCTTCTACTTGCTTGTTAAAGACTCCCACTTTCTCATCAACTTTAGTGAGCGCCTGGGTCATGTCACGAGTCACATCTTTCGACAAATTGTTAAAGGATGTGGACATGTTATTAATGGAATTATTTAATGATTCTTTTAAACTATTCATTTCATCAATAGATTTATCTTCGTCTTTTTTCTTTTTTCTATTAATCAAAAGATAAATATCGATAGCAAGAACAGCGATAAGGAGAACTATGAGAGCTGAAGCTATATATAAAAGCGAATCTTGCATACTAATATTAAATATTCCTTATTTACGAAAAGTAAACAAGGAATATATATATTTATATAAATTCAATTTTCTGGTTAAATTGAACAAATGAATAAATTCAATGATGCCTAGAAAAAAATTACATAAAGCAACACTCAAGGGAATGATCGCTTTGTATAAAAAGCGTAAACTACCTCACCCGGTATCATCTGCTAAAGGTTATATGCGTGGATATAACGACGTAAAAAGAATTAGAAAAGGTTTAAAACCTTTAGGACCGCTTAAGAAAAATTAAGGAAAGGAATTGAAGATTCTTGCAAAAAAATAATGACACCTGAACAATTAGAAATGTGTGTTTCTATAGCACATGGACTAGCTCATATGGCTATAACAGATCCCGGTGAAGTATTTAGAATGGGTGTTCATTCTCAAGCTGAAAAAGCAAAAAAATTATCAGAAAAAAAAAGAAAAATAGTAGCAATGTTATAGATTTTTTAAAACATTTGAAAAAAAAAAGAGACGAAGAACAATGGGCAAATTTTGAAGAAGAAATACAAGACCCTTTTTAACTAATTTTAATCCTCAATCATCCATTTTACAAACTGGAATAGGCTGCATTTTGTGCAAATTCCTTTTTCTAATTTCTAAATACTTTTTATGATTTTTGTCTTGAGAATCTTCCATGGCCTTTTCTAAATCTTGATATGAAATGCCAATTTGGGCAACATCGGGTCTTCCATCTTCCCACAGACCATCAGTAGGATCAGCTTGAATAATTTCCTTGAGGATGCCTAGGTGCTCTCCCATTTTCCAAACTTGAGTTTTTTTACAATCAGCTATAGGGGATATATCAACACCCCCGTCTCCATATTTTGTATGGAAGCCAATTCCAAAATCTTCGATTTTATTGCCTGTACCTACAACAATTCCGTTATTAGCGGCAGCCACTTGATAGAGTGTTGCCATTCTTAATCTAGCCCTAGAGTTAGCAAATCCATGTTCATTATCAAATTTTGATAGGGATTCCTTAAAAAACTCAAAAACCCTGTCTAAATTAACCAAATGGCTTTCAATATTATCAAATTTACTTTTTAGCCACTCTTGATGCTTTAAACTAAGATCGTGTTGTTCTTTTATCTGCTTAATGGGCATTAATAAAACGATGGTTTTCATTCCCGTTAGTGCACAGATTGTACTCGTTACTGAACTATCAATTCCCCCCGAAATTCCTATTACTAAGGAATCGGGCTTTTTCGGCATAGATTTACAGTAATCTAGTATCCAATTCTTAATTTTTTCAATTCTTTGATTATCATTCATAAATTTGTCAAAATTAACTATGATTATTACATTAAGAAAATAAATGATTAAACACATTTTTTTTATTCTATTTTTTTTAATGAGCTTTACTTTAAAAGCAGGAGCAACTTGCGAAGATAAGCCTGGAGATAGTGTAGACTATTCGGGATGCCAATTCGCAGATGGTCAAGATTTAAGTGCAAGCTATTTAACAAATTCAAATTTAAGTCTTACTTCATTTAACAAGGTTAATTTCGATAGAAGTATGATGATGCACTCCAATCTTTCTAATGGTAATTTTGCAGAATCCACATTTTTCCGGGCAAACCTTTATGAGTCTGTTTTAGAAGGTGGAAATTTTGAAGGATCTAATTTTGAATCAGCAAACCTAACTCGAGTTAAATTCAATGGAGCCTCTTTAATCGGAGCCTCTTTCAAAAACAGTAATTTAGTAGAGGCAGATTTTACTGCTGCTAACATACTTAATGCAAACTTTGAAGGTGCAAACCTTAATAACGCTACCTGGGCCGATGGAGCCAAGTGTAACCTAGGATCTATTGGTTTATGTAAAAAAAAATAGAGTAAATGCTATCCTCAAAGCTATTTCCTTGGCAAAAAAATAAAAAAAAACACACAATTTATAAAAATGAAAAAAACGAAGAGCTTATTCAAGAATTAAGGTCTGAAGGAATAGCTGATGAAAAAATTTTAACAGCCATCAGGGCGGTTCCCAGAGAACTATTTACAGAGAAATTAGATGAGGCCTATGAGAATAAGGCTCTTTCTGTAGAGTGTGGCCAAACTTTAACTCAACCATTTTGTACAGCATATATGGCTTCCTTTTTAAATTTGAGAAAGACAGATAATATTTTAGATATTGGGTGTGGAGTTGGATGGTCCACAGCCGTTATTTCAAAGTTGTGTAAAACAGTTTTTGCCATGGAAAGATTCAAAAAATTATTAGATATTGCAAAAAAAAATATTGCAAAACTTAAAATTGAAAATGTTCAATTTAAACTTGGAAATGGATTCGAAGGATGGGGAGATAAAACTTTATTTGATGCAATTACTATTGGTGCAGCGTCAGAAGTTGTTCCGATAAAGTTATTGGAAAGCTTAAAATCCAATGGTCGCTTAATTATGCCAAAAAAATACGAAGCAGGAAATCAAAAATTATTATTGGTCACAAAAAAAAGCGGAAATTTTGAACAAAAAGAATTACTAGATGTAAAATTTGTGCCACTCTTAAATGAAGCTAGCGTAAAATAGAATTTGAAAAAAATACATATCATAATAACAGGAACCGTCACCGGAGTCGGCTTTAGATGGTGGTTAAAGATGGAAGCTGAGAAAAAAAATATACATGGTTTTGTCAAAAATAGAAATGAATATGAAGTAGAGGCATTATTGCTAGGACATGAAAAAGATGTGGAGGATGTAGTAAGACTTTGTAGAAAGGGCCCCTCTTCATCAAAAGTGGAAAGTATCAAAATTGAAGATTATCAACAAGAATACACTGAAAAATCCTTTGATATTCTGTAAGAGCAAAAAATAGTTGATAATAAAAATTAGCTAGCTTTTTGTTTTCGTTCTCTTTCCAGTAATCGAACTAAAGAATCAACCATCATATCAGAAGCTTTGAAAATCTCGGTAGTTTTAAATTCGTGAGAAACATTTTTTGTCGGATCTGTTTTATCCTCAATAATAATTCCTTCTTTAGGTGAATTATTTTTAATATAAATTAACAATAACCATTCCTCTTCTGAAGCATCGTCAAATCGAAGATAGATTTCGCCAGACTCAAATCGTCGATCAATACATCGAAGAATCGATCGATGTTTAGGAATATAACGCTTATTTATTTGAAAACACAAACTATTCGAACTCCTATAAAAACTTTCCAAACAATTTTCAATTTTTTGTCGTTCTAAAGTATGTTGCTTTTCTTTCTCTAATAAAGTTTCTCGGTCATCCCCTTCTTGTATGGTGGTTACTCCTAAAGCCTCTACTCGTTTTTTTATCGCTTGATCTCTAATGGCTCTGTATTTTTGTTTTAGTATTTCTATTCGAGATTGGAGGTCTGAGTACTCAGCTCGTTCTTGGGCAAGGGCTATTTTTTCAAGGTTTGCAAGCTCTTTAACTTCTCTTTTTCTGAAGCTTTCCAATTGCCGCTCCAATTTTAATTCCGCTAGAAACTTTTTTTGTCTTTCAGACTGTTCCTTTCTGATTTCAGCCTGTTCTTTCCTTAAAAAGTTCTTAATGTCTTTTTTTCTTTCTCTTTCGATTTTAATTTCTTGTTTTAGCTCCTGTTCTTTAAGTTTATGTCTGAGCTGTTCTTCTAATTTAATTTTTTTTTCTTTTTGTTTCCTTTCCTTTTCAATCTTTCTTAATTTTTCTATTCTTTTTTCTTGTCTATAATCTCTAAAAGACTTAAGTGGTCTAGCAATAAAATCTGCCGTTTCCATAATTGCTTTATCAAACAATTTGAAAATGGACTCTGCCATTTTTATAAAACTAATTTTTTTAAATTGTTTTATTTGTTTGTTAAATTTTAGAAGTTTTATTTTTTCCAGTTTAATTCTGGAAGCAATTCTATTAATCTTTCTTAATCTTCTTTTTTTTCTTTTAAGGTTTCTTTTCTTGGTTTTTCTTAATTTATTACTTTTTTTTATTTTATATTTTTTTGAAAATTTTTTATTTCTTTTTTTTTTCATGGATTTGGTTGATAATGAATATTTATCAATAAGTCATCGATAAATATAGTCTCTTGTGCTTGGCGCGGTATGAAGTTCTTTTGTCAGTTGTAATTGGAAAACAACCTGGTCTCCCCATTTAAAAGCTTGCTCGCAGGACACTAAATAAAATAGCCACATCCTGTAGAACTTTTCATCAAACATTTTTAAAGCTTTAGCTTTGTTTTCTAAAAAACGCTCTTTCCAGTGACGAAGTGTATGTGAATAATGCATTCTCAAAATTTCCAGGTCAGATAATATTAATCCTGACTTTTCAATAGGAACTGTAAGTTGACTCAAACTTGGTGTATATCCTCCAGGAAACACGTATGTCGTTATCCAAGGATGAGGAGATCTGGGAGAGTTAATACTGCCAATCGAATGTAAAAGAGCTATACCATCATCTTTTAATAATTGATTCATTTTGTTAAAAAAAATTCTATAAAATTTTCTACCAACATGTTCGAACATTCCAACTGAAACTATTCTGTCAAATTTTTCTCTAACTTCTCTATAATCACATAATCTAAATTCTACTTGATTATCCATATTCATTTCTTTTGCCTTCTTATTGCTGTATGCATATTGATTTTTGGACAAAGTAATACCTAATACTTGGCATTGTGTTTTCTTAGCAATCTCTATTGCAAGAGAGCCCCAGCCGGAGCCTATATCAAGTACTTTTTGATTTGGTTTTAAAATTAATTTTTTTATAATGTGTTCGATTTTATTATTTTGTGCTGTTTCAAGAGAATCATTTTTATTCTTAAAATATGCACAAGAATATTGTCGCTTTGGATCCAGAAATAAATCGTACAAATCATCGGAAATATCATAACTGTGAGCAGCATTTATTTTTGATTTTTTTATGAAATTAAAGTTTGTTAAATATCGATATGATCCCCTAATATTATTTAATATCTCGCTAAAAAAATTAGTTTCTTTTCTTCCTATGTTTTGCAGCGCCATATTTAAAAATTCTGTGAGAGTTCCATTTTCTATAGTTAAAGTTCCTTCTGTATAAGCTTCGCCAAAATAAAAATCGGGATAAAATAGAAGCTTATAATGTAGGGACTTATCAAATAATTTTAATGTTAAAGGTTTTTCCTCTTTTGGATTTCCAATTACATGCTTTTTTGAATTTGCATCTATTAATTCAAATCCTTCTTTTTTAAAAAGATTATTTAAAAATTTTGCTAATAACATAATTTATGCCGCAATATCTTTTCTTGGAATAAAATTTAATTCCTTAAGTTTATTTAATAATTCTTTTTGCTTTTCTGTTGATGGCAAAGTTAAAGGAGGTAGCAATCTTTTATAATTTTCATTCTCAACGGACTTAAAACTGTGGAGAGCTGAAATTAAATTCCCTGTATCATCAAATGCTTTTCTTACCGCACAAAGTTTATCATTTACCGTTTGTTCTCTATTATTTTTGAAATCATCATAGACTTTTATAGCTAAACGATAGGTTACATTGGTTACAGCCGAGATGATACCGCTTGCACCGTTTTGCAAGCCATGAAGGAGCTTTGTTTCACTACCAGGTAACATTGAAAATCCAGGAATTTTCAAAATTTCATAAAGGTTGTAGCTTGAATCTTTGCATGCTCGGATCGCATCTGGAAAATCTTTTACAAGTTTCTCAATGGCTTGTGGAGAAAAGAGATACTGTGAAAGTTTCTGAAAGTTGTACAAAATAATTTTAATTTTTGGAAATTGCTGAATAAGGTTAGCATAAAATTTGTAAACACCTTCGTGAGTATTATTCACATAATAGGCGGGTGGCATTATCAAAAATGTGTCAAACCCATTATTAAAAGAGTGATTTATTAAATCTCTGTTATCCCTTAATGAATTAACACCTGTGCCTAAAAAAAAATTATCTTTATATTTGCTATGGCTTAATTCAGAAATTAAACTTTTTTTTTCTCCAATTGATATTAATTGACCTTGTCCTGTAGAACCAAAGAAAAAAGTCCCATTAAGTCCCTCCTTAATTAAATGCTCGTGGTGTTCGATGGTTTTTTTAACGTCAAGAGAAAGATCTTCTTTTAAAACGCTTAGTCCAGCAGCATATACCCCTTTTAATAAAGTCATGTTTTTAACCAATTTATTTGCTAAGAAATTATATTAAAATAAAAAAATGAGTAAAGCTTTAGTAATTATAAAATCCATGGGTATTGGAGATTTAGTTATTCTTATTGGAAATATACATGCAATTAGTAAGAAAATTAATAAACCAGTCACAGTTTTGGCGCAAAAAAACACTCATGCTAATGCCATATTAAAAAATGATCCGCATGTTGAAGAAGTTATTGTCTTGGATAAAGAAGAGATAAAAAGTTTTTTTAATATTATAAAAAAAATCAAACCAAAACAATTTGATCAAACTTATATTTTTGGCGATTCGATAAGGCTTTATTTAATTTCAAAATTATCGGGTATCAAAAACAATTTTCATTATAAGTTTTTTTCAAAAAAAGGTAAAAATTTCTTTGAAACTGCAAGAGAATTTACAGAAAAAACTTTAAACACAAAAGTTGATTCTCAATCTAGGATTTATTTCGATAAAAAAGATATGGAAGCTGCAAAAAAAAAATACAATATTGCAGATGAAACAAAAAATATAGTTTGTGGAATTTCAGCCTCCGGACCAACCAAACGTTGGGATATCAATGGCTATATTAAATTGTTTGAAAATATTAATTCAAAATTTAAATGTAAATTTTTTCTTGCAGGAGGGCCTGATGATGAAGGTTTAATAAAAAACGTAATGAATTCATCTATTGGAAAAAATTGTATATCCTTTGCTGGAATGGACATTGCTGAAACAATACCTATTATTGCTGCTTGCAAATATTGCATTAGTAATGATACAGGATTTGGTCACATCTCGGCAGGGCTTGGATTAAAATCTCTAATGTTATTTATCGATAGTCCGCCTGCCGCTTACGGGCTATACAATAAAAATATTTCGATCGTAGTTCCAGAAGGTGAAACAATAGAAACAACAACTCATGATACACTAGGAACAATAACTGTAGATAAAGTTTTAAAAAAAACCTTGGAACTTATGAATTAACTAAAGTCACTTTTCAGTACGCTTTCCTTAGCTTCGTTTATTATTTTACTTAAATGCTCAGTGTTAGAATTGGGATTCGCATCTGGATGCAGTTTTTTTTGTAAATTATTACATGCTTTAATAACTTCATTTTTTGAACACCCTTTTTTTATACCTAAAATTTTGTATGCCTCATCTAAGGATAGGTTGCTTGATGGTCTTGTCTGATTGGTTTGACCAAAGTAAGAAAATCTTCCAGTGCTTCTAAGATAATTCAAGAAGCGCCAAAGATTCCATATTTGGAATGCGGTAAGACCCTTGATTTTCAAAGCACTCATTGCCAAAAAAAACAACGGTAGCGAAATCAATAATCGACCTCCTATTAGCATTATGACAGCTAGAATAAGAGATATGATTAATATTAAGTGTCTGGCACCCCTAGTCACTTTTCGACCACTAGTCTTTGCAAACCAATTAAGAATTAAATAAACTACTACAAAAATTATTATTCCAGTAATAAAAATATTCATATAAAAATTCTTTATGAAATTACCACAATTACGAAAGCAAAGGGCTAGTAAAAATTACCACGGTATAACAATAGATGATAATTACTCTTGGGTAGATCAGCTAGATATTTTGGAAGTTTTAAAAGATTCTAGCAAATTATTGCCGGAAGTAAAAAAATATATAGAAGAAAATAACAATATAACCGAACAATATTTTGCTGATAGTAAAAATTTACAGAAAAAACTTTTTGATGAAATTAAATCCAAGATTAAATTGGATGACACCTCATTGAAATTTAAAGATAAGAGATATTTTTATTGGACAAAAACAACAGCTGAAGGAAATTATGGAAAAAAATTAAGACAACTGATCGATGGTTCTAAGTCTGAGGAAGTTATTTTTGATGGCGATATAGAAAAAAAGAAACACGGATCTGAATATTTTGGTCTTGGAACTGTTGATGTTTCCTACAATGATAAATTGCTCAGTTACTCATTAGATTTGGTTGGCAGCGAATATTACACGATTTACATTCGCGATATAGCTACAAATAAAATTTTTGATGAAAAGATTGAAAATACAAGTGGTAGTGTTACATGGTCTTTGAACGGCAAGAACTTTTTTTATTCAAAGTTAGACAAATTTCATCGTGCAAGAAAAATATATAAACATATTTTAAATACCCCAGTTGAAAATGATGAACTAATATATGAAGAAAAAGAAGAAACTTTTACCTGTGGAATAGGAATTACTTCGGACGAAAAATTTTTTGTAATTTCAACCTCTGATCATATCACCACTGAAAATTATTTTTTTCCCGTAGATGAAAAAGAAATAAAACCAAAACTATTTTTGGCACGGGAAAAAGATGTTCGCTACTCTATTGATAGCTGGAAAGACGGATACTTTTATTTGCATACCAATAAGAATGCCGAAGATCATAAAATTTTGCGATGTAAAAAAGATAATCTGAATGAATTTGAAGAGTATATTCCAGCAAAAAAAGGAACCATTATTGGCAGTTTTGATTTTCTAGATAACCACATGATTAGGGGAGAAAGTTCGAATGCTATTCCAAAACTCTACATTAGGGATTTAAAAACAAATAAAGAAGAAGAAATTAAGATATCAAATGAACAAGTTGGCTCACCGGGAGCTTCGTTAATGCAAAAAGATACGAACACTACAAGAATTATAGTTGCTTGGGAGAGTATGGCAACTCAAGGAAAAATATATGAATATGATGTTCTAACTAAAGAAAAAAAACTTGTTAAAATGGTTGAAATACCTTCGGGTCATGATCCCGACAAATACGTAGTAGAAAGATTAAAGGCAAAATCCCATGATGGTAGAATGATACCAATTACCTTAGTTAGGAAAAAAGATATCTTGCTAGACGGTAAATCTAAAATGGTTCTCTATGCATATGGGGCATACAAACATTCGGTTGGGGTTTCTTTTGGTTCTTCACGATTTTGTTTAGTTGATCGCGGTATAACATTTGCAATCGCACATGTTCGTGGAGGTGGTGAGATGGGTGAACACTGGCACAAAGAAGCTCTTTTTGAACGTAAGAAAAATAGTTTTTTGGATTATATTGCTGTTGCCAATCATTTAATTGAACAAAAATATACTTATAAAGGTGGAATTTGTTTTTTAGGTGGCTCAGCGGGTGGTTTGACGGGTACAGCAGTTGCAAATATGGCTCCTGAATTATTTTTTTCAATGCTGCTTTTAGTTCCATTCTGCGATCCTCTAACTACAATGTTAAATGAAAAATTACCACTCACCCCATCTGAGTGGGAATTATGGGGCAATCCAATTAAAAGTAAAAAATATTTTGAATCCATTTTATCTTATTCGCCATACAATAATCTAAGAAGAGCTTCTTATCCTCCTATGCTTGTTACAACATCCTTGTTTGATAGTCGTGTTTTGTATTCTGAGCCAATCAAATATGTAGCTAAGCTACGAGAACTAAAAAGTGACAAAAATTTACAATTACTTAAATGCAAAATGAAAGCTGCATCTCATGGTGGTCCTAGTGGCAGGGATAATTCTATTAAAGAACTTGCCGAAGAATTTAGTTTTATTCTAAAAACAGCTGGAATAAAAAATTAATTAAGTCTTGAAATTAAAAAAATAGTTTCTACATAAATTAATGTAGGTCGCCTAATGGGGCTTACAAAAAAATAACCTTGCTATGAAAGGAGGATATTATTATGACAGGTAAGGATCTATCAATCTTTAACTCGCTTAGACCATTCTCAATTGGTTTTGACAATATGTTTGATCAATTTGAGTCGTTACTAGATGATGGTGGTTTGTCGACACAGTCTAACTACCCGCCATATAACATCAGAAAAGCTGGTAAAGACAAATACGCTATTGAAGTAGCGGTTGCTGGTTTTAACAAGGATGATGTTGAGGTTGAGTATGAAGATAATCTTTTAACAGTTAAGACAAAAAAAGTAGATAAAGCTGTTGAAAAAGATACGGATGGAGAGATTATTCACAGAGGTATTTCTCAAAGATCATTTTCAAGATCTTTCACAATTGCAGACGATATAAAAGTGGAAGGCGCTGAAATCAAGGATGGTCTATTGACGATTAACTGTGAAAAAATCGTTCCAGAACAGAAGAAAAGAAAACTTATACCAATTAAGTAATTTCTAAAGCCTTACTTGTGGAGATACAATCTCCGCAAGTATCCAAAATTTATTATTCAATATAATTGTTAAATTTTTTAGACATTCCTATGTCTGCAACAATAATTTTTCCACAATAATTTCTACCAGGATATAGAGTGTGACCGGTTTTTTTTGAATGAAGTGCCAATGTTACGTTGGCCCTAATTGCGTAACCATAAACTTTTCCTGTATCTCCATGTATGCCTGAGGGTATATCAATTGAAATAGTTTTTTGTTTTGATTTGTTAATCTTCAATATCACTTTTCTTAAAAAACCAGAAACATTTCTACTGATTCCAGTTCCAAATAAACAATCAATTATGACTGATTTTTTTTTTATTTTAAGATCTAAAATATTTTTGCTTTTGATTTGTAATTGATTTAGTGCCTTTAGCGCATCACCTTTATAATATTTTTTTTGTAAACAGAATACATCGACTTTGTAACCCTTTTTTCTTAAGTGTTCTGCCAAGATAAACCCATCACCACCATTGTTTCCTGGACCACAAACAACAATTATTGGTTGTTTTTTTATTAACTTTAATATGATTTTGGCCGCAGCTGTCCCTGCACTTTTCATCAGTGAAAAAGAATTGCCTCTTCTTTTAAATTCCTGAATTTCTAATTTTTTAATGTCCTTGATTGATAATACTTTTTTAAATTTCATTTAAATTTTAGATTAAAAATGCTAAATTTTATTATGGTCCCGTAGTTAAATGGATATAACGGATCCCTCCTAAGGATCAGATGCAGGTTCGATTCCTGCCGGGATCATTTTAAAATTCTCACAAACGAATAAAGCTATTCTCATATGCTTTTGGCCATTTGTTTTTTGATTTCTCTTCAAAAACTATTTGAGGTTCAAGTTCTGATAAAATCCAGTGGTCTATTTCCATCTCTCCCTCAAGTTGACCATCCGCCCATCCTGAATACCCTAGAATAATTAAATATCTTCGGGGACCTTTGTTTTCAGCTATATCAAACAAAATTTTATAATCTCTAGTTATTGATATACCTTTGTAACTTTTAGTAGTGTCATTTTTATATTCTTTTGAATGTAAAATATATATTTGTTTTTCATCAACCGGCCCACCCCAAAATATTGGAATCTCCATACTGTATAATTCCTTTTTTTCATTTTTTTGATCTTGTAGTGTATTTACCAAAAATCGCAGAGGTACTTTGCCTATTGGCTTATTGATCACAAGTCCCCAGGCACCCTCTTCGTCATTATCCAACATAACGATTACTGTCTTTTTAAATCTATCGTCTGTCATTTTTTCTGTTGCGACTAAAAAATGATCTTCAACGCTACTATAAAATTTGCCCTTTAAATAATTTTTTGGAGCTTCTGCCAAAGTGGGAAGGATGGAACAGAACGTAACTATTAATAATGTGATGAAATAAAATAATAACGCTCTGCAATTTCTGTGAACCATCTATGTTTTAAATAATTATATTTTTATTCCTACAATGGTTTGTCAATACAGCCCCTTGAAGAAAAACCATCGATCATGCCATTTAATCCTATTGCAAATTCACGTTGACACTTAATAATTCCAAACTTTTTTGAGGTATATATTAAATATTCAATTCCTTGATCATCTTTTCTAACTTCAGTTGGAAGACCATAAACTTCCAGTAATTCTGATTTTGGCTGGCCTATCCATTTCTCTAGTGCTTCCTCTTTTTCAAGTATAGCTGAAGTTTTTTTTTCGATATGCTGACACGAAACTAATAAAATATTAAACACAATGGTTAGCAAAAAGATTTTTTTCATAATTTCAACTTAACATAGAATAACACATAATTTCTCAGCTAATACAAATAATACAAACTTTTAAGTTGAATTTTTCTTAATTAAATTGATTTTAATAAAGATTTTATTAAGGGAATCAATTAATTTGCTCGACTTAGGAGGTAAATATTTATGATGGATAAATATTTTAATTATAGAAAACACAAAACGGATTTTAAAACAGAAGTCATTGCAGGAGTATCGACCTTCTTGACGATGGCATATATTATGTTCTTGAATCCGGTAATTCTTGCGGATGGAGGTTTTGATTTTGGAGGCGTCTTTACAGCCACTGCATTAGCTACAGCGCTTGCATGTTTCATAGCAGCATTCTATGCTAAGACCTGGCCGGTTGGCTTGGCGCCTGGAATGGGAATAAATGCCTTTATTGCGTACGGCGTGTGTCTCGGTATGAAATACACACCAGCCGAAGCTCTTGGAGCTGTACTGGTTGCCGGTGGACTCTTCGTAATTATTTCAGTAACACCAATAAGAGCATGGCTTATTAACTCAATTCCAAAAAGTTTAAAACTTGGAATTGGTGCGGGGATAGGTTTGTTTTTAGGAGTAATTGGATTTGAAATTATGGGATTAACTGCAGATCATCCAGTTACACTTGTTACACTTGGCGATCTATCCAATCCATTACTTCTTTTAGGTGCTGGGGCATTTATATCAATGATCGTAATGGAGAAAATGAAAATCAAAGGGAACATAATCATTGGAATTGTTGCTTTTAGTATCATTGCCTGGATTTTTGGTTTGGCTAAATTTAACGGTGTTGCCTCTGCTCCACCGGCAATGACACACCTATTTGCTTTTGATTTAGGAGCAGCTTTGAGTGCGTCAATGGTAACAGTAGTATTTACTTTGTTCTTCATTGACTTTTTCGATACTGCGGGAACGCTAACAAGCGTGGCGAATGTTGCTGGCAAAATTGGACGAGATGGAAAAATAGAAGACATCGATAAAGCTATGCTTTCTGACAGTGTATCAACTGTAGCAGGTGCTATGATGGGTACAAGCACAGTTACTACTTATGTAGAATCGGGAGCTGGCGTAAAAGCTGGTGGACGAACAGGAATGACTTCACTTGTAATAGGAATATTATTTTTGTTGTGTCTGTTCTTTTCACCTTTAGCAACAAGTCTTCCAAAAGAAATAGATGGAGCCGCATTGGTTTATATTGCAACTCTTTTCGTTCGTAACATAGTAGATATAGAATGGGATGACATTGCTGAATCTGGGCCCGCCGTGCTGGCCATGATTGCAATGCCGTTTACGTACTCAATTTCACACGGAATAGCTTTAGCGTTTATTTCTTATGCAGCTATTAAAGTTTGCACAGGAAAAACAAACGTAAGCCCAGCTATTTGGGTAATTGCAATAGCTAGCTTAATAAGTTTTGTTGTTGCTTAGCTAAAAGATTTAAACTTTTCTTAAAAAAGGGCCGGATTTATTCTGGCCCTTTTTTTATTTGTTATGTTTCTTTTTTAAATCTTCAATTCTAATTTCTTCATGTGCCTCGAAAGGTTGCACAATCCAGGGCGAGTTCGGTAAATTTACAGCGCAAAAGTCTGGTGTAAAGGTTGATTTTTTCTTCTTCCATAGACAACCTGTTTTAATCTCTTTGATATAATTTTTTATTGGATCGTGATTTTTTAACCATTCTATACTTTTATTAAGCGTTAGGCCCGTATCACTTAAATCGTCTATTAGTAAAATTTTTCCAAAGTCATTGCCTTCTGCAATAGAACTTATCTGTCTTGAAAACATTATAGAACCCTGGGTATCTTCTACTCCTTTTCCTGAATAGCTTTGTACGGATAAATAACCAGTTTTCATTTTCCATATTCGGGAAAGAAGATCAATGCAAAGACCCGCTCCCCTCATAATTCCAATTAAAATATCAGGTTTATAACCACTTGCATCAATTTGGATTGCTAATTTTTCTACCGTATTCGTATAGTCTTCCCAGCTAACAATTAATTTTTCTGACATACTAATTCTGCTATCATAGTTAAAAAAAGCTTAATTAAAAAGGAGAAAATTTATGTCAAAAGGATATTGGATATCTGTGTATGAAAAAATTGAAGATCCTAAAATTCTAAGTGAGTATGCAAAAAAAGCAACAATTGCAATTCAAGGTCACCAAGGAAATTTTTTGTGTCGCGGTGGCAAAAATATCTGTCTAGAGGGATCCGCCAAACCTAGAACTGTTATTGTTGAATTTCCTTCTTTTGATCTAGCAAAACAAGCTTATGATTCCAGTGTGTATAGGGAGGCCATTAATATTTTAAAAGGCTCTGTTAAGAGAAATTTACAAATTATTGAAGGGGTTTAATTACTTTCTTTTTTATTCTTCCAATTAACATAATATTGAATTAATCCAAGAATTACTGCTAGTAAAGCTAGGATCAACCAGTTGTATTTGCTAGCCCAGATAAAAGAAGCATGTCCACTTAACATAATAAACAAAACTAGGAGTGTAACAATATTATTGTGAACTGATCTTGTCTTTGCTTTAACTGCAAGATTTAAATCAAATTTTTCGTTTAATGCGTTCTTCCTACCATTAGGCGCTATAACAAAAAACACATTAAAGGTCATTATGCTACCCAAAATGATACCCACTTGTAAAAAAGCAAATCGTGGACCATAAATTTTAGTTAAAACAAATGAAATAATAATTCCGATAATTAATTGTAATACTGGAAACGCAATTTTGTAATTTATTAATTTAGATTTACAGATAAAATGGTAAATAAACCAAGATAAAATTATAGATAGCAACGAAATTGCTATAGCAAGAAAAGAAGAAATATCATTTACTCTTTTATCAACCATTAAAATGCCTGCGTTCATGTAATAAATCATTATTAATAAAGCTAACCCCGATAAAAAGGTTAGATACGACGTGTACTTCCAAATAATCACATTCTTGGGAATTTCCTTGGGCGCTCCGTGAAATCTTGTAAGATTATAATAATAACCACTATGCTGCAATATTCCGCTCGCCTCTATGCTTTCCTCTTTTTGATTTTTTGGTAATTTGTTATCTAAAAAATTGAAGGTAAATGATGTGCCCACCCATAAAAAAGCAAAAAACACGTGACCAAATCGGAGTAGAATCTGGATCCATTTAGAAATATCTAGTTCCATTAATATTCAACCTTGTCTGTCTTTTTATCCCATAATTCAAAAGCTACCAAAGCTTCTTTTCTCATCAATTGGATCATTGGAATTTTTCTTTTATTAATACTTTGTTGAAGTTCTGAATAAATTAATGAATCATCAAAATCAACTCGTTGAGCATCTTCTTTTGTGTTGGCATAATATATTTTATCAATACGAGACCAAAAAATTGCCGAATAGCACATCGGACATGGTTCAGTTGATGTGTACAGTTCACATCCTTTAAGATTAAAATCATTTAAAACTTTTGTTGCTGCTCTAATGGCTACAATCTCACCATGGGCAGTGGGATCATTATTCACTGTCACTCGATTCATCCCTTCTGAAATTATTTTGTTATCTTTAACTATTACTGAACCAAACGGCCCACCACCACTATTGATGCTTTCGATAGAAAGCTCTATAGCTCTTTTCATAAATTCATTTTTCATAATTTTTTCTTTATGTCATTTATGCTTAATAAAATTGCTTCAGGAGTAGCTGGAGCATTGAAATTTGGAATGATTTTGTAGTTAACTACTGAAGCAATGGCATCTTTAATTGCAAAAAATACTGACATTCCCAGCATCAAAGGTGGTTCACCAGTTGTTTTTGATTTATTTACTACGTTTTCTTTATTTAAATTTTTAAATATTTTTACATTAAATTTTTCTGGCGTATCATTTACAGCTGGTATTTTATAAGTGGAAGGCGAATGAGTAGTTAACTCTCCATTTGATTTCCAATTCACTTCTTCCATTGTTAACCAACCCGCTCCCTGCACAAATCCTCCTTCGATCTGACCTTTTTCAATTGCAGGATTAATTGCTCTGCCTTGATCGTGGAGTATATCTACACGTAAAATTTTATTTTCACCAGTTAAAGTGTCAATTAGTACTTCAGAAACTGCTGCACCGTAAGCAAAGTAGAGAAAAGGCCTCCCAAGAAAAGTTTTACTATCAAAATGTATTTTTGGAGTTGAATAAAACCCAGAAGATGACAACGAAACTCTGTTAAGATAAGCATCTTTAATTAATGATTTAAATGAAAAAGTTTTACCTTTAAATTTAACCATACCATTTTTGTAAATAGCTTTATTGCTTTTTACCTTGTATTTACGTTTTACGAATAATGCTAAATTTTGTTTAATTTTATTTACAGCATTAATTGCCGCTGCTCCATTAAGATCTGTTGTTGAGCTCGCTGCTGATGCTGATGTATTTGGAACTTTATCTGTACGAGTAGAAAAAACTTTGATTTTATCAAAAGACAAGCCTAATTCGTTGGAAATTAACATGGCAATTTTTGTGTAAGTACCTTGCCCCATTTCAATTGCACCAGTTGACACATGAACACTTCCATCTGAACAATAAATATGTACCAAAGCTCCTGCTTGATTTAGATGACGTGTAGTAAAACTTATCCCAAACTTCACAGGTGTAAAGCTCAATCCTTTTTTTAAATATTTATTTTTTAAGTTAAATTTTTTAATATTTAGCCTTCTATTTTTGTAATTCGAAGATTTAATTAACTTACTATAAATTTCATTGATAACATTGTCCTCGATTTTCATGCCATAATGAGTGATATTTTTTTTATTTTTTTGATAAAAATTTACTTTTCTTATTTTTGCCGGGTCTTTTTTCAAATATCTTGCAACATTATCTACAATGTTTTCGATGATCATCATTCCTTGATTTCCACCAAACCCCCTGAAAGCAGTAGCAGAAGATGTATTTGTCTTACAAAGATAGTTCTCAACAGAAACATCCGAAAGATAATACGCGCTATCAATATGCAACAAGGCCCTAGAATTAATTGCTTCGGATAAGTCAGGTGAAATTCCGCATCTTGATGCAAGTTTTATTCTCACACCTTCAACAACTCCTTTATCATTAAAACCCACCTCATAATCAGAGTAAAAATCGTGACGTTTACCAGTTATTATAATGTCATCATCACGATCCATTCTAAGCTTAACTGGAAGTTTTGTTTTTTTTGATAAAAGAGTACATATTGCTGCAAAAATTAAACTTTGAGTTTCTTTGCCTCCAAATCCACCCCCTATTCTTCTTACTTCAACATTAATAGTGTTATTTTTTTGATTAAGCATCTTTGCTATAATTTGCTGTGTTTCACTTGGATGCTGAGTACTAGAAAAAATTTTAAAATCACTATCTTCTTGTGGAATAACAAATGCAATTTGACCTTCAAGATAAAAATGTTCTTGACTTCCCAGTGAAAAAGAATTTTTTAAATAATTTTTTGCTTTACTAATTTTTTTTAATGGATCTCCTCTTTTTATTTTTCTTCCTTTTAAAACATAAAGTTTTTTTCTTAGTGCTTCTTTTATGTCGATAACCGGTTTTAAATTTTTGTAGGTTATTTTAACCTTTTGAAGAGCTTTTCTTGCAAGTTCAGTTGAGGTTGCCGCTACAGCAAATAGTGGCTGACCAAAATATTCAACCTTTTTTGGAAAAATTGGATCACCATCATAAACAGCGCCTATATCGTTACGTCCTGGAATATCTGATGAGGTCACAACAGAAACTACACCTTCACTCTTCCATACATCTCTTAAATCTAATTTTTTTATGATTGCATGTGCTTTTTTACTATATCCAATGGCACCATATAATGTGCCCTCTGGTTCAACAATATCATCTATATAATTAGCATATCCGCTGACATGTTTAGCCGCGCTCTCGTGTGGTCTATTTTCCATGACAAAAGAATCGACTTTCATTTTAAGTATTTATTCTTATTAATTTTTTTTGCTTGATTTCCAGAAAACATTTCTCCAGCAAATTTTTTGCTACTTCCATACGATATTTTTGACTGGCTCTAACATCCGTAATAGGCTTGAAATCTTTTTCTAGGGATTTCTTAGCTTTATTGATTATGTTATCTGACAGAGAAGAATTAAGGAGTATTTTTTCACAATAAATAGCCCTTTTTGGAATATTTGCCATTCCGCCATAGGCAACTCTTATTTTTTTTACTTTATTATTTTTTAGTTCAACATTAAAAGAAGCACAAACTGATGAGATGTCATCATCAATTCTCTTTGAAATTTTATAAGCTTTAAAAATACTTTTTAATAGTAAAGGAATTCTTATTGAATGGATAAATTGTCCTTTTTTAAGCTTTGTTTTACGATAGTTTATAAAAAACCCATTTAGAGGTAAAATTTTAGTTTTATCTTTATCTTTAATAATTATTTGTGAATCAAGTGACAACAATAATGGAAGAGTGTCACCAATAGGGCTTGCCGTTGCTATATTGCCTGCAATTGTGCAGATATTTCTAATTTGAGTAGAGCCATATCTTTTAAGTATTTGTGCAAAATCAGGAAAATATTTTTTTATAAATAATTCAAAATCTATTAAAGGCGTTGTTGCCCCAACTTCAATGTAATTTTTATTTTTTTTGATATAATTTAATTCATCAATTGAATTCATATAAATTAAAGAATCTAGATCTTTTCTTTCTTTAGTAACAACTAAAGAAACATCGGTTCCTCCGCTTAATAATTTAGAATTTGGATATTGTTTAAGAATTTTTTTTAGCTCATTCACATTTTTGGGTGCAAAATATTTTCTATTTTTATTCGATATAACAATGCTTTTCAGTTTTATTTTTTTTAAAAGAGAAATGGATAATTGCTGGTTTCTTTTAAAAAAATCAAATTTACTGATTTTATTTAAACTTTTAGCAGCATCTATTATGGGTCGATAACCTGTGCATCTACATAAATTTCCAGAAATTGAATCTCTAATAATATCATCTTTATAAAAAGAATAATTCTTGTACATTGCAAACAAAGACATTACAAACCCTGGTGTGCAGAAGCCGCATTGTGAACCATGATAATCAATTATTGCCTTTTGTATTGGGTGCAAAGAACCGTCGCCAGAAACTAAATCTTCCACAAGTATAAGCTGCTTACCAGCTAATGTTGGAACAAATGCAATGCAAGCATTGATTGCCTTATAAATGATTTTGCTTTTTTTTAACTCACCTAATACTATTGTGCATGCTCCACAGCCTCCTTCCGCACAACCTTCCTTGGTTCCAGTTTTTCCTAGCTTAGCTCTTACAAAATTAAGTATGGTTTCGTTGGGATCTGGATTATGAATTGATAAAACTTTATTTTTGTGAATAAACCTAATGGTACCGGAAGTCATTTAACTTCCTCTATAAGTCGAATAGCTCCAAGGAGAAACTAGCAAAGGAACATGGTAATGTTCTTTTGGATTAGATACTCCAAATTTAATAATTACTTCACCCAAAAATGGAGTTTTTGGTAAGTTGGTTATTTTTTTAAAATAGTCACCTACAAAAAATACAAGTTCGTATTTCCCTTCTTTGAAATTATTTCCCTCAACTAAAGATTCGTCTGCTCGTCCATTATTATTTAGCAAAATACTATTTAGTTTATTTCGTTTATTTGAAATATAATAAACCTCAACTTTAACGCCTCCGGCTGGTCTTCCAGTGTAAGTATCTAAAACATGCGTAGTTAATTTTGTCATAAGATATGTATATATTGTACAATAATTAACTAAATGATTTTGATCAATAAAATTAATAATTTGTCACAAATTAGATTTAACGAAATTTTCGCTAATATTTTTGAAAAAACCAAATGGATTGCAGAAAAATTATATAATCAAAAACCTTTTAATAGTTTTGAAGATTTGTGTTCGAAAATATTGGAAATTTTTAGGACCACTAGTAAAAAAAATCAGTTGAAAATTATCAGAGCACATCCCGATTTAGCTGATAAAACAAAGATTAGTTTGCTTAATATAGATTCTCGTAATGAACAAAACAGGGCGGGACTGGATCAATGTTCAGAAAAAGAATTTAGAGAATTTAAAAATTTGAATAATGAGTATAAAAAAAAATTTGGTTTCCCTTTTATTCTTGCTGTTGAAGGTAAAAACAAGACAGAAATTTTAAATAAATTTAAAAAAAGAATTCTCAATAGTGCTGATGATGAATTTAAAGAAGCAATCTCACAAGTATGTAAGATTGCTAATTTACGTTTAAATAAAATAAATATAAAATAATTTAACCTATGAAAGTTTATGATTGTTTTATGTACTATGACGAAGATACAGTTGTTGATATTCGTCTCAATTGTTTAGATCCCTACGTCGATAAATTTATAATTGTTGAAAGTAAGTTTACCCACAGCGGTAAAAAAAGAAATTTATTATTTGATATTAATAAATTTAATCAATTTAAAAATAAAATAAGTTACTTTGTTTTAGACCATGAACCTGGTGGAATAGATGTTGTAAATGACAAAGATGATGAGAATTTAAAATCTCACAAATATATTTTTAATGCTATTAAAAGAGAAAATTATCATAGAAATTATATTGTTGCAGGTCTCAAGGAAGCAGATCCTGAAGATTTCATCATGGTATCTGATGCTGACGAAATTCCAAATCTTGAAAAGTTGGATCTAAAAAAAATAAAAAGTAAGTTAATTTTTTTTCAACAAAAAATATTTTATTACAAGCTAAATTTGTGTATGGATTCCTTTGATTGGGTTGGTACCAAGGTTTGCAAAAAAAAAGATTTAATTTCTCCTCAGTGGTTAAGAAATATTAAAGATAGAACTTATCCTTTTTGGCGAATAGATGCCTTGTTTTCAAAAATAAAATATCAAAATATTTATTTTGTAAATGATGGAGGATGGCATTTTACCAACATAAAAAATGCAAAGGCGTTAGAAGAAAAACTTAAATCGTATTTACATCATAGAGAGTTTGATATTAAGCCTTTAAGCGTTGAAAAAATTGATAATATTATTAAGGAAAAAAAAACTATTTATGACCTTAAAGTGGATCAACGTGTATCCAAATTTGATAAGGGACAAAAATTGACGACAATAGATTTAAAACTCTTACCCAAATATGTTCAAAAAAATATTGAAAAATATAAATTCTGGTTGGATTAAATTTGAAAATATTAATATTCAACCTCACTAGAATCTATTGATCTCCACATATACCAGGTAAAAATAGTTCTATGGCCAAAATGAAGTTTGGAAATTTTGTTTAGAAATCTTTTGCTGGGTGGATAAGAAACTTTATAATTTTTTGATATAGATTTAAGAAGTCCAATATCTGTGGTCGGGAATATGTCTGGTCTATTCAAATTAAACATTAAAAACATCTGGGCACTCCAAACTCCTAGTCCTCTCAATTTTGTTATATAATTTATTGATTCTTCATCACTCATTTTTTTAAGTTTTTCAATTTCAAAAGATTTATTTTTAAAACTCTTGGCTATATTTTTTAAGTAACTAATTTTTTGACGAGATAGACCTACTTTTTTTAAAGATCTTGAGGGCAATTTCAGTATTATATGAGGTCTAATGCGTTTCTTGCTTTTTTTTTCAAATTTTAACCAAATTGAATCAGCTGCTTTTGTAGAAATTTGCTGTCCTACAATTGTTCGACACAATGAAAAAAATGGATCATCTCTGGTGGTCAAAAAACCTTTATTAAATTTTTTTATTATTTTTTTTAATACTGGATCCCTTCTTGATAATATTTTTTTTGCTTTATACCAATAAACTGGGGGTTTGCTCATTGTTGCCTTGGCATAATTACCGATTTTTTAAGCGCATGTTCTCTTGTAAAAATTATAAGAGAAGAAATAACTATTAATAATGCCCCAAATATTGTCCATGTTGATGGAATTTCTTGAAAAATAAAAAATCCAAACACGATAGCAAATACAAGTGATAGATATTTTAAAGGAGTGGTCAGGCTAACCTCTGCTAATTTATAAGACTGCGTTAGAAGAAGGTTTGCTACGGAACCAAAAATGCCAATTAATACCAATAATATAAAATCGTTCATTGAGGGCATTAACCATCCTCCAAAGGGAAACGTTGCAAGTCCAAATAATCCAGAAGTTAATGTGAAATAAAATGCGATCAACCATACATTTTCTCCATAGAGAGTAAGTTTGCGAATAAAAATGCAAACCGCAGCAAATCCTATGCAAAAAATAATTGGAAATATGTAATAATAATTCATAGTTTCAAATCCTGGTTTGCTAATAAACAAAACTCCCATAAATCCCAAGCCTACAGCAATCCAGCGTTTTGCTCTAACCTTTTCATTTAAAAAGAAAATACTCAGTAGTGTTACAAATGCTGGACCAGCAAAAGTCATAGCGGTAACCTCGGCTAATTGTAAATTTCTTAAAGCTATAAATATAGCTGCCATTGCACTAGCACCAAACAATGATCTAAAAAAATGAAGACCCCATCTTTGAGTTTTATAAAAATCTTTTAAACGCTTTTTAGGAATTAAAAAAAAAATTGGAATAAAGCCGAATAATGCGCGAAAGAAAAGTATTTCACCAACAGCATAATCATGCGTAACCTTAACCAATACATCCATCAAAGCAAAAAAAGTAACGCTTACCACCATACATAATGCACCCAAAATGTTTTTGCTCATTTTATTATATTAATTTATATTTTATTCTCTAAATATAAAAAAATTATGCAAAAAGCTATTCTAGCTCTTGGTTGTTTTTGGGGACCGGAAGAGAAGTTTCATAAAATAAAAGGAATAGCCTCATCCGAAGTAGGCTACTGTGGAGGCAACAGCCCTAATGTCACTTATGAAGAAGTATGTAGTGGTTTCACTAACCATGCTGAAGTAGTCAAACTTGAATACGATGAAAACACAATTTCCTATGAAGATATAATGAGATTTTTTTATGATTTTCATGATGCAACACAACTTAATGGTCAAGGCTTAAATATTGGAACCAATTATAGAAGCGAAATATTCTATACTTCAGAAGATCAAAAAAAAGTGGCAGAAAAAATTTTCAACGAACAGAATAAAAAATTCAAAGGAATGGTGGTCACGAAAATATCTAAAGAAAAGAATTATTGTAAAGCAGAAGAATTTCATCAAAAATATTTTCAAAAAAGAAATCGTTAATGACATTAGTTTCCACTCATTGGCTTGACAAAAATTTAAGTAAAGTAAAAATTATAGATTGCACGTGGCACATGCCATCAACTGAAAAAGATGGTTATGAAGAATATTTAAAAGGACATATTCCGGGCGCCCTTTTCTTTGACTTAGATAAAAACTCTGAGCCTAATACCGATCTACCCCACATGCTTCCAAAGTCTTCTTATTTTCAAGAAGTAATTTCAAATTTTGGAATTACTAACGAAGATAAAATTATTTTTTACGATAATTCTGACGTATTTTCTGCCTGCAGATGTTGGTTTACTTTTTTTTATTTCGGACATGATCCAATAAAATTAGCAGTTCTTAATGGCGGATTAAAAAAATGGAAGTTGGATAATAAAAGTATTTCGAAAACGAATGAACTACCTAAGAAAAGCAATTATATCGTTAATGAACAAAAAAATTTAGTTAAAAATATAGACGATATTAACAAAAACATTGCAGATCAAAAATTTGAAGTCATAGACGCAAGAAATAAAAAGCGTTTTGAAGGATTGGAGCCCGAGCCTAGACCAGGCTTAAGAAACGGCCACATAGAAAAATCTAAAAATCTTCCTTTTGTTGAGTGTATAAATAAAACAGATAATACTTTTAAAAGTAAAGAAAATTTGATTAAAATTTTTGAAAAAGCTGGTGTTGATGAATCAAAAAATCCAATATTTACCTGCGGCTCTGGTGTTACTGCAACAGTTTTATCTCTAGCATTCCGTTTAGTAAATGATAATTATTCACCTATTATTTACGATGGATCATGGAGCGAATATGGTAAAATTAAATAAATGAAAAGATCAACAAAAATAACAACGATAATAATTATATTTTTTATAATTATAGCAGCAGTGATTGGAGGACGTTATGCAATGAAGATTCACTTCCAAAAAAAATTCGGCAAAAGACCACCTCCTGCAGTAATTGTCGCAATAGTAAAGAATGAAAATTTTTATCAAAAACTAGAAACCTATGGCACAGCACTATCGAATAAAACAACTTCGTTTAGAATAAAAAAAACCGAATTATTAGAGTCCATAAATTTTGATCAAAAAGTAAAAAAAGGAGATATAATTGCTAAATTAAAAACAGGAAATGTAATTGCGCCCTTTTCTGGAATGTTGGGAAAAAGAGGTATTTCTGAAAGTACCTTAGGTTCAGGAAACTCTATAATTTTAACTTTAGATGATACTTCCATAATTTTTTCCGATTTAAAAATTCCAGAAGTTTATGCAGGTATCATAAAAAAAGGTTTGTCCATTGAGGCAAAATTTGCTGCCTACAAAAATAAAATTTATAGGGGAAATATAGAATCTATCGCAAGTCGTATTGATGCACAAACAAGAAGCATACTAACAAGAGTAAAAATAGAAAATAAAAATTCAGAACTTATTCCAGGTTCCTTTTTAGAAATTCAAATTAAATATAACGAAAGAGATTCTTTAAGTATTCCTGACACAGGCGTCATTTATGAAGGGGATAAAAAATTTGTCTACAAGGTTTTAGAAAACAATACGGTTCAAAAAATTGAAGTTACAACAGGAAGCCGAAATAAGGGTAAAATTGAACTACTTTCAGGGTTAGTCAATGGAAACAAAGTGGTGGCAGAAGGTCTCACAAAGGTTAGACCTCGTATCAAAATAAAACCCATAATTAAACCTAAGTGAAAACTTCAACTAAATAAACCATGTTCATAACCGATCTAAGTATTCGAAGACCTGTGGTATCAGCAGTTTTTTCACTGATGTTGGTATTGTTCGGCTTATTTGTTTTCTGGAAACTTCCGGTAAGGGAACTGCCATCGGGACTTCAGCCCCCTGTCGTTCAGATACAAGTTGATTATCAATCTGCGTCAGCACCTATTATAGATCAGGAAATCACTCAAGTTATAGAAGATGTGGTGGGTGGAGCGGAGGGAATCAGAAGTATCGATTCTACTTCAGAAAACGGACGTAGTACTATCCGAATTGAATTTGAAACTGATATAAATTTAGACTCAGCTGCTAATGATGTCCGTGATCGTGTAAGTCGTATTACCGACAACTTGCCTGAAGATGCAAAAGCTCCAGAAATTTTAAAACAAGCTGCAGGATTTACTACTACCATGTGGATTTCTTTATCATCAACAACGTGGAGTGACTTGGAGCTTGGAGATTATGCTGAACGATATCTCGTTGACAGCTTTTCAAGTATTCGGGACGTCGGAAGAATTATGGTTGGAGGCATACGTGAACTAAGCATACGTGTTTGGATTGATCCAATAAAGCTTGCAGCAAATGACCTTACCATTCAGGAAGTAGAACAGGCATTGAAAAAAGAAAACATTAGTTTGCCGGCTGGAACATTGGAAGCAAATAATATTGATTTAACAATCAACTTAGATAAGGCCTATAAAGATATAAATACTATTAAACAATTGCCTGTTAAAAAAATAAAAAACAGTGTCATTCGATTGGAAAATATAGCCCGATTAGAATTTGGTCCTGTATCACAAAAAACGCTTTTTAAAGCACAAAGCACAGATGGATTTAATGAGAAGGTAGTAGGTATAGGAATTTATGCACGCAGTGGAGCGTCTACTGTAGAGCTATCTAAAAGAGTTAAAAAAAGGGTTGGGGAAGTTCAAAAAACCTTACCTGGTGGATTAAAGATAGGAGTTGCTTTTAATCGAGCGACATATATCAACACAGCAATTTGGGAAGTATATAAAACGTTGTTTATTGCCTTTATATTAGTTGTTTTAATTATTTATCTGTTTTTAGGCAATTTAAAAGCTGTTGTTGTTCCGGCGGTAGCGCTCCCTGTTAGTCTAATTGCATCATTCCTTGGCATTTATCTATTTGGTCTATCAATAAATATTTTTGTACTTTTAAGTTTTATACTTGCCATCGGAATAATCACCGATGACAGTGTCATCATGACTGATGCTATCTATCGTCGTATAGAAGAAAATGGGGAAACTTCACTAGTTGCTGCAACTTTGGGTTCAAGACAAATAACCTTTGCAATCATTGCCACTACTTTAATTCTTGTGGCAGTTTTTATTCCTTTAGTCTTTATTAAGGGTATTTCTGGAGTTTTGTTTCGTGAGACCGCAATTACATTATCTTTCGCTATAATCGTATCTTCGTTTGTAGCACTTACTCTTTCACCTATGCTTGGAAGTAAATTTTTAAGCAAAAATATGCAAAAAACTAAAATAGTTTTAAAATTTGAAAAATTGTTTAAATCATTTTCAAAATTTTACGCGGAAACGCTGAACTATTGGATCAATAAAAACAAAACTGTAATAATATTTATACTCATGGTGTTTGCTTCATCTGCTGTGCTTTACAAGTTTACATCTAAAGAATTGATTCCAATGGAAGATCGGGGAGTTTATCTTGTTATTGGAAAAACGGACGAAGGAAGCTCATTTCAATACACGGCTGATAAAGCAGAGAAAATCGAAAAAAAATTGATTCCATTGATTAAAAAAGAGGATGAATCTTATAAAAGAATTGTGATGATGGTGCCTGGTTTTGGAAGAGCAAGTAAATCTTATAATAGTTTCATAATTATTGCAGCACTAGATGATTGGAAAGAGAGAGATCAAAGTGCAAAAATAATTATGAGAAAAGCGATGGGAAAAATTATGTCTGTACCGCAAACTCTTGCCTTTCCAATTTCTCCACAATCTATCAGAGTATCAAGTTTTAACAAACCGGTTCAAATGGTACTTTTAGGTAAAAGTTACGAAGAACTTGAAAGATGGCAACAAATAATAATGAGAGAGTTAAGAAAAAATAAAAATTTGGCCGCAATTGAATCAGACTATTCGCGAAATAAACCTGAAATAAAACTTACAATAAACCAAAAAAAAGCCACCGATTTGGGCGTATCTACACAATCCATAGGAAAGACGGTAGAAATGCTTTATGGCGGCAAAACAGTAACGAAATATAATCAGCTCGGTAAGGAATATCCTATTATTCTTCAAGCAGATATAAAAAACAGAAAAAATAATGATAGTTTAGGCAAAATTTTTGTAAGATCTGATGATACAGGCAAACTCATATCTCTAGCTAATCTTGTTGAATTCAAAGAAGAAGGATCAGCAAAAATTTTAGCAAGATATAACAGACAAAGAGCCGTTACAATTTCCGCACGATTAGTAGGAGATTATACACTTAGTGAAGCCATAGTTTTTCTTAAGAAAACTGTTAGAGAAAATATTCCAAAAGCAGGAATTGAATGGAAAGGAAAATCTGAAGAACTGCAGGAAGCAAGCAATGAAATGTTTATTATTTTTGCTTTAGCCTTGCTAACAGCCTATCTAGTGATGTGTGCTATGTTTAACAGCTTTATACATCCTGCGGTTATTATGTTGACGGTTCCCCTAAGTGTTCTTGGAGGAATTATTTTTTTATTATTGTTCAACAATTCGATTAATATATTTTCACAGATTGCACTGGTAATACTAATTGGAATATCTACAAAAAACTCGATTTTGATTGTGGACTGGGCAAATCAACTGAGAAGAGCCGGGAAAAATATTCAAAGTGCTGTACTTGAGGCTTGCCGGCTTAGATTTCGTGCAATAATTATGACTAGTTTAAGTACAATGATAGCAATGGTGCCATTGATTGTAGGAAATATCGGTCCCGGTGCAGGTGAAGGATCACGTATGGCCGTTGGAGCCACGATTTTTGGAGGTATGTTAATTTCTACCTTTTTTACACTGTATGTAACCCCAACCATGTACATCTTGCTTACAAAAAATACTAAAAGGATTGATGCTGTTGACCTTGAGCTAAGTAAACAACTTAAAAAATAATATATTTGTTTCTATTCAATCTTTTTTGACATTTAGATAGCTGTTTTCGGTATTGACTAGCTTGTTCCTTAACTTTTTTTGCAAAAAGAATTACTTTTTTATTTTTTTTGTAATTTTTATAATTGCCCCAACCTTCATGGTAAGCAATATATTGTCGGTAAGCATCGCTTTTTGGAATTTTTAGGAGTTTCTCTGTTTTATCAATATACCACCCAATGAAATCAACACTATCTTTGAATCTTGCTCTGGTTGCTAAGCGATTGCTCGTCTCCTTTTTATACTGATCCCAAGTTCCCTTTACAGCTTGAGAATAACCAAAGGAACTGGATTTTCTTTTATAGGGAATTATTTTAAATAATTTTAATCGTTCAGGTTTTGCTAACCAATCAAAATTGGATTCTTTTTTTATGAATGCCAACTGAATATGAATAGGAGCACCCCATTTCTTCTCTGTTTTTTTTGCATGTTTATACCAAAAATATTTTTCAGAAAAAATATCGCAACTATTTTTTGTATTTACAGGTACCGAAGAACAAGATGATAAAACAACTAAAACAAAAAAATTGATAAAATATTTTTGGATTAAGCGAATCACGAGATTAACTTACATAAAAATATCTTAACAATAAATAGTAATTAATTTTTTTTCCTCCACTCTTCGGGATTTTGAAATGTTCCTTGCCAAATTCCTAATTTATTTTTTTCAGCATGTTGTTCCTCTAGAACATATTTTTTTGAGTATCTTCTGTAGGCAATAGCATAACCATTTTTCACAAGCCAAGAATTAATATCTTTATTTTTTAAGTAACAAATAGATAAATATCTATTATATCGATCTTTGCCTTCTGAGATACATTTAATTGTTCTATTATTAATAAATTTCTTTAGTTGATTTGTAACCATTAATCCGCATTCATAATTTCTTTGAAAATTTAAAAAAGAAATAATTAGGTGCGGTTTTTTACAAATTTGCTTTTTTTCCGGTGCATCTATGCCAAATAATCTAATTTTATTATTATTAATTTCCAATGAATCTCCATCAATAATTCTTGGAATTCCCTCAAAAATTGCGGCAAAACTATTTTGTTGAAAAAAAAAAATAATATAAAAAATTAAAATTTTATAATAAATCTTTTTTTGCACATTCTAGCAAAGAACTCATTTGTTCTCTTATTTCTGAATCAGGTATACCTATCGATGCCTTTTTAAAATCACCTTGAATTTTCCTAAACACATCTTCATCTCCTGGTTCGGCAAAGTCAGATTTAATAACTTCTTGAACATATGCTTCTTTATCAACGTCCGATTTACCCAACTTTTCTGCTGCCCATTCCCCTAGGTACTTATTTCTTTTTGCATTAACTTTAAACTGAAGTTCTTCATCTCTGATGAACTTTTTCTCAAAACCTTTCTCTCTTTCATCAAATTTGCTCATTTACCTTCTTCAAAATTTATAAATTAATACTATTATATAGACAATTAATACACCTAAAATATTGCCAGTAAGATCTTCTATTTGAAAAGATCTTACAGAAATTACAAAGTGTGCAACTTCTAATATGATTGATAAAAAAAATAAATATATAACAACTAAATTAAATTTTTCATCTCTTAAGTAAAAAAAAAAACCAAGCGCAGAAACAAGAAGATAAGCATAAAGATGTTGAGAGGAAATATATGAAAAATCTTTTGTAATCTGAGGTTGCTGTTTAAAATCTCCATAAAACAGAAAACCTATAATACTTCCTGGATATAGCGAAAGAATAATTAATATCAAAATTAAAATATGAAATAATATTCTTAAGTAACCGACCGCTTTATCCATTTTAAAAAATCCTTGTTGCCACCTTTAATGTCAAAAAAAATTATACATGGCACAGAATATGAATGTAAACTTTTTACAATTTGAATAATTTTTTTTTGATTTTTTGAGGTTGTCTTGCCACAAATAATTATTTCTTTTGAATTCCGAACTTTGTTTTTCCAAACAAAATAGGAATTCACGTTACTAATAATATTCGCACAGGCAATCAATTTCTTATTTAAGAGTTTTTTGGCTATTCGTTCTGCTTCTTTTTTATTAGAAGTTGTAATATAAAAAAATTTAATATTCTTCATAATATATTTTGTTTATACTATATTTAGACTAATTATTGCAAATGAATCATTTAATTTTAGTAAGGCATGGACAGAGCGTTTGGAATCTCGAAAAAAGATTTACAGGTTGGGTTGATATAGAATTATCAGAACAAGGAAAGCTAGAAGCTTGTAAGGCCGGTGAATTAATAAAAAAAAAGGATTTAATAATTAATAAATTTTTTTGTTCTTATCAAAAAAGAGCAATTGATACTCTAAACTTAATTTTAAACACTCTTAGTGATAAGCCAAATCAAATCATTAAAGCGTGGGAATTAAATGAAAGACATTATGGAGAATTAACGGGATTGAATAAAAATGAAATGAAAAAAGTCTATGGGGAAAAAAAAATCCATATTTTTAGAAGATCTTGGGATATATCTCCTGCACCGTTAGATAAAAAAAATCCATATCATCCTTTAAATATGGAAATTTACAAAAACATTCCTAAAGATAAAATTCCTGATACTGAATCTTTAAAAAATACCTATGAAAGGGTAATTCCTTTCTATCTTAAGAATATTGAACCATTGATCCAAAATAAAAAAAATATACTAATTTCAGCTCATGGTAATTCAATAAGGGCGCTCTGCAAAAAATTATTTAATATTTCAAATATAAACATTTCAAAATTAGAAATACCAACCGGAAATCCTCTTTTTGTTAAGTTCAATGAAAATTTAAAAATTGATGATAGCTATTATCTTGATAGTAGTAGATCAAGAGATTTATTGGTTAAATTTTAAAATCTTTTCTCAATTAATTCTTTATAGGTTTTTATATTAGTTACGTGTAAAAACTCTTGCTTGCTTTCAACGCCCAACAACTGTTTATTTTTCATCAAAATATTCCAAATTAAGTTCATTGAAAATGGCTCGATTTTTTTATTTTTAAACACAGAATTATTTAATATTTGAGAACCTGTATAAATATATTTTTTTTCATTACCTTCTCTATCAATAATGTTTTTTTTTAAATTGAAGTCTCCACTCATAGTTTTGTCAAAACTCTTTGTTTTGTCGACAACTAATAAAATGCTTTTGTAATTACTGCTAAAATATTGTTCCTCCATACACTTAAAGTCCTCTAGATAAGATTGGGACCAAATAGTATCAGGATTAAAAACAAAAAAAGGATCTTTATTAAATTTTTTTGCCGCATTTAATACTCCTCCACCAGTATCCAAAATTCGTTCATATTCTTTTATAAGAAAGATTTTTGAACTAAATTTTTTATTATCGATGAATGTGCTGATTTGATCTGAAAGGTAGTGCGTATTAATCATAATTTCCTCAATTCCAAATTTTTCTAAAAGATAAATTGTATTTTCCAATAAAGTTTTATTATTTATTTCAAGAAGAGGTTTTGGTTTGGATAGAGTTAATGGATTTAATCTCTTTCCATATCCTGCCGATAAAATAATAGCCCTTTTAATTTGCATAAAATTTATTTTTTGCTCTAGTTTTTGAAGGAATAAACTTATTTAAAATAGTATTAATTTTACTAAACATTTTGTCCTTTGATCTTATTTCTAATAACTTCCAAGTATAAGGAATTAATTTCAAATACTGCTTTTTTTTGTCTCTTTTAAAAAGTCTTGAAAAAATTCCAATTATTTTAAGATTCCTTTGCACAGATAAAATATTAAAATCATGAATAAATTCATTTTTTTTTCTTCTATATATTTTGGGACATTTATTTAAATAATAGTTAAAAATATTTTTTTTCAATTGATTAGAAGTTTCTATTCTTACATCATCAATAAGTGATGCTAAATCGTAGGTAGGATTTCCAATAATTGCATCTTGAGAATCGATTACTCCAATTCTAGAATTAATTTTCATTAAATTCGAAACATGAAAGTCGCGATGCACAAATATTTTATCTTTGAACTTTAATTTTTTATAAAGTATTTGTAATTCCTTTTTTAAAACTTTTTTTATTTTTAGAGCCTTATTTTTTTTCATAATTAACGGTAAATACCAATCAAAAAACAAATCTGATTCCTTGTGCAAATTTTTTACAGAATAATTTTCCAATTTATAAGATTTTCCATAAAAATTTTTAATTATCCTTGATTTAATTTTTTGTAATCTAATTAAAAGATCAACAGTTTTTTTATAAATATGAAATTTTTTTTTACTTTTTTTTAGAATATTGTGGATTGTGATATTTCCAAAATCTTCTATTTCGATAAAACCTTTTTTGTAATTTTCTGCCAATAGTCGTGGAGCTCTAATATTATGATCCAATAAAAATTGATTAATGGCAGTATAGACTAATAAATTTCTTTTTTTTTCTTTTTTTGAAATTACAATAAGTGAACTTAGGTTTTTTTTAGTGTTAAATTTTCTATAATACTGTCTAAATGATGCATCACCAGATATGGACGACAATTTAAATTTTTTTAAAGTCATAATTGCTCCATTTACCATAACCTTTGATTTTAAGATTTCTCTTCTCAAAGTCTTCATCCAAATAACCAAAAAAAATTTCAATACGGCTATCTGGTTTTTTTTCAATTAATTCAGGCCACTCAATTAAGGTTATATGATCATTGATTTCAGCAAATATTCCTAATTCATTTACATCTTTACTATTTTTTAAACGGTAAAGATCGTAATGCATTATTGTTAGATTTTTAATCTTGTAATCAAAGACAATATTAAAAGTTGGACTTAATATTTGACTTTCGTCTATTCCTTTTTCAACTTCTAAATTATTAATCAAACCTCTAACAAAAGTTGTTTTTCCAACTCCTATTTCTCCATAAAGAAAAATCATGTCTCCATTGGATAATAATTTTCCTATTTTTTTTGATAAATTAAAAGTATCTTCTAGTGAATTTAATTTCATCTAGCTACTAACTAGTAGCGATAAATATCCGTTTTAAATGGACCTTTAACGTCAACGCTAATATATTCTGCCTGTTCCTTTGATAATTTTGTTAGTTTTGCTCCTACCTTGCTTAAATGGAGAGTGGCAACTTTTTCATCTAAATGTTTTGGTAAAACATAAACCTTTTTTTGATATTTTTCATAATTATTCCAAAGCTCTATTTGGGCTATTACTTGGTTGGTAAATGAAGCGCTCATAACAAAACTCGGATGTCCCGTAGCACATCCAAGATTTACCAGCCTGCCTTCTGCCAATAATAAAATTCTTTTTTTATCTGGAAATTCAATTTCATGAACTTGAGGTTTAATTTCTGTCCATTTATAATTTCTTAAAGCATCCACCTGAATTTCATTATCAAAGTGACCAATATTACAAAGAATAGATCTGTCTTTCATTTTTCTCATGTGATCAGCAGTAACTACATCTTTATTTCCAGTGGCCGTAACAACAATATCAGCTAATCCTATAGCATCGTCCATTAGTACAACTTCAAATCCTTCCATCGAAGCTTGTAGTGCGCATATGGGGTCAGTTTCTGTAATCATAACACGTGCGCCGTTTTGTTTGAGGGAAGCTGCGCTTCCTTTACCTACATTTCCATAACCTGCAACTATTGCTGTTTTTCCAGAAATCATGACATCTGTTGCTCTTTTAATTCCATCAATTAAACTCTCCCGACATCCATATAAATTATCAAATTTTGATTTTGTTACCGAATCATTCACGTTAATTGCTGGAATCAACAAAGTTTTTTCTGCTTCCATTTTTTCGAGTGCTTTTATTCCTGTGGTAGTTTCTTCTGATAATCCCTTGACATCTTTAAGAAGTTCAGAATATTCTTTATGCATTAAAGCAGTAAGATCTCCTCCATCATCCAAAAGCATATTTGGTTTCCAATCTTTCTTGGCTTCTATAGTTTGCTTAATACACCAAATATATTCTTTTTCAGTTTCTCCTTTCCATGCATATACCGGTATACCCTGTTCAGCAATTGCGGCAGCTGCATGGTCTTGTGTTGAAAAAATATTACAGGAAGACCACCTTACTTCTGCACCCAATTCAACAAGTGTTTCAATTAAAACCGCAGTTTGTATTGTCATATGCAGGCACCCCAAAATTTTTGCTCCTTTAAGGGGTTTTTTCCCTTTGTACTCTTTCCGTAATGCCATTAATCCAGGCATTTCTGTTTCTGCAATTGAAATCTCTTTTCTACCAAAATCAGCCTGTTTTATATCTTTAACTTTAAAATCTTGATTCATAGATCGGATTTTCTAACAATTTAATTCTTTTTAATCAACTAACTTAAATATTCAAACTGAATATTCGGGAAAATTTATATTAATTCTAGCGCCTGTACCCTTAGTACTATTTAATGCATTTATAGTACCACCATGTAATTCAATAATGTTCTTAACAATATTTAACCCAAGACCTGTATGTTCTCCGAATTTTTCGGGTCGGTTACTATAAAATCGATTAAAAATTTTACCTATATCTTTTTCATTAAATCCTGAACCTTGATCTTCAACTGCAAGATTAACTTTTTTGTCCTCAGATTTTACCAAAACCTTTATTTCGCTATTCGGAGGACTAAACGAAATTGAATTATCCAGCAAGTTTGCCAGTACTTGTTCTACACGACTTTCTACACCCAATATATTAGGCTTAGTTTTATTGTCAGAAATTGCATCAAACTTTATATTAATATTTTTTTTAGAGTTTAATAAATCACTATTGAAATCATCGATCACCGATCTTACAATAGAAGTAATATCAATTTTTTTCATTTTTTCTCTAGATAATGCCGCTTCGTCTTTCAACATTTGAGAATAGTCAGTAATGAGTCTTTCGATTCTTATAATATCATGTGAAATTATCTTTAAAAGTTTTGATCTTTTTTCAGGCTCATTTGTAGTATCTAATAACTCAGACGCCCCCTTTAGTGATGCCAAAGGATTTCTAATTTCATGTGTTAAATCAGTTGAAAAAGTTTCAGCGATATTTATTCTTTTATACAAATCCTGTGTCATACTATTTAAAGAATTAGACAACAGTCCCACTTCATCTTTGCGTTTAAAAAATTTTTCAATAGTGTCCGTTTTGATATCTTTATCTTTTATTGACCTAGTATAATCAACCAAACTTTTAATTGGCCTTAAGAAATATTTGTTTAAAAAAATTGAAAAAACAAAAATAACTAAAGCAACTACCAGTGCCGTTCGTAGAATAAAATTTTTTCTTTCTTCGACAGCTATTATTATTTCGTTGGATAACTCTGAAATGACAAGGTAACCCAAGTTCTTATCTTTGATATTAACATTTTTGATTGTTGAAACGATATAGTTATTATTAATTTTACTATTTACCGTAAATGGATTTCCAAAATTTCGTGAAGTCTTATATTTTAAAATAATATTTTCAATTATAAAAATTTCATTTTGTGTTTGAATTTTTTTTGAAGCTTTGTCTAATTTTGATTTTACCTCAATTTCTCCAATTTCAAGTTCCGTTACTTTAAATTTCTTAGAAAATGATCTCGGATCTAAATCTAACACATTTGTATCACCAAGTAGATTTAGATCATTATCAAAAAATTGAACTCTATCTAAACTTTGGAATAGAAACCTTGTTGATAATAAAAATCTACCAATTTCATCTTTTTCAAATTTTATATTTAGTCTTTCAATATGATTAATAGTGTTATCAATTATTTGGGCATGTTTTGAAGTTTTTTTTTTAACTAAGTTGGGTTCAATTGCCGTTAGATAAAATACTGTAAATAAACCAATAACAGAAAAAATAATAAAATTTATAAGTAAAAATTTTTTTAGAATTGATGGATTTTTTCCAAAAAAATTTAGCACTAACTTACGTTCCATCTATACCCACTGCCATATCTTGTTTCAATTGCAGAAAAATTAGAATCAATTTTTTTAAATTTTTTTCTTATTCTTTTTACGTGACTATCGATAGTCCTATCTTCAATATCAGTATTTTCTTTATAAGCAATATCCATTAATTGTGATCGTTCTTTGATAACGCCAGGTCTTTTTGCTAATTCCCTTACAATTAAAAATTCAGTTGTAGTTAATTTATCTGGCAAAGGTTTACCATCCCATTCGCATTCTAGCTGGGAAGGATCCAATTTGAGTTTTCCATGAGAAATCAAATTTTTATTTTCTTCCAAACTTATATTTTTGTTTCGAAGCTGTACGCGAATTCTTTCAATAAGAATTTTGATTGAAAAACCCCCTGATTTTTTAATAAAATCATCCGCACCAAGCTTTAATCCAAGTAGTTCATCGATTTCTTCGTCTTTGGATGTTAAAAAAATTATAGGTATAGAAGTTTTTTTTCTTAAACGCTTTAATAACTCTTCCCCGTCCATTCTTGGCATTTTAATATCTATTACTGCTAAATCGGGCGGAGTTCTGCTAATTCCAACTAATGCTGTCTCTGCATCAATATATGTTTGAACTTTAAAACCCTCTCTTTCTAAAGCCATACTAATACTAGTTAAGATATTCCTATCATCATCTACTAATGCAATTGTCTGAGTCATAATTGGTTATAAAGATTACCAATATAGAAATACTAAATTGTCTTAAATTGGGCAAGCATTAGAACTATTAATGTATTTCACCCCAATTATATCCTGAATTTACATGAACATCTAATGGAATTGAAAACATATGATATTCAGAATTTGAAATTGATATCATTGCTTCTTTAATAGTTTTTTTAATATACATTGCATCTTTTTCTAAACATTCAAATATAAGTTCATCATGAATTTGTAACAACATTTTTGTTTGCAGCTTTTTATCATTTTCAATTAATTTATTTATCTTAATCATAGCCAGTCTAACAATGTCTGCAGCAGAACCTTGGATTGGAGCATTAATTGCTGCTCTCTCTTGAAAGCTTCTAATACTAAAATTTTTATCATTAATGCCTCTAAGGTGAATTCTTCTTCCAAAAATATTACTGACATAACCTTGTTTCCTACAAATGCTTATTGTTGAACTCATATAATCTTTTATTTCAGGAAAATTTTTAAAATAAGAATTTATAAAATCTAAAGCTTCTTGATTTGATGCAGAAATTTGTTTGGCTAAACCATATTGAGTGATTCCGTAAATAATACCAAAATTAATTGTTTTAGCTTTTCTTCTAAGATCGTCATTAACTTTATTAATTGGTACATTAAAAACCTGACTTGCAGTCAGGCAATGAACATCTTCATTGTTTTTAAAAGCTCTTTTTAGTTCTTTCACATCAGCTATGTCAGCCAAAATTCTCATTTCTATTTGATTATAATCAGCAGAAATCAAAATATTTTTTTTATCAGCAATGAAGGCTTTTCTAATTTCTCTTCCTTCTTCTGATTTAATTGGAATATTTTGTAAATTTGGATCGCTTGAAGCTAATCTACCAGTATTTGTGGCTGCCAACAAAAAGGAGGTGTGTACTCTTTTTGTTTTTTTACTTATGTGATCTTGTAGAGCATCTGAATAAGTGTTTTTAAGCTTTGAAATTTGTCTCCATTCTAATATTAATTTAGGAAATTTGTGCTCTGTAAGAGCAAGGTCTTCGAGGATTTTCGCATTTGTAGCTAGACTCCCTTTTTTTGTTTTCTTCGATTTAGCAATTTTAAGTTCGTTATAAATTATTCCTCCAAGTTGTTTTGGTGAACCAATATTAAATTCTTTGCCAGCTATTGAATATATTTCTTTTTCTATTTTTCTTATTTTATCTTCAAACTTTTTAGAAAGTTTTTTAAGATATAAATCGTCAACCTTAATACCATTAAATTCCATTTTTGAAAGTAATTGTACCATTGGTTTTTCAAAAGACTCGTAAACTTTATTTAATTTTTCCTCATTAAGTTTTGACTTAAGATGATTATAAAGTCTTAGTGTTACATCTGCGTCCTCTGCGGCATATTCCGTTGCTTTATCTAGTTCAATATCAGAAAAATTTAATTTATTTTTTCCTGTGCCAACTAATTCTTTATAAGAGATGGTTTTATGTTCTAAGTGAATTTCAGAAAGTGTATCTAGATTATGTCTATTACTACCAGCATCTAGAGTATATGAAATTAACATCGTGTCCTCGATGGGATTAACTTCAATTCCGTTTTGTTTAAGAACAGTAAAATCAAATTTAATATTTTGACCAATTTTTTTTATACTTGGATCTTCTAATATTGGTTTAATTTTTTCTAATACCAATTTTTTTTTTAAACTTTTAATATTTTTATGAGCTAATGGTATGTAACAAGCTTTATTAGGCGCATAGCTAAATGAAACGCCAATTAGGTCAGCCTCTAGTGGATTTAAAGAAGATGTCTCTGTATCAACAGCAATAACTGATTGTTCGTTTAAAATTTTTAGCCATTTATCTAAACTTTTTTCGTTGATAATGCCTTCGTAAGCTTTTGTATTAATTTTAGATGATTGTGTTTTTGTAGTATTCAATTCTGATTTTTTTTTTCCTGTTTCACCATAAAAACTTATCGCTCTGCTTAATAATTTATTAAATTCCATCTTTCTTAAAAAATCATAAAGTTTTTCTTTTTGAACTTCTTTTAAAAGAAGGCTACTTAGTTTGTCTTTAACTGGAACGTCGTCTTTAAGGGTAACCAATTGTCTGCTTAAAAGAGCTTTATCTTTATTTGCCAATAAAGTTTCTCTTCTTTTATTTTGAGGAATCTCATCAGCTTTTTTTAATAAAACATCTAAAGTTTTGTACTTATTAATAAGTTCAGATGCTGTTTTTATACCTATGCCTGGAACGCCCGGTATATTATCTGAAGAGTCTCCTGCTAATGACTGAACATCTATAACTTGAACAGGTTTTACTCCAAATTTTTCAACAACCTCTTTCTCTCCTAAAACTTTACTTTTCATTGGATCGTAAAGTCTGACCTTGTCGGAAACTAATTGCATTAAATCTTTATCTGATGAAATAACCGTAACTTTAGCGCCTACTTTAATAATTTGTTTTGTGTAAGTTGCTATTAGATCATCAGCTTCATAGTTAGATAATTCTATTGATGGCAAATTAAATGCTTCGACCGACTTTCTAATATATTCAAACTGAGGAGCCAAATCTTCAGGCGCTTCACTTCTGTTAGCTTTATATTCGCTATAAATATCATTTCTAAAGTTTCTTCTTGCAGAATCGAAAATTACAGCAAAGTGTGTTGGTCTATGAATTGAGTCATCCGATCTTGAATCTTCTAATAACTTAAATAACATAGAACAAAATCCACTTACTGCTCCAGTAGGTAATCCATCGCTTTTTCTAGATAAAGGAGGTAAGGCATAATAGGCTCTGAAAATATAACCCGAACCATCAATTAAATAAAAATGATCAGTTTTTTTTATTGAACTCATAAAATAATATTATCCTAAATTAAATAAGTGTTGTATTTGTTTTAAAATATTTATGACTAAAAAAAATGCTGTTTCGGTAAATCAATTAACAAAAATTTATGCAAAAAATTCTCTTAATTCAGTTGTAGCTCTAAATGAATTAAACTTAGAGGTGAAAGAAGGAGAAATATTTGGGCTTCTTGGTCCTAACGGCGCTGGCAAAACTACTTTTATAAATATTTTATCTGGCACAGTTATCAAAACAAAGGGTATCGTAAATGTTTGGGGATTTGATATAGACAAAAATCCAAGACAAGTAAGAGCTTCTATTGGAATTGTTCCTCAAGAGGTAAATCTCGATGCTTTCTTTAGCCCTAAGAAGCTTCTTGAGCTACAAGCAGGACTTTATGGTGTTCCCAAAAAAAATAGGATAACTGATGCAGTACTAAAAATGGTATCTCTTGAAAAACAAGCTAATAGCTATTCAAGAAGTTTATCTGGTGGAATGAAAAGAAGATTATTAATTGCTAAAGCAATGGTACATCAACCTCCCATTTTAGTTTTGGATGAACCAACGGCAGGAGTAGATGTAGAGTTAAGACAAAACTTATGGGAGAATGTAAAGAATTTAAATAAACAAGGTGTAACTATTATATTAACAACACACTATTTATTTGAAGCTCAAGAAATGTGCGACAGAATTGCAATTTTAAATAAAGGAGATCTTGTTGCACATGATACAACAAAAAATTTACTTAATAGAATAAAAACAAAAAAAATTATATTTAAAATCAACAAACCAATTGATTTATCGAAAAAAAAAATAAGTGGTCTTTCTTTTTCATCAAATGTAAGCAATGAAATAATAATATCTTATGAAAGAAATAAGCATAAAATTGAAGATATAATTAATATAATTAAAAGCGAAGAAGTTGAAATAATTGACATATCAACCGAAGATGGCAATCTAGAAGATGTATTTATTCAGTTAACAAAAAACTAGATTTCTTATAAGATAGTTGTAATAATTAACTATGGAAGCAATAAAGAAATACCAAATAGATAAACTTGTTAAAATCATTTCAATAACAATATTGGGAACTTTACTTTTAACAATTTCTGCAAAAGTTAAAATTCCTTTTTATCCAGTACCAATGACAATGCAAACTTTTGTTGTATTATTTCTTGGTATGGCATTCGGTTATAAAATTGGTTTACTTACGGTAAGTTTATATTTGTTTGAAGGAATTGTTGGTTTACCAGTATTTGCCAATTCGCCAGAAAAAGGAATTGGCCTCATATATTTCACCGGTCCTACGATGGGTTACCTTATTGGATTTTTAATAGCAGTTTTTTTGGCAGGTTATTTTAAATACGAAAAAAATTTTATATATATTTTTACTAAACTATTATTTGCAGTAAGTTTTATTTATATATTTGGTTTACTTTGGCTAGGTTATTTAATTGGTTGGGACAAACCAATTTTTAAATTTGGAGCTCAGCCTTTTTTGCTAGCAGAATTATTCAAATTATTGCTTCTTGTAATTTTATCTCCTTATATTAAAAAATTAAAAAAAATTATCTAGGCGATTTCTTGGATAATATTCTTTGAAGAGTCCTTCTATGCATTTTTAAACGTCTAGCAGTTTCTGAAACGTTTCTATTACATAGCTCAAATACCCTGTGGATATGCTCCCATTTTATTCGGTCAGCGGACATTGGATCTTTTGGAGGATAAGCCTTTTTAGCAGGATCAGCCAATAGGGCCGCTTCTATATCTTCGGCATTTGCCGGTTTAGCAAGATAGTCAATTGCTCCGGCTTTAATAGCGGCTACTGCTGTTGGGATATTTCCGTAACCTGTGAGCATAATGATTCTACTTTCTTTTTTTAATTTCTGAATCTCATTTACAACTTCTAGTCCATTGCCGTCTCCCAACCTTAAATCGATCACTGCAAATGCGGGTTTATTTTCTTTAACTTTCTGAATAGCAGATTTTACACCTTCGGCTTGCGTAACTTTGAATCCTTTTTTTTCCATAGCACGAGCCAATCTATCCCTAAAAGGATTATCATCATCCACTATAAGCAGTGATTTGTCTATAAAATCGTTCATTTTTTTAATTATTTCAAAAGTTTGGCAAGCCATATTACTCGAACTCATATTGGTTCGTAAATAGAAATATTTATTCTCAACTCAAGGATAAAATTTTTTCTTTACATTGAGTAACTATTACTTTAATTGAAAAAAAAAGAGAAAAATTTTAATAAATTTTTTAGATACTTTAGTGTAACTTTTTTTAGGGGGCACATGAGATGCGAAAATTTAAAAGTGTTGACGACGTAGTTAGTGAATTAAGGCCCGTAGATTCAGTTTACTGTATAAGGAAAAACTCAATCAAAACAGCTTGTAATTGGTTTAATAAAAATTTTCCTGGAGAAGTATTATACGCGGTTAAAACTAATCCGCATGAAGAAGTCATAAAAGAAATAAAAAATGGTGGAATTGATAAATTCGATATTGCCTCCATAGAAGAAATTAAAATAATCAAAAAAATTGTTCCTGATGCAGAATGCTTTTATATGAATACTATTAAAAGCAGAGAGCATATTAGAGAAGCATACTTTAACTACAATATTAAAAACTATGCTCTAGATACTAAAGATGAATTATTAAAAATAATTGAAGCTACAGAGAATGCTCAAGATTTAAATTTATTTGTAAGAATTTCTATTTCAAATGAACATGCTGAGATTGATTTGTCCAAAAAGTTTGGAGCTCTTAGTTCTGAGGTTTTAGGTCTTTTTAGACTAACAAAGGCTCATTCTAAAAAAGTAGGATTAAGTTTTCACGTAGGTTCTCAATGCATGCACCCAATATCATATACAAAAGGAATTGGCGAAATGGGAAATATCATAAAAAAAACAAATATAATTCCAGATTTTATAAATATTGGAGGAGGTTTTCCAACTATTTACCCAGATTTGAGACCGCAATCACTGAATAATTATATATTCGAAATAAAAAAAGCTTTGAATAATCTAAAATTAGAGAAGCAGCCTGCGTTAATGTGCGAACCAGGAAGAGCCTTGGTTGCAGAAAGTGGATCTACAATTGTTAAAGTGGTTTTAAGAAAGAAACAAAAACTTTATATTAATGATGGAACATATGGCAGTTTGTTTGATGCCGGTTTTCCAAATATTGTGTTTCCGGCTAGAATGATTCAAAATGGAAGAATAATTTCAAAAAAACTTACAGCATTTAATTTTTATGGTCCTACATGTGATAGTATGGATTACATGAAAGGCCCCTTTATACTTCCAAATAATATTAAAGAGAATGATTACATAGAATTAGGACAGCTTGGTGCTTATGGCATTACGTTTAGAACAAAATTTAATGGATTTTTTTCTGATCAAATATTTGAAGTAGAAGACAAGGCAATAATGTCAATGTATGAAAAAGAAGATACCAAAAAATATCTCGTTGCCTAATGGTCAATCCAAAATCGAAGATTGGTCATAATAAAAAAAACTTCCTAGATAAGCCAGTTGAACACATAGATATTACATCTTTTGATTCCAGAAAAATTATAGATTCTATGGGCAAAATGTCTTTTGCTTCCAGAGATACTGCTAAAGCTTCGGAAATATTTGGTGAAATGCTTAAAGATAAAGAATGTTCAATTTTTTTAACACTTGCGGGATCAACTTCTGCGGGGGGCTGTATGCAAATTTACTCAGATTTAGCTAAGTACAATATGGTAGATGCTATAGTTGCAACTGGAGCTTCTATAATCGATATGGATTTTTTTGAAGCTTTGGGATTCAAGCATTATCAAGGTTCTCAATTTCAGGATGATACTGTGCTTCGAGATAATTGCATCGATAGAATTTATGATACTTATATTGATGAAGAACAATTACAAATTTGTGATAAGACCATTTGTGAAATTGCTGATAATTTAGAGCCAAAATCTTATACATCTAGAGAATTTATAAGAGAAATTGGCAAATATTTAAAAACTAGCTCAAAAAAGAAAAATTCCCTTATCGAGACCGCTTATGACAACAATGTTCCAATCTTTTGTCCAGCATTTACAGATTCGAGCGCAGGATTTGGTTTGGTGATGCATCAAGAAAAAAATCCCAATAATCATATAACCATTGATTCGGTAAGAGAATTTAGGGAACTTACTGAAATAAAAATTAAATCAAAAACTTCAGGGTTACTAATGATTGGCGGAGGAGTTCCAAAAAACTTTATTCAAGATACAGTTATTTGTGCTGAACTATTAGGTAAAAAGGTAAGTATGCATAAATATGCTGTACAAATAACAGTTGCCGATACCAGAGATGGCGCCTGCAGTAGTTCTACTCTAAAAGAAGCAAGTTCTTGGGGCAAAGTTGACATTTCCAAAGAACAAATGGTTTTTGCAGAAGCAACGAGCGTGCTACCATTAATTGCAAGTGATGCATATCATCGAGGACATTGGAAGCAAAGAGAAAGAAAAAATTTCTCACAGCTATTCAGATAAAAATTGAAATATCTATCAAACAAAAAAGGTTTTTTAGGAACTGATAATAAGTTTAATGGTAAAACAAAAGCAGTGGTCGTACCTTTTGGTTTAGAAAAAACAGTAAGCTATGGTTTGGGAACAAAAAACGGACCAAAAGAAATCATAAAGGCCTCTCATCAGGTAGAATTATTTGATGAAGATTTAAACTGTGAACCCTATAAAAATATTGGAATAAAAACTATCAAACCATTTTCTATAAAAAAAAATATAAAAGACGCTATAAGTCAAATTGCCAAAATAAATGATAGTCTACTAAACCAAAAACTTTTTCCCTTAGTATTGGGTGGGGAACACTCCATTACACAAGGCTGCCTCATTCCTTTTATTCAAAGGTATAAAAATATTTGCTTATTACATTTTGATGCTCATGCTGATCTAAGAGAAAGTTACAATAAAAATAAATTTTCACATGCTTCTGCAATAAGAAGATGTCTAGATTACAAAAATGTAAACGTAATATCTTTTGGAATTAGAAATATTTCTGCTAAAGAAAACTCTTATTTAAAAAAAAATAGTAAAAGAATAAAAATTTTCTGGGCAAAAGATAAAAATAAATGGAATTTAAATTTATTTAAAAAATTAGTAAAAAACAAGACGGTGTATTTAACTTTTGATGTTGATGTTTTTGATTCAAGCATCATGGCAGCTACTGGAACTCCTGAGCCAGGAGGACTATTTTGGGATGAAACAATAAAAATAATTAAAATTGCAGCAAAAAATTCTAGAATAGTTGGAGCTGATATAAATGAGCTTGCGCCCATTAAAGGCTTTAATATTTACAATTTTTTAACTGCCAAGCTTGTTTATAAAATCCTTGCTTATAGATTTATCAAAAATTAATTTCGAATTGTTTTTTTTAGGGAAGAAAAATCTGTAATTGAAAACATCAAAATTCTAAATGGTATTAGCATTAGTAATGCTACGAAAATTTTAACTCCTAAATCACCAAGCGATAAACTTATCCAATTTATTCCTGTTCCATAAAAGGAAATTGAAAAAAATATAAAAGTATCAATTGTCGAACCTACTAAAGATGAAGTCAAAGGAGCAATAAACCATTTTTTTTGTCTGAGATTATCGAAAATTTGCACATCAATAAGTTGCGCAGTTATAAAAGCTGTTCCAGATCCTATTGCAATTCTAATTGAAATTAAATCAGAAAAATTTGTTGAAAAATAAAGTGTTAGAAGTACTCCTAAAAAAAACGCAAAATAAACAATTTTTTTTGCAATTAATTTGCCATATCTTCTGTTTGCTAAATCTGTGATCAAAAAAGCTACTGGATAACTAAAGGCTCCGTAAGTTAATAATTCCTCCAAACCGTAATATTTAATTGGGAATTGAACTAAATAGTTTGATGCCAATACTACAATCCCCATCAAAAAAGATAACACCAAGAACAGCTTGTTCATTTTTGATCCTTGTATTAGTTCTTTGCTATCAATAATTTTTTTATTTTTTTTACTTTTGGGGAAAGATTAACAAATTTTACATCTTTCAAGAATGAATCTATACTACCTTTTTTATCTACCGACCTCAAAGCTGAATTTGTTACATTTAATTTAATATTTTTTTTTAATATATTGCTCACAAAAGTGACTTTTTTTAAATTTGGCAAAAATTTCCTTTTAGTTTTATTATTGGCATGACTCACTTTATGGCCTTTTAGGGGAGATTTTCCTGTTAATTCACATTTTTTTGACATAACTCTATTCTATTGAATGACGGTATAGATGCTGTCTTTATTTACGTCAAGTTTATAAATTAACATTGACATAAATATTTTACAGGATTAATTATCGAAAAATATCAATGTAATGGAAGTTTATTTACCAATAGCTGAAGTCTCAATAAATATATTTGCAATATTATTTTTAAGTTTCGTTGTAGGTTTTTTGTCAGGAATTTTTGGTGTTGGGGGTGGTTTTTTAATGACCCCTTTTTTAATTTTTTTAGGAATCCCTCCTACTTATGCTGTAGCAAATGAGGCTAACAACATTTTGGCTTCTTCTACCTCGGGTTCTTTAACACACTGGTTTAAAAATACCTTAGATTACAAGATGGGTTTCATGATAGTTTTGGGTGGGATAGTTGGAACAATTATTGGAATATTTACCTTCACTTATTTTAAAGAAATCGGAAAAATAAACTTAATTATCTCACTTGCTTACATGTACGTTTTAGCAACAATTGGAACTTTAATGTTAATCGAAGGAGTTGCAGAAATAGACAGGACGAGAAAAAAGATTTTCTTAAAAAAAAAATTACATTCTCATTATTGGATACATGGTTTACCATTTAGAATAAGATTTAAAAAATCTAAACTTTACGAAAGTGCATTAGCACCTATTATATTAGGTTTGCTTGTAGGGTTTATTGCATCAATTATGGGAGTAGGCGGTGCATTTTTACTAGTACCTGCGCTAATCTACATTATTGGAATGCCGGCAAAATTAGTACCGGGAACTTCTCTCTTTGTAACTATATTTGTCACAGCTTTTGTAACAATTTTACATGCTTTTAACTATCAATCGATTGATATAGTTTTGGTAGTTATATTAATAGTTGGTTCTATTATTGGAATCCAGTTAGGAATTAAAGTTAGTGAATATTTAAAATCCTCAGAGTTAAAAACTTTAATGGCAATTCTTTTTCTAGCAGTTGGTATTGCGGTTGCTTATAATACCTTTTTTAAAAATCACAAAGAAATATTAAGTAATAACAATTCAAGTCCAATTGAAATAAATCAATTTTATGAAACACTAATAGAGCTATCAAATTCTTTTCCAGCTTCCTATGGTTTGTTTTGCATTTTTCTTGCAGTTGGGCTAGGAATTTTAGCTTCCTTCTCTAGAAGATCTTTAAGTAAATATAAGAAAAAACTTTCATCCAAAAAAGCAGCTAGGTGATTTTAAATTTATTAATAGCTTTTTCAGCTGGTTTTATAAGTTTTTTATCTCCATGTGTTTTACCTTTAATTCCAGGTTATATTTCTTACATTTCAGGTCAAACATTGGATGAAATTATTGGGGACAATAAATCAGTTTTGCTAAAAACAATATTTTTTTCAGTGGGATTTTCAATTGTCTTTATTTCTTTTGGAATAACTGCCTCCTTCATCGGAAAGTTTTTGATTAATCATTCAAATCAATTAAGAATTATAGCTGGTTTAATAATAATCTTATTTTCTTTACAGCTGATTGGATTAATTAATTTAAAAATACTAAACTCTGAAGCAAGATTTTTTACGAAAAATTATAGAAATAATTTAATTTTCCCGGTTATTGTTGGTATGGCATTTGGTTTTGGGTGGACTCCTTGCATTGGACCAATTTTAGGATCAATTTTAGCTTTAGCTGCGATAGAAGAAAACATTAACAAAGGTATATTATTACTTTCGTTTTATTCATTGGGTTTAGCAATACCCTTTATTATCTCTGGAGTTTTAATAGATAAATTTTTGTTTTTTTCTAAAAGTTTTAGAAAATACATATCAACAATCACAAAAGTAGGCGGAGCCATTTTATTATTAACTGGAGTAACAATTTTGACTGGTCAATTACAAGTTTTAGGATTTTTTATATTAGAATATTTTCCTTCATTGGGTAATATAGGATAACATTATGCACCTTTACCTATGGCTTCTTTGATATTATTTAATCCCTCGGCTTTTAAAATTTGAATTAATCCTTTTTTGATATCTTTTACTACTGATGGTCCTTTGTAAATAAAACCAGTATAAAGTTGTAACAATGATGCTCCCGCAGTAATTTTTTCGTAAGCGGATTTGCCTGAATCAACACCACCTACTCCTATAATAGGAATTTTACCATTTAGTTGTTTATAAAATTTTTTAATCATATTAGTTGATATTTCCTGCAAAGGTTTTCCCGAAAGCCCACCTTTTTCCTTCTTAATTTTGCTTCTCAAATTATCTCTGTTACCATTTGTAGTGTTCGTAAGTATAATCGCAGCAATATCATTATTCGTTGCCGCATCTACAATTTCGGAAATATGATTATCTTCAATATCTGGAGAAACTTTTAATAATAGCGAAATATCTGTTTTGTTTTCTTTTTTTATTTTATTAAGAGCTAGTAAAAGATTTTTAAGTTTTTCTTGTTCATGAAAATCTCTTAAACCTTCAGTATTTGGCGAAGAAATATTTACAGTAATATAGTCCGCTATATCAAAAAAGTTTTTTAATCCTAAACAAAAGTCATTTTTTTGATCTTTGGTTTCCTTGTTAGGTGCAATATTAACGCCCACTATACCTTTCTTATCATTTAATTTGATTCTATTTTTTATTATTTCGATTCCATCATTATTGAATCCCAACCTATTAATTAAAGCATCATCGTCTTTAAGTCTAAATATTCGTGGTTTTGGATTTCCAAATTGTTTTAATGGGGTAACTGTGCCAACTTCTACAAATCCAAACCCTAATCTTAATAGCGAATTATAAGCTTCGGCACTTTTATCAAAACCTGCAGCCAAGCCGATAGGATTGGGAAAATTTTTTCCTAGTAACTGAACTTTTAACATTTGTTCATCTTCAACCTCAAACATTTTGCTAGGAAGAGGATTAAACTTAAGTGATTTAATGGCTAAATCATGAGCAGTTTCTGGATCTATGTTAAACAAAAATGGCCTTAAGATAGAAAACATCATTTAATATGCTTATTAATCAGTTCCATACTTTCTTCTATACCCAAAAAGCTTATAAAAAATCCCATTCTTGGACCGTCTTGATCTCCAAAAATTATTTCGTAAATTGCTTTAAACCATTCCCTTAAGTTTTCTTTATATCCATTATCTTTACCCACTGAATAAACAATTGTTTGAATAGCTTCAGGGTCCATCTGGTCTTTGCAAGACTTTAATCTATTTACTAAATCTTTCAGAGCTTTTTTTTCTTTCTCATTTGGTTTTCTATATTTTTTTTTTGGTTTAATTACGTCCACAAAATATTTTAAAGCATATTTAGCTAAACTGTCTAAAATTGGATGATCTGAAACTTTAATATCTTTTTTATATTTTTTTATAAACTTCCATAATACTTCTTTATCTGTGGCATTACTTGTCCCAACCAAGTTTAATAAGACCGAAAATGGCATAATAGATTTTTCTTTTGGAGGATTTCCGTTATGAACATGCCAAACAGGATTGAGTAGCCTATGTTGAGCATCTTGCTGATCAAATTTATCTATACAAGTTAAATATTCATCAACGGCTTTTGGAACAACATCAGCATATAGCTTTTTTGCTCTTTTAGGATTTTGATACATAAATAATGATAAACTTTCAGGAGAAGCATATTTGAGCCAATCTTCGATTGTAATACCATTGCCTTTGGATTTAGAGATCTTCTCACCTTTCTCATCTAAAAATAATTCATATGGAAAACCGTTTGGACTTTTTTTTCCTAAAACTTTGCAAATTTTATGAGATATAGCCGCACTCTCTATTAAATCTTTTCCATACATTTCATAATCGACGTCTAAAGCGTACCATCTCATAGCCCAATCTACTTTCCATTGAAGCTTGCAGTTACCATCTAGAATGCTTACTTCAATTTTTTCTCCCTTATTATCAAACACAATCTTTTTTTTATCTTTAATAATTTCCAGCATTGGAATCTCCAACACCTTTCCTGTCTCTGGGCAAATAGGAAGAAAAGGACTGTAAGTTTTTTGTCTTTCTTTTCCAAGTGTTGGAATAACAATATTTATAATTTCTTGGTATTTATTCAGTATCAGCACTAAAACATCATTAAATTTTCCCGATTTGTATAATTGAGTTGAACTTTTAAAATTATAATTAAAATTAAATTTGTTTAAAAAACTTTTTAACATTTCATTATTATGTTCGCCAAAGCTTGAATATTTTTTAAATGGGTCTGGAATATTGGTTAAAGGTTTATTTAAATTTTGCTCTAATATTTTCGAGTTAGGGATATTGTCAGGAATCTTTCTTAATCCATCCATGTCATCAGAGAAAGTAATTATTTCAGTTGGAATATCTGTTAAATGAGAAATTGCATTAACCATCATGCTTGTTCTCGCGACTTCTGCAAAAGTTCCTATATGTGGAAGTCCACTGGGTCCGTAGCCAGTTTGCAAAGTAATTTTCCCTTTTTTTTTTAAATTACTTTCCCTATCTTTAATCAATTTTCGAGCTTCAACAAAAGGCCATGAAGTGGTTTTTTCAATTATGGATTTATCAATCACGATTAACAGATTTATAAAATTTACATTAAAAAATATAGATAAATTTATTCCTTATTGTGTTGAAATTTATACACCATAAAATATTGTTTCCATCAAAATGACTAATTATAAAACAGTTTTTTTCGTACTTGGAATTTTATTAATTATTTTGGGATTTTTCATGATTGCTCCAATAATGGTTCAGCTAATTTATGAAGATGGACTTGATGGAACTTTTGTTTATTCCTCTATAGTAACCATATTTATGGGTATCCTTTTTTTGCTTTCAAATTTGGATCAAGACAGAAAATTAAATTTACAACAAGCCTTCTTATTAACTTCTCTATCCTGGATTGGTATTGCTATTTTCGGATCTTTGCCATTTATTCTTTCAGATCTTGAATTGACATTTAGTGATGCTTTTTTTGAAAGCATGTCTGGAATAACAACCACTGGATCTACCGTTATAGGAGATTTAAGTAACGTTCCTAAAGCTATTCTTATATGGAGATCACTACTGCAGTGGCTAGGCGGAATAGGTATTGTTGTAATGGCAATTACAGTGTTACCCTTATTGAATGTTGGTGGAATGCAGCTATTTAAATTACAAAGTGGAGATACAACTGAAAAAATTCTACCTAGAACTAGGGAAATAGCTTTTAAAATTATTTTAATCTATTTTTTTCTTAGCTCAGTTTGTGCAGTTTCTTATTTTTTTGTTGGAATGAATGTTTTTGATAGCATTGCTCATGCAATGACAACTATCGCAACAGGAGGATTTTCGACTTACAGTGAATCAATAGGATATTTTCAAAACCCAAAAATAGAAATTGTATCAATCATTTTTATAATATCAGGAAGTATACCGTTCATAGCTTATTTAAAATATCTTGATGGAAATAAAAAAATTTTTTTTCAAGATACTCAAATTAAAGGTTTAATTTATATTTGTCTAATATCCATAATTATAATAACGCTAAACTTGTTAATCAAAGAGCATGGAAATTTTTTTTCTAATTTAAGATTATCAGCTTTTAATGTAGTTTCGATTTTATCTGGTACAGGTTATGTAACTACAAACTTTAATCTTTGGGGTAATTTTTCTTTAGTATTTTTTCTACTATTAATGTTTATTGGAGGATGCGCCGGATCAACAGCTTGTGGTATTAAAGTTTTCAGAATACAAATTTTATGGTTATTCATAATTAATGAAATAAAAAAATCCGTTTATCCAAGAGGAGTTTTTCCCTTATCTTACAATAAAGAAAAGATCGATAAACGCTTTATTTCCCCGATCATATCTTTCATATTCTTGTATTTTTTGATTTTTTTTCTAGTTGCGATGCTATTGTCTTTTACCGGATTAGATTTTATTACTTCTTTTTCTGGCGCAGCAACAGCAATTTCAAATGTTGGCCCCGGGCTTGGTGACATGATAGGACCAAGCGGAAACTTCAGTGAATTATCCAATTTTGCAAAATGGATTTTAAGCTTTGCAATGTTATTGGGTAGACTGGAGATATTTACTTTGTTAGTATTGTTCTTTCCAGGCTTTTGGAAAAACTAAAAAAACTTAATAATTTGCTTTATGGAAATAGAAAAAAAACAAAGCTGGATTGATTCACTTATGGTCTACAAGGACATAAGGATGGTCAGAATTTTGCTTCTTGGAGCAATAAGTGGTTTTCCTTGGGTACTAATTGCCTCCAGTTTATCTCTTTGGCTAAAAGAAGAAGGACTTAGCAGATCAACAATAGGATGGGCAGGTCTAATTTTTGGTGTATATGCTATCAATTTTCTTTGGGCACCAATAATCGACAGAATTCAAATACCGTTTTTAACGAAAAAACTAGGCCATAGAAGAGGATGGATAGTTTTAATGCAAATTGTAATTTTACTAAGCTTGGTAGTTTGGAGTTTTATTAACCCAACAGAAAACTTTACATTTATTGGAATATATACAGTGTCAGGACTTTACATATTAATTGCTGTCGGATTAATTATTGCAATAGCATCTGCTACTCAGGACATAACCGTTGATGCATTAAGAATTGAACAAATTAATGAAAATGAAGGAAAGTCTATGGCTGCTGGAGCAGCAATGGCAGTGGTTGGTTGGTGGACAGGTTATAAGTTAGGAGGAGTAATTGCTTTATTCACAGCAGAATATTTTGAAAATATGGGTATTGAAGATTACTGGCAGACTACTTTTTTAGTTTTAGGAGTAGTAATTATTTTAATGAATATAGGTTTAATGTTTGTTCATGAAACGCTGAGTAATAAAAGACAAGAAAATCAAAGGATAAGTGACCAAATTATAGAAAAAGACTTGGGTTCTGCAAAAAGAAATTATTTAAGGATTTTAGGAGGTATATTACTTATCTTTTCCATTTTGGAACTTTTGCCGGAATTTTCGAAAACAAAAAATTTATTCCCATTTCTACCATTAAATATAATGCATTACATAATTATATCAATTCTAGTGGGAGGTTTATCGTACTTTTTTATTAAACGTAATGCTTTAATCTTCACTTCAGTCTTTATTGTGTTTGTATTTTTTTTCAAAATTTTATTATCTTTTGTAATTGTATCACTTATTTTGGGAATTTTAGGAATTGCATTATTAAATGCAGAAAGAGATTGGGGTCAAAGAACAGCTAGTTGGATTAGTGGCAGAATTGGTGGACCTTTAGTAACTTTTTTTAAAAACAATGGTCTATCCATCGCTATAGGAATTTTAGCTTTTGTTTTCTTGTTTAAAGTTGGAGAAGCTTTTCTTGGACGTATGTCTATTGTTTTTTATAAAGAAATTGGATTTTCTAAATCAGAAATAGCTATTTTCTCAAAAGGTGTTGGTTGGATAACAACTGTTGTTTTTACATTGCTGGGTGGAATATTTGCAATGAGATCTGGGTCTGTAAAAACAATGTTCATTGCAGGAATATTGATGGCTGTAACAAATCTTTTATTTTCTTATCTTAATTGGTATGTTCAAGCAATACCTTTAGTTTCTTATGAATTTGATCTTAATTTTTATTTTTGGACATGGCACATAGTAACTTCCAATCACCAGTTAGTTTTTGGAGCGGCGGTAGCTTTAGATGATATAGCTGCTGCATTTGCTACTGTAGCATTTGTTGCTTTCATATCACTGTTGGTTAATAGAACTTATACTGCAACTCAGTATGCGTTGCTTGCATCTATCGGAACCGCAGGAAGAACAACGCTTGCTTCATCTTCGGGAGCACTAGTTGATTGGTTAAACGGAGACTGGGGAACATTTTTCATTTTAACTGCTGTAATGGTTATTCCATCTTTGATTTGTTTATGGTTTATTAAAGACAAATTAAAACTTCGTGCAAAATAGTTATTACAATAATTATACCTCAATTAACGTATATAAAAATAATTCTGTATCATCTGGTTTGACAACCCAGATGCTCTATGGGGAAAAATTTAAAATAATAAAAAAAAATGGAGATTGGTGGAAAATCAAATTAATTGAAGATAAATATATAGGCTTTATTAAAAAGAAAAAATTTAAAAAAAAAATTACTTATTATTATAAAGTAAGTTCTTTAAAAGCTAATGTTTATAATGCCCCATCAGTCAAAAAAAAAATAAAAAAAAAAATTCTATTTTCGTCTAAAATATCACATATCAGTAAATCAAAGTCTTTTATTGAGTTTGAAAAAAATAAGTGGATCAAAATTTCAGATATAAAACCAATAAGTTACAAAACAAATAGTATTTTTGAAAAAATAAAAATTTTTAATGGAACAAAATATAAATGGGGAGGCAAGAGTTATCGGGGCATAGATTGTTCCGCACTAGTTCAACTATGCTTTACTTTTAATAATCAATATTTTCCTAGAGATTCTAAAGATCAATTTAAATATTTGAAAAAAAAAATTCAAAGAAAGAATGTAAAAAAAAATGATTTATTTTTTTGGAAAGGTCATATTGCAATTGCCTTGTCTAGAAGTAAACTAATACACGCTTATGGACCGTCAAAAAAAGTCTCAATTATGAATATAAATTACGCTATTAAGAGAATTGAAAAAACTGCAAATTTAAAAGTAATTGGTATAAGAAGGACAAATTAATTATGAACAATTTAAAAATAGAAGCGGAAAGAGAGGCACAAATAATCTTAAATTATTTTAAAGCGAAAGATTATATGTCAGCTGAAGTAAAAGCTAAGAAGCTTATTAAAAAATTTCCAAATTTCCAAGCACTTTATAATCTCCTCGGTTTATGTTTGCAGTCACAAAAAAAATTCCAAGAAGCGATAAAATATTACAAAATCGCTATCCGAAATAATCCTAATTTTTTTGTTGCCATAAATAACTTGGGCCTCACGTATCATAATATGCATGACTTAAAAAATGCTCAACACTATTATGAAAGAGCAATAGAAATAAATCCTAAATTTACGCATCCAATAAGTAATTTAGGAAATGTAAAGAAGGAATTAAATAATTGTGAGGAAGCAATTAAATACTATAAGCTTGCACTAAGTATTGATGACAAGCTCTATATAGTAATTAATAACTTGGGATTGGCATATCAGGCTCTTGGAAAGTTTGAAGAGTCAAAAAAATGTTTTGAATCAGTTTTAAAAATCAACCCTAAATTTACTAGAGCCGATCGAAGTTTAGGTATGTCATTAAAATATGACATCAACAATCCTCATCTAAAAATCATGGAAAACAAAATAAAAGATCGATCATTAAATAATTTTCAAAAAATGGAATTGCATTTTGGTCTTGGTAAAGCTTATGAAGACATTAAGAATTATGAGAAATCATTCGAAAATTATAAGTTAGGTAACAAAATAAAAAGAGATGCCATAAAATATCAAATAAATGATGATGTTAAATTATTCGAAAATATTAAAAATTATTTTTCAAGTATTGATTTTCAAAATCTTGAAAATGTAGGTAACAAAAGCAATAAAATGATTTTTATTCTAGGAATGCCTAGATCTGGAACAACTTTGGTAGAACAAATAATCGCAAACCATAAAAGTGTGTATGGTGCAGGTGAACTAAGAGACTTGACGCAAATCATTAAAGAAAATTTCTTAGTTAACAATAAAATAAAATTTCCCGAAAAATTTAATATTAAAGATCAAAACTTTTTTAGTAATATGGGAACAAAATATTTAGAAAATTTAGATAGATATAATACAAATAAAAATTATATCACGGACAAAGCACCACTGAACTTTAAATGGATCGGTTTAATAAAATTAATCCTTCCTAAATCTAAAATAATTCATTGTACAAGAGATCCTAAGGATACCTGTTTATCTCTATTTAAAAACTTTTTTGAGGGTGAGCTTAATTTTTCTTATAATTTAGAAGAGGCCGCCAAATATTATAAACTATATCAAAATCTTATGGAATTTTGGAAACAATTACTTCCAGATTTTATTTACGATATCTCGTATGAAAAGTTAGTGGAAAATCAAGAATTTGAATCAAGAAAATTATTAGATTTTTGTAATTTGGATTGGGATAAAAATTGTCTTACTTTTTATAGAAATAAAAGAGGAATTGTTACAGCCAGTTTTGCGCAAGCTAGAAAACCTATTTATAAAAATTCTGTAAAATCATGGCAAAATTACAAGAATGAGCTCTTGCCTATGTTTAAAATTCTGGAAAAATAGTTTACCTTCCAAAGTCAGGTTTGCTCACATCTTGTCCGGCTTTAATGATTTCTTTTCTAATTTTTTTAGTTTTTATAAAAATTTCTTCTAATTTTTTGCCATCTTCATTTTCTATTGCATTTTTTAAATCTTCAAGATTTGCAATAAATGTTTCTATCTCTTTCGATATATTTGCTTTATTTTGGATGAATATATCTCGCCACATTATTGGGTTAGATGCTGCAATTCTTGTAAAATCTCTTAAGCCACCAGCACTATATTTGATAATAGCAGATTGTTTTTCTTCTTGAATATTAATTGATGTACTCACTATATTGTATGCCACTAAGTGTGGAATGTGACTCGTAATTGATAAAATATAGTCATGTTGTTTTGCATCCATAATATCTACTTTACTTCCTATTTTTTTCCAGAATGATTTAAGTGTATCAATATCTTTCTCTTTTGCTTTTTTGCTTGGCGTAAGAATACACCATCTATTTTTGAAAAGTTCCGAAAATCCAGCTTCAGGACCACTTTCTTCTGTACCAGCAATCGGGTGGGATGGAATCCATGAAACATTTTTAGGAATAGACTTTTCTACTAAACTAATAACTCTTTCTTTAACTGATCCTACATCGGTTAATATCGTTCCACTTTTTAAAGAATTTTTGATTTTTAAAATTACGTTTTCATAGCTACTCAACGGAGTAGCGATTATAATTAGATCAGAATCTTTAGCCATTTTTTGGGTGTCCGAACTTGAATCGTTTACCATTTTTAGTTCAAGTACTTTTTTATTTACAATATTCGATCTATTGGAAGAAACTATCTTTTCAGAAAGATTATATTTTTTGATTGCTCTTGCCAAAGATGATCCGATTAGACCACATCCAATTATACAAATTTTTTTAAACATTATTTAAAAATACTTCTAATACTTTCGACAAAGAGTTCGTTTGATTCTTTGTCTCCAATGGTTAATCGTAAAGTATTGGGTACTTTATATTGTTTCATCTTTCTTAAAAGAAGACGATCATTAACTAATTTTTCAAAAACTTCATCAGAGTTAATTTTTGTTTCATTAAAATTCATTAAAAAGAAATTTGCTGTTGGTTCGTTTGTTTGAATTTTATATTCTTTTAAAACAGAAAATATTTTTTTTGACCATAATGTATTATGTTCAATTGCTTTTTTTATCCATTCTTTATCTTTAAGGGCCTCAATACCTGAACAAAGGGCCGCTCTATTTACATTAAAAGGAGGTTTAATTTGATACATTGTATCAATAATTTCTTTCGAAGAATAACCCCAACCCAATCTTAAGCCAGCAAGTCCATAAATCTTGGAAAAAGTCCTGGTAATTAAAACATTTGCTTCATCTTTGAAAAGATCTAAGCCTGAAGTAAAGTCATCTTTATCTAGAAATTCAAAGTATGCATCATCAACAACTAGAAGAATATCGCTTCTAAGCCTTTGTCTTAAATTGAACATTTCATTCTTGGACAAATAAGTACCGGTTGGGTTATTAGGATTAGCAATAAATACGATTTTGGTTTTATCAGTAACCTTATTTATTATCTCATCAATTGATGCTTTAAAGTTTTTTTCTTTGGCTAATAGAACTTTGGCCCTATAAAGTGATGCATAAATCCTATACATAATAAATCCATATTCTGTAATCACAACTTCATCACCAGGCTCTATAAATAATTGACAAATCAAATCAAATATCTGATCCGATCCTGCTCCACAAATAATTCTCTCAGAATCAATATTAAATTTTTTAGATATAACATCTCGCAGTGAAGAAGAGTCAGATTCTGGATATTTAAAAATTTTGTTCTTTTCTCTTTCAAGTGCTTCAATTGCTCTTGGACTTGGTCCTAAAGCTGACTCATTTGCTGATAATTTAATTGGATTATTAATTTTTTTAAATTGAGATAATCCTTCTGTATATCTTTCAAACTGAATTTTTCTTGGCTTTGGTAGAGTCATAATTAATACTAATATAACTTGTATCGGTAGATACTATATACGCCGTTAGGTAGCAAAATAAATACAACCTAAATTGACAAAAGGGGTACTTTTTAGTACAAAAGATTAGCGCTGATTTAACTTAATTGCGAGCGCTTGAAAAAAACAGCTAAAAAAGGTTTTTTTGCCCGGTTTAGCTGGGCTTTTTTTTTGTTTGAAACAAACAATGAATAAAGAAGTAAAAAATATAAAAAAATTGATTGTTAATCAATCACTCGAACTTGACTGTGGAAAGATAATTAAAAATTTTCCTATAGCTTATGAAACATATGGAACTTTGAATAAAAGTAAGAGTAATGCAATATTAGCTTTCCATGCTTTAAGCGGAGATCAGTTTGTCACAAATATTAATCCGATTACCAAACAAGAAGGATGGTGGGCAACCGCTGTAGGACCTGGAAAAGCAATCGATACAAATAAATATTTTGTTATTTGTATAAATGTTTTGGGTGGATGCATGGGTAGTTTTGGACCAAAAGAAATAAATCCTGACACTAATGAATTATTTGGAACCACGTTTCCTGTTATTACAATCAGAGACATGGTCAAGGCCCAAATTTACTTATTAGAATATTTGGGTATTGATAAACTACTTTCAATCACTGGTGGATCAATGGGGGGTATGCAGGTTTTACAATTTGCTTCATTATATCCCAATAAAGCACACTCTGCTATTCCAATAGCTTGTAGCGCAAGTCATTCAGCGCAAAATATTGCATTGAATGAGTTGGGGCGACAGGCAATCATGGCTGACCCCACCTGGAATAATGGAAATTACTTTAAGACAAATTTATCTCCAGATAAGGGTTTGGCAGTAGCAAGAATGGCAGCTCATATTACTTATCTTTCAAAAAAAAGTTTACAAGAAAAATTTGGAAGGAAGCTACAGGATACAGGAAGTCTAAAATTTAGTTTTGATGCAGATTTTCAGATAGAAAGCTACCTGCGTCATCAAGGAACAAAGTTTGTAGATAGATTCGATGCTAACAGTTACCTATACATTACTAGAGCTATGGATTATTTTGATCTGGAAAAACAATTTAATGGTAATTTGTCTTCAGCATTTAAAAATACAAAATCTAAGTTTTGTGTAATTTCATTTTCATCTGATTGGCTTTATCCAACAATTGAAAACAAAGAAATAGTTATGGCCTTAAATGCTTGTGGTGCCAATGTTGGTTTTGTTGAAATTAATTCAGACAAAGGCCATGATTCTTTTTTATTGAACGTACCAAAATTATTAAAAACATTGAGTGAATTTCTTAATTCAACTTACAAAGAAATTAATAATGAAAAAAGAATTTGAAGTAATATCACAAATAATTCAAAATAACAAAAGAGTGTTAGATATCGGTTGTGGGGATGGAACGCTTATGGAATATTTAAAATTCAATCAACAGAATGATGTTAGGGGTCTAGAACCACAAAAAGATCTCGTGCAAAAATGTATTGCAAAAGGTCTTTCGGTTATTGAAGGTGATGCAGAAAAAGAATTGGTTCAATTTCCCGACAAATCATTTGACTACGCTATACTAAGTCAAACACTTCAGGCTTTTCTTTTTCCTGAAAAAGTTTTAAAGCAATTACTTAGAATTGGAAAACAAACGATTGTTTCAATTCCTAATTTTGGATATTGGAAAATTCGTTTACACTTATTATTTAAGGGAACAATGCCATTAACAAAAAATTTACCCAATGAATGGTATAATACCCCAAATTTACATATGTGCACAATTCAAGATTTTGTTAATTTCTGCAAAGAAAAAAATATAAAAATTGATAGATCTTTATGCTTAACAAATGAAAGAATTTCAGAGATTACAAGCGGCAATATGTTATATAAAAATATCTTTTCACAACTTGGAATATTTCTTATAAAATAATCAGTTATGCATGTAAATCTCATACCATGTTTAACTGATAATTATTCGTATATCATTAATGATTATGTTTCTAAAACAGTAGGTGTAGTTGATCCCGCAGAAGCTTTGCCGGTTATTGCTTTTCTTAAAAAAAAAAATCTAAAATTAAATTATATATTAAACACGCATCATCACTATGATCATATAGGAGGAAATGCTGAACTAAAAAAATTATATAATGCTAAGGTAGTTGGTTTCGTTGGTGACAAACATCGAATTCCTGGCATCAATATAGCGCTCGAAGATAATGCAAAATGGAACTTTGGGGAATCATCGGTTAAAATATTACATATTCCCGGACATACTTTGGGTCATATATGTTTTTTCTTTGAAAATGAAAAAATTGCCTTTACTGGTGATACATTGTTTTCTCTTGGATGTGGAAGAATTTTCGAAGGCGACCACAAACAGATGCTAAGATCATTAAATAAAATAAAAAAACTTCCTAAGAACACAAAGATTTACTGTGGTCATGAATATTCTTACAAAAATGCAGAGTTTTGTATGAAATACGATAATGGCAATATTGATCTTAAAAAAAAATTTGAAAAAATAAAACAGTTAAGATCGAATAACTTGCCTACACTTCCAACGGACTTGGAGGACGAGTTGAGGTCAAATATTTTTCTAAAATGTGATCAAAACGATTTAAAAACCAAATTAAACATGAAAAACCAAGATGATTACGAAGTTTTTAGAAAAATTAGAGATCTAAAAGATAATTTTTAATTGTTGTTAAAACTTGACTTGACTATGTAGAAAGTTATATTGCCCATATTTTCAAATATGAAACTAAAACAATGTCCTTCGCAGTTATTCAAACAGGTGGAAAGCAATATAAGGTTTCAGCAAGTGAAATTCTTAAGATCGAAAAACTTAATAGTCAAGTAGGTAAAACCATCGAGTTTAAAAACATTCTGTTTTTAAATGATGATAAAAATACGGAAATAGGTAATCCGATTATTAAAGGTGCCAAAGTTGAAGCAACCATTCTAAAAAATACTAAAAATAGAACTGTCTTAGTTTTCAAAAAAAGGAGAAGAAAAAATTCAAGAAAAAAATATGGTCATAGACAACCTATATCTATAATTAGAATTACTAAGATTTTTTCGAAAGAAGGAAAAATTATTGCAGAAGCAGAAACGCCAAAAAAAATTACTGCAAATATAGTAAGAAAATCCGCACCAGAAAATAAAGAAGAAAAACCTAAAAAAATCATTACAAACGTAAAAAAGAAATATGTTATAAGTAAAAAAAAATGATAGGATATTTATAAGGTATAGATAATGGCAACAAAAAAGGCAGGCGGATCATCAAGGAACGGCAGAGATAGTGCTGGACGAAGACTTGGAGTAAAGAAATATGGAGGCCAAGTAGTTTTTCCAGGTAATATAATCGTTAGACAAAGAGGAACAAAAATTCATCCTGGAAATCACGTTGGTATGGGAAAAGATCATTCAATCTATTCCTTGATTGAAGGAAAAGTAGAATTTAAAAAAATAAAATCTAACAGAACATTCGTATCTGTAAAGCCCAATTAAATTCCCCAACTTTATTAACTTATAAGGGGATGTATTATGAAATTCTTAGATCAAGCAAAAGTTTATATTAAGGCTGGTAATGGTGGTTCTGGTTTAGCCAGCTTTAGAAGAGAAAAGTTTATTGAATTTGGAGGGCCTGATGGCGGTGACGGAGGCAGAGGTGGATCTGTTGTATTGTCCTCAGATAAAAATTTAAATACTTTAATCGATTTTCAATATCAGCAGCATTATAAAGCAGAAAGAGGACGAGATGGCAAAAGTAAAAATCAAACAGGAAAAAATGGATCCGATCTAACTATTAAAGTTCCAATCGGTACTCAAGTATTCGAAGAAGATAACAATACATTGATTTTCGATTTTACAAAAACTGGCCAAATTTTTATTGTCGCCAGTGGAGGAAAAGGTGGACTTGGAAATATTAGATTTAAAAGCTCAACTAATAGAGCTCCAAGAAAAATAACCAAAGGTCAACTGGGAGAAGAATTTTGGATATGGCTACAGTTAAAAACAATAGCTGATATAGGAATTGTAGGAATGCCAAATGCTGGAAAATCAAGTTTATTAGCAGTTTTAACAAGAGCAAAACCTAAAATTGCTAATTATCAATTTACAACAATCAATCCAAATCTTGGTGTAACAAATTACGACGATAAAGAATTAACTTTAGCAGATATTCCAGGATTAATTGAAGGAGCTCATGAAGGTGTTGGTTTGGGTGATAAATTTTTAAGACATATTGAAAGGTGTAAAAACATTTTACATTTAATTGATATTAACCAAAAAAACCTGATCAAATGTTATTCACAAGTAAGAAAAGAGTTAAAAAAATATAGTAAAAAATTGATAAAAAAGAAGGAAATAATCGTATTAAATAAAACAGACTTAATCGATAAAAAAAATATACCAAACAAAACCAATGAGTTAAAAAAAATTATTAAAAGCAAAATATATCTGATTTCTACAACCAAAAAAAAAGGACTCGAAGATTTAAAGAAATCTCTAATTGCAAATGTATATAAATAAATCCAAAAAAATAGTTATAAAAATTGGCTCATCTATCTTGGTGGGTGAAAATGGAAAGGTTAGAAAAAAATGGCTTAACGAATTTATAAAGGATATAATTTTACTAATTAAATTAAATAAAAAAGTTATCATTGTATCCTCTGGTGCTATCGCATTAGGATGCAATCTTTTAAACATCAGTAAAAGCTCACTAAAACTTGACAAAAGCCAAGCTATCGCATCGATAGGACAAATAGAATTAATGAACTTATACAAAAAAACTTTTGATAAAAACGAAATAAAGATCTCTCAAATACTTTTGACTTTAGAGGATACTGAAAAAAGAAGAAGATCACTTAACGCAAGAAGAACTATAGAAAATTTACTTTCAATGGGAATTATACCCATTGTTAATGAAAATGACACTACTGCAACCACAGAAATCAAGTATGGTGATAATGACAGACTAGCATCTAGAGTGGCTCAAATAATAAATTCGGACTGCTTAATTTTATTATCTGACGTAAATGGTTTATATACGGTGAATCCAAAATTAAATAAAAAAACAACTTTAATCAAAACAGTAAATATTATAGATAAAGAAATAGAAAAATTTTCCACTAATAATTCAATTAATAAATATGGCTCTGGAGGCATGGTTACAAAAATTGAGGCCGCAAAAATCTGTCAATTGTCGGGATGCTATATGGCCATCGCAAACGGAAAGAAACTAAGACCTATAAAGGAAATTTTGGAGAAAAATAATTGCACCTGGTTTATTCCAAGGGTATCTAAATTAGATGCAAGAAAAAAATGGATTATTGGATCAATATCTCCAAAGGGAGCCTTGATAATTGATAATGGAGCTATTAAGGCCATTAGAAATGGAAAAAGTTTATTGCCCGTAGGAATAAAAACTATAGATGGAAAATTTGAAAAAGGTGATCACATAAAAATTTTAGATCTCAATAATAAGGAACATGCTAGAGGATTAAGCTCTTTTTCTTCCGAAGAAATAAATAAAATTAAAGGTTGTCAAAGCAATCAAATAAAAAAAATACTAGGTTATTCAAGCAAAGATGAAGTAATTCATAAAGATGACTTGGTGAAAGTATAAAAATGTCTAAAAATTTATACATGGAAAAAATAGGTAAAAAAGCAAAACTTGCTTCTCTGCATTTATCCAACGTAAATATTGAAAAAAGAAATTCTGTTTTAAAACAATTTAGTCAATATTTAAAAACCAATTCACAATTAATTCTAAATTCAAATAAAAAAGATATATGTAGAGCAAAGTCTAAAAAAATTAAAGATAGCATGATTGACAGGCTCAAATTAAACAATAAAAAAATTGCACAAATTAGAAATTCGATAGAGGAAATAATAAAATTTAAAGATCCTTTAGGAAAAACTTTATCTTCTTGGAAGAGGCCAAATGGCTTATTTATAAAAAGAGTATCTATACCGATTGGAGTAATCGGTGTAATTTATGAAAGCAGACCAAATGTTACTTCGGATGTTTCTGCTCTATGTTTTAAAACTGGCAATGTGGTAATTTTACGCGGAGGATCGGAAGCTTTTTACTCTAATAAAATATTAGCCAAGCTTTTCAAAAAAGCTCTCAAAAAGAAAAAATGTGATGAAAATTGTGTTCAATTTATCGAAAGTAAAAATAGAAATCATGTTGATTATCTTTTAACAAGTATGAAAAATTACATCGATGTAATCATTCCTAGAGGAGGAAAAAGTTTGGTTAAGAAAGTTCTAAAAAAATCCACAATTTCATTTATTGGACACTATGAGGGCATATGTCATGTTTATGTAGATCGAGAAGCAGATTTATATATGGCAATTAAAGTTGTTAAAAATTCAAAAATGAGAAATGTTAGTATTTGTGGGGCTGCCGAAACTTTGTTGATAGATAAAATGTGCCTAAACACTCATTGTAAACCTATATTGGATCAGCTATCCAAATTAGGATGTAAAATCATAGGAGATAAAATAATAAGAAAATTTATTTCTAGTAAAACAATAATTGCAACAAAAAAAGACTGGGAGACAGAATATCTTTCTCCTACAATTTCTGTAAAAGTTGTAAATGGAGTAGAAGAAGCCATAGATCATATAAACAAATACGGTTCTTCTCACACAGATTCCATAGTGACAAAAAATAAAAAAACGGCAAAAAAATTTCTATCAAATATTAAAAGTTCTATAGCCATCCATAATGCTTCGACGCAGTTTGCTGATGGTGGAGAATTTGGTTTTGGTGCCGAAGTTGGCATATCAACCGGCAAACTTCATCCCCGAGGTCCGGTCGGCATCGATCAACTCACCACTTATAAGTACATTTTGGAAGGAAAGGGACAAATAAGAAAATAGTTTGTGTTAAATTATTTAAAAAAAAAAAATATTAAAATTGGTATATTGGGCGGAACCTTTGATCCAGCACACAAAGGACACTTGGTAATTTCAAGGATAGCAAAAAAAAAAATTAAACTTAATTATATTATTTGGTCCATAACTCAAAAAAATCCATTCAAGAAACGGCCTAAAACTGATATTGAAAAAAGAATTAAAATTTCCAAAAAAATTACAAAAAAAGATAGGTTTATTAAAATTGAATTTCTCGAACATAAAATAAATTCAAAAAAAACCATCGATTTGATAAGATTTTTAAAAAAAATAAATACCACATTAGATATTTTTTTTATAATGGGCGCCGACAATTTAATCAAATTTCATAAATGGAATAGGTGGAAAGAAATTGTAAAATTAGCCAAAATTTTAGTTTTCGATAGACAGGGATATAAATCAAAATCACATAATTCCACGGCGGCCAAGAAAATGCATAAAGACAGATGGAAATTTATTAAATTAAAAAAAGTTAACATTTCATCTTCCCAAATTAGAAAAATTTGATAATCTTAGATTTAACTAATGGAAAAAGTGCTTCATCTCAAAAAAACAATAGAACAAATCTTAAATGATAATAAAGCAATTGATGTAAGTTCAATTGATCTCAAAGACAAAAGTTCGATAGCTGATTATATGATCGTTGCCAGCGGCACCTCGTCAAGACATTTACAAGCTCTATCGGAAATTATACTTGAAAAACTTAAAAAAGAAGGAATCTCTAATTGTCACCTTGAGGGAAAAGATAGTAATGAATGGAAACTCATCGATGGTATCGATATAATTATTCATATCTTTAATCCTGAAAAGAGAAAGTTTTATAATTTAGAAAAAATGTGGTCTGAACTCCTTCCGAAGGAAAGATTAATGATATGAAAAAAATAAAAATATTTCTAATTATACTATTCCTTTTCTTATTTTATAACAGGTATGCTTTTCCAGAAAATTCTGATGAGCTTTACCAAAAAATTGATCTTTTTAGTGAGGTTTTAGAAAAAATTAAGGAAGATTACGTGGATGACGTAGATCAAGCGGAAGTAATGGATGCCGCTATTAATGGAGTGTTACAATCTCTTGATCCTTATTCGGCTTATATGAACCAAGAAATGCTTGATAGTATGGAAACCGAAACAAAGGGTGCGTTTGGAGGTCTCGGTATTGAAGTTGGAATGGAGGCTGGAGTTGTTAAGGTAATATCTCCAATTGATGATACACCAGCTTCCAGAGCAGGTGTTAAGGCTGGTGATTATATTGTTCGCATTGATAACACCCAGGTACAGGGCAAAACTTTAATGGAAGCAGTAAATTTGATGCGAGGACCACCGGGAGCTCCGATTGAGATAACCATTAGAAGAAAAGGTGAAAAAAAAGCGATCGTAGTGAAAATAGTTAGGGAAATAATACAAATAAAATCTGTTACAGCAAAAATTATAGACAAAAGTATTGGGTATTTTCGATTAAGTGCATTTAATGAAAATAGCGGGCAGCAACTAAAAAGTAAAATGGATGAATTTAAAACTAACAATGAAATTGATAAATTTATCCTAGATTTAAGAAATAATCCGGGTGGCTTGCTATCTCAAGCAATCAAAATTTCTGATTTCTTTTTGGATGACGGAGAAATTGTATCAACAAGAGGAAGAAACAAGAGAGAGAATAGAAAATGGTTTGCAAAAAAAGGTGATCAAATCAATGGCAAGCCTCTTATAGTGCTAATTAATTATGGATCAGCATCCGCATCTGAGATTGTGGCTGGGGCGCTAAAAGATCATAAAAGAGCAATTCTAATTGGTGAAAACAGTTATGGAAAAGGATCAGTTCAATCAATAATACCCTTAAAAAATCAAGGAGCCATCAGATTAACAATTTCAAAATATTATTTGCCTTCGGGTAAATCTATTTCCGAAGTAGGCGTAATCCCAGATTTTGAAGTAGAAGAAGAGACCGCTGAAGATTTTGCAATAAATACAGCAAATGATAATCAATTAAATTTTGCTGTGAAACTATTTAATGGCTAATGTCATTAAATAAATCTAAAAGCCTACCTTTAAGATTAGGAGTAGGAGTTGTTTTATTAAATTCTGACAATAAAGTTTTTGTAGGTAAAAGAATAGATAATCCAGTAAACTTTTGGCAAATGCCCCAGGGAGGGGTAAATGACAACGAAAATCTTTTGTGCGCAGCAAATAGAGAATTAAAAGAAGAAACCGGTGTTGAAAGTATTAAATTTATCAAAGAAATTGATAATTGGCTGACTTATGAGCTTCCAAAAAATCTTTTGGGAAAAATATGGAAAGGTAAGTATAGAGGTCAAAAACAAAAATGGTTTATTATGAGATTTGTAGGAAATGAAGAAGAAATAAATATTAAAACAAAAAATGCAGAATTTTTAGAATGGAAATGGATTGATGCAAATCAGCTCTTAAATGTTGTCATTGATTTCAAGCTTGATGTTTATAAATCTATTGTAAAAGAACTAAATATTTTATTAAATTAATTTAAATTCAATGATCGCAGTGTGTTAATCTTATGGTTGGCTAAATATCTATTGTCGTCATTTAGTTTTTCATCTTTCAAAATTTTTTCCGTTTCTGTTATCAGCTGTTCAATTTTCTCCTTGTTTAAATTCTTTATGTTGATTATTTTACTCGATAGAATTGTTAAATTGTTATTATAAAATTCAATTATTCCATCTTGTAAAAAAAAACTACTTACATCTTCAGAGGACTTTAAAATTTTAACTATGCCGGGTCTTAAAAATGAAACTATCGATATATGATCTTTTAGTATACCCATTTCTCCTTCGTAAGATGGCAATATCACTTCCTGTACATTTTTATCTGAAAAAATCACTTTCTCAGGACTGACAATTTCAATTTTATAAGTATCTTCCATTAAGCAGCTGCGTCTTTTGCCATTTTTTCGGCTTTTTGTACTGCTTCTTCAATTGTACCAACCATATAAAAAGCTGCTTCAGGTAAATGATCATATTCACCTTTACAAATTGCATCAAAACCTTTGATTGTTGATTCCAAATCAACAAGTTTGCCCGGTGATCCTGTAAACACTTCGGCAACAAAAAATGGTTGTGATAAAAATCTTTGTATTTTTCTTGCTCTTGTAACAACTAACTTGTCTTCTTCGGAAAGTTCATCCATTCCCAAAATTGCAATAATATCCTGAAGAGATTTATAAGTTTGAAGTATTTTCTGTACTTCTCTAGCAACTCTATAATGTTCTTCTCCAACTATTCTTGGGTCTAAAATTCTTGAAGTAGAATCTAATGGATCAACCGCGGGATAAATACCTAGTTCTGCAATTTGTCTAGACAATACTGTGGTTGCATCTAAATGCGCAAATGAAGTAGCGGGGGCAGGATCGGTTAGATCATCCGCTGGAACATAAATTGCCTGTACCGAAGTAATTGAGCCTTTGTCTGTAGTTGTAATTCTTTCTTGCAAATTTCCCATGTCGGTGGCTAAAGTTGGTTGATAACCTACTGCTGATGGAATTCTTCCTAAGAGAGCTGATACCTCCGATCCTGCTTGGGTAAATCTAAATATATTATCAATAAAAAATAAAACGTCCTGTCCTTCTTTGTCTCTAAAATATTCCGCAACTGTTAAGCCTGCCAAACCAA
>CAJWDL010000002.1 GCA_913030805.1 uncultured Candidatus Pelagibacter sp. | reverse complement strand
AATTGTAAGAAATATTTATTCAGAAGTTCTAAATATTTTACAAGCAGTAGTCATGGGTAAACTTTCGAATAAAAAAATACAAAAAATACAAAAAAAATATCTTGACGATGCAATGATGACTTCAATAGCTGGTATATCAGCAGCAATGAAGAATACAGGTTAAAATTTAAATCATGAAAAAGCTTTTAGGGATCTTGGTTCTGGGTTTGTTGTTTTTTGGTGCAGTTACGCGGGGCAGAAATTAAATATTGTAAACTTTTTTAAGTTCTACCCCAAATGTGTTTGAAATTTATTGAAATATGATTAAGCTTTTTGCAGATTAACTGCGGAAGGGCCTTTTTCACCATTCTCAACTTCAAATGTTAACGCATCACCTTCGTTTAACTCCAAGTTTGCCTCTCGAGCTGCTGAAGAATGTACAAAAACATCTTTTTCTTTGTCGTCTCTTTCAATGAAACCATAACCTTTTGTTCCATTAAACCATTTAACTTTTCCACTTATACTCATTTTATCTTCTTTCTTTTTTAGTTTAACTTCATTGTTAGAAAAATCTAACAACAAGGCACCTTTAAATTGATTTGATAAGAAATGTCAAGTTAAAAAAACCATTAAAGAGGCGTTTTGTTGTCCGGTGCCTGTAGCCAACCACTCCAAAACCAGAGTTAAAATTGAAATAAATATTTATTCTCTTTTGGATAGTTTAATACATAGTTTTTAAGAACAGGTAAGTGAGTATTTAAGCCATTTTCGTATAGATACATTAGTAGTTTTGCAAGAAAGATTATTTTTTTGATGTCTTAATAATAGTGTTAAGTTTGCTGGCAGCTCTGATTAAATCTAGAGCGATGATGGGATGAGAAGTGCTTGAATTGTTTCTCAACCTTTTTCGTGATAAAAAGAAAAAAATGAAGAAGAAGAAAAAAGAAAAAGATATTCAAGAATTATTGCAGGCTAAGCAAAAAGCTCATAAATATTGTCGTCACCATCTACAAGGTGTGGTTAAAAATATACAGAAGTTACGGAGACAACTTAAAAAACCAAAAAATAAACGATGCAGCATATATAGTATTGATAACGAATTAATACATAATCAGGTTTTATTAAATGAAGTTGTTAAACACCTAGAGAAAAAATGATTATTCTATAAAGCTTTTGGGGATCTTGGCTCTAGGTTTGTTTTAACTCAGGATTGATTATGAATTTGCTCATATTAGGTATTACAATTTTTTTTAGTATTCATTTAGTCCCAATTTTTCCTCTAAAAAACATTTTGATTAATCGACTTGGTGAGAATAAATATAAAGGACTATTCTCATTAATTGCTTTAATTGGGATTTTAATTATTATTTATGGATTTAGTAGTGTAGATTATTATCCCATATGGGATCCTTTACCTTATAGTAAGGAATTAGCGCTAACATTGATGCCAATTTCTATAATCTTGCTTGTTGCCGCAAATATACAAACAAATATTAAAAGACTTACTAAACATCCAATGCTTATTGCTATATTCATTTGGTCTTTTGTTCACCTGATTGCCAACGGAGATTTGCGATCTATCATGTTGTTTGGTTCTTTTGGAGTGTACGCTTTAATTGATATTATTTTTTCCAAAAAAGTTTTAACGACTAACAGCACTGCAAATTATACTTTAACCAAAGATATCTTTGTTGTTATTATTGGTTTGCTTGTCTACGGTATCATTGTTTATTTTCATCAATATATTTCTGGTGTAGTGATCTTTTAGTTTATGAAAATAACATCTATAACTCCAGCAAGACCTAGATCAACCTGAATATTATATTTTTTTTATTGGTGGATACTCTAATATTACTCCTGGAATCCAGTCGCTAATTTGTTGTATTCTTCTTGAAGTCGAGGGATGTGTGCTCATCCATTCAGGAGGCTCTTTTCCCTTGTTTGTCTCTTTCATTCTTTCCCAAACTTTTGTTGTTTCTCTAATGTCAAAACCTGATAATGAAGAGAAAATCATTCCGAGATAATCAGCCTCACTTTCCTGTTTTCTATTAAATGGGTTCATAATTCCAAAATGTGCCAACATTCCAGCAACATCAACGCCAACAGTTCTTGATGCTCCAGAAATTTTACCTCCCGAAATAATATCTGCAATTTGAGTTCCCAGATTTACTGCCATACTTCTACTTGCACGTTCTACCGAATGTTTGGCAACAGCATGCGCTATTTCATGACCCATTACAGCGGCCAATCCATGTTTATTTTTAGTAACTTCTAAAATACCTGTATAAACTGCAATTTTACCTCCCGGCATACACCACGCATTTTTAATTTTTTTATTATCTACCAGGATATATTCCCACTTAAAATTAGCAGTTGGGTCAGCAATGTTGTTTTGGTCAAAATATTCACTTACTGCCTGCTCAATGTTATGTCCGATATCCTTTATTTCCTCTAACTGATTTAAATCATCACTTAGCTTTTCTTTCTTTTTAACCTTTTCATATATTTGTGCAGCCTGTCTATTTAATGTTGACTCTGGAATTATTTTTAATTGTTTTCTCTCAGTAATTGGTACCGTAGTACATGATGAAATCATCAATCCACAAGTACAACAACCAAAATATCTAAGAAATTTGCGTCTGTTTACGATATCAGTATAATTCATTTAAATTAAAATCTATATAACGTTATGAATTTGAACTATAAATTACCAGTCCTTTATTTGACTGCATTAGTATATTTTATTTTACAATCTACTTATCCATAATCAATGAAAAAATCACAGAAAAAAAGAAGTGTTTTAGCAAGATTGAGAAATAATTTTATTGCAGGCGTGGTAGTTTTGATTCCCATAGGTATAACTATTTACCTGACATTATTCATTATTAAAATTTCATCAAAAGTATTACCCAAAGAGCTGAATCCTAACCATTATCTACCATACAATATACCTGGAGTTGAAATAATCATTTCAATTATTTTAATAACGTTTATTGGGTGGCTGTCTTTATCTATTATTGGAAAAAAATTATTGGAAATATTTAACAATATTTTAAAAAGAATTCCTATTCTGAGAACTATATATTCTGCATTTGAGCAAATGTTAGATATGTTTACTAAAAGTGATAAAAATAAAAAAAATGTTGTATTGGTTGAATATCCACGCAAAGGTTCGTGGGCAGTAGGATTTGCCACAAAGGAAAATGAAAGTGAAATAAGTCGTAAGTCAAAACAAAATTTGGTTAATGTATTCGTGCCCACAACTCCAAATCCAACCAGTGGTTTTTTGTTAATGTTTCCTAAAGAAGAAGTGATTTATTTAGATATGTCTTTTGAGGAAGCATCAAGATTTATTGTATCCGCAGGATCTGCGGAACCTAAATAATTTATTAGGAATCAATCTGATTAATAATTTCAGCTTTATCATATAACTTTATCAAAGGTTCATATTTTTTAAGGCTTTGTTCTTTATTTTCAATTTCTTTGATATCTATCTCTGCCAATTTGAATAGTTTCTCGTGATGAATTGGGTCAGCTAATTTAAAATCTTTAATACCACTTTGTTTGTAACCTAATATGTCCCCAAAACCTCTTAATTTCATATCTTCATCCGCTATTTTGAAACCATCATTTGTTGATTTCAGTATATTTATTCTTTTTTTTGCATTTTCGCTCAGGTTTTTTTTATATAATAAAATACAAGTTGCTTGCATGTTGCTTCTTCCAACTCTTCCTCTTAATTGATGAAGTTGTGATAAACCAAATTTATTTGAATTTTCGATAACAATAACGTTTGCATTTGGAAAATCGATGCCAACTTCAATTACAGTAGTTGATACTAATATTTGAATCTTTTTATATAAAAAATTTTTTAGAACAGCTTCTTTTTCTTCATTTTTAAGTGAACCATGAATTAATCCAACTCTTCCAGTAAAAATTTTATTTAAATATTCAAATTTTTTTACTGCAGCTTCATAATCTAATTTTTTTGACTCATCGATTAATGGACATACCCAAAATATTTGATTTTTATTAGTAATTTCTTTTTTTATAAATTTTATTACTTCTTCTATTTTGGACTCAGGTTTGCTTAAAGATATTATTTCTTTTCTATAAGAGGGTTTTTCTGTTAATTTTGACACGTCCATATCACCATAAAAAGTCATGATCAAAGTTCTGGGAATAGGAGTTGCGGACATCACTAATATATCACAATTCTCACCACCCTTTTTTGATAGTTCCATTCTTTGTTTCACACCAAATTTATGCTGTTCATCAATTATTATTAAGCCTAAATTTCCAAATTGCGTTTTTTTTTGAAACAATGCATGAGTGCCAAATATTATATTTATTTTATTTTCTTTTAATGCATTAATTTTTATTTTTCTTTCTGAATTGCTAGTTTTGCCCGTTAAAAAATTAGTTTTAATCTTACTTTCTTTAAAAATTTTATTGGCTAATGTATAGTGTTGATTTACCAATATCTCAGTTGGGGCCATAAACGCAACTTGATATCCTGACTCTATAACATTGGCAGCAGCTATTAGTGCCACTATGGTCTTTCCCGAACCAACATCACCCTGTAAAAGTCTAAACATTTTTGATTGAGAAAACAAATCTCTATTTATTTCAGTGATAATTTCAATTTGATTCCTAGTTAGCTGAAAATTGAAATTATTAATTATTTTTTTGCTTAGCCTGTTACCAAATTTTTTTGGTTTCTTCTTTATTTTTTTTATTTTTTTTCTTATTTGAGATAAAACAATGAGACTTGACAATATTTCATCATAAACCAATCTTCGATAATAATCTGATTGAAAATCTTGTTTATTTTTTGGATCATGTAAATGTAATATGGATTCTCTCCAGTTTTTATTATCAAATTTTTTCATAATATTTTCATTATGCCATTCTGGAAAAAATGGTAATTTTTTGAGCACTTGTTCAATAATGTTTCTATATACCTTTTCAGTAATTCCTTCTGTTAAAGAATATCTAGGAATAATTTTTTTGACAAAATCTTCTTTTTCCAAGGAAACTACGTAAGCTGGGTTTGTGATTTGATATTTTTTATTATAAAAATTTACTTTTCCACTTATAATTACCCATTCATTCAAGGGCAGTATTTTTTTTATGTATCCTTCTCTACTATTAAAGAAAACTATATTTATTTCTCCAGTTGAATCTTCGCATTTAACAGTATTTGGCAAATTTCTAATTCTTGGAATATTATATTTTATGACTTGAACTTTTATAGTGCAGATTTTACCAATTTCCAGTTCATTAATATTAATCAACTTAGATCTATCCACAAATGCTTGAGGTAAATGTAACAAAACGTCAAATAAGGTCTCAATTTTTTTTTTCTTTAATATTTTTTTAGTTTTTTGACCGACTCTTTTAAGTGTAGAAATGTCTTTTAATAAGAATTCATAACTATTAGAATGACTCATTATCCTATATTATATACCTATTTTAATTGAACTATGAATAGTATTGACCTACTTAAAAAAAAAATTTTGTATCGATCGGAATATCGAGGTATTAAAGAAACTGAGCTGTTATTAAACAATTTTATCAAAAAATATATCAATGATTTCGGTATTGCAGAATTAAAACAATTGAATGATTTATTAAATTTCGATGATGACAGTTTATTTAAATGGTATCTTAATAAAAAGGTAGAAGTTAAAATCCCAAATAATAAAGTATCGAAGCTTTTGAAGAATTTTAAAATTTAATATATTTATTGGCGGAGAGGGTGGGATTTGAACCCACGAATGAGTTACCCCATTGCTGGTTTTCAAGACCAGTGCTTTCAACCGCTCAGCCACCTCTCCTACAAGGGTTTCTTTAACTTTCTAGTCGCAAACTCTGTTTTTATCCTAAAATCGTCCAATCTTCTTCCAGCTTTGAGATAAAAAGTAAAACGTTTATACCTCAATTGAACATTTTAATAAATATGTTTTGGGGCGCATAATAAAAAAACTTATTTTTCTAATGATTTCGGTCACCAAATTAGTTTTTTACATATTAATTAATTTCATTTATAAAATTAATAAATGACTTCAAAAAATGAAGTAATATTTGAGCCTATGTATACACCCAATAAACAGTGGGTTAAAGAATTAGATCGTAGGCATATGGATTCCACGTTAAGTTCATTTGCAGCTCCTAAAAATGAAAAAAGAATAATAACATTATGTAAACCTTTTGCTGTTTTATCAAAAAATTCTTACAGCTCACCTGTAACTTTGCCATTAGGTTTGGCTTACGTGGGAGGTGTTCTAGACAAAAGTGGCTACAAAGTAAAAATAATTGATGCTACTGGAGAACAAGATCCGATTAAAATTAGAAGATCCAAAGACAATGCATATAATCTCCAAGGTCTAACATCTGAAGAGATAATTAAAAAAATAGATCCAAATACATTTATTTTTGGTATTTCTTTAATGTTTTCACAAGATTGGGTAATACACAGAAATTTAATTAATAAAATAAAAGAAAAACATCCAAATTTAATTATAATAGCTGGTGGCGAACATCCTACTGCTATACCAGAATATGTTTTAAAAGATTGTCCTTCGATTGATTATATTATACGTGGAGAAGGTGAATTTTCTATGCTCGAATTTTCATATAATCTTTTCAACAACAAAAGCGTCAGGAATATTTCGGGACTATGTTTTATTGATAAAGAAAAAAATACTTTTATAAATAATGGATCAAGTAAAAGAATAGAGCACATAGATAAACTTCCTAGACCAGCATGGCATTTATTAAATCCAAAAAATTATTTTAACGAATATTTTACATCTGGTCTATCTAGGGGCAGGAATATGCCGATTCTTGCCTTAGAGTATAGGTACTTTTTTTTTGATAACGCTTCCTTCTAGCTTTTCTAAATATTCAGCAATGATTTATCCATATAAAAAATGAAACATTGCTTAGAGAGAACCTACTGAAATTTAAACTTTTTTGACTACACATTATAACTAAAATCATGTTAGCATGAACTTGAGGAAAAATAAAAGAAAGGAGGAGATATGTTTAAATTTGATTTAGAAATTCCAACTTACGCAGAATGGAAAGTTCAATTGGATAAATTAATGAACGAACAACCTGAACAAGCCAAAAAGTATCAGGAGCAAGTTCAGAAATTTTGGCAGGATTTTTTTGAAGATACATTTAAAATAAAAAAATAGTTTAGATATACTAAGAAGAAGAAAAAGAAAAAAAGATAGCTGTTATTCCAAGAGTATTGGCAAAGGTTGAAATCTACTGAAAGGGTATGATTTTATCCATTAAAGAATCAAATCGTCAAAATTCAATTTATATGGCATCTTAATGTTTCATGGAGAATCGTATTTAATGTTAAGATTATAAATTATATTTTTGAAATCAGTATGAAAAATAGAACAATAGAAATAATGGCACCCGCTGGCTCATGGCAATCTTTACAAGCAGCAATACAAGGTGGAGCCAACTCTATTTATTTTGGAATAGAACAATTAAATATGAGGGCTAAATCCTCTAACAATTTTACTTTGAAAGATTTAGTAGAAATAGCCGAATTTTGTAATAAAAATAATATCAAAACCTATATTACTCTCAACACCATTATTTATGATCACGACTTAATATTAATGAAAAAGATTGTAGACACAGCAAAACAAACGGGCATTACTGCCATTATTGCTTCTGACCAAGCAGTTATTAGCTATGCTGCATCTATTAATATGGAAGTTCATATTTCTACTCAAACTAATATTACAAACATTGAAGCAATACGTTTTTTTGCCAAATTTGCTGAAGTGGTTATTTTATCGAGAGAATTATCCTTGCTTCAAATAAAAGAAATAATAAAAGAAATAGAAAAACAACAGATAAAAGGACCTTCGGGAAATTTAGTACAGATTGAAATTTTTGCTCATGGAGCTTTATGTATGGCCGTTTCAGGTAAGTGCTATATGAGCTTACATACAGCCAACTCTTCTGCAAATAGAGGGGCTTGTATTCAAAATTGTAGAAAAACATACACAGTTATAGATAAAGAAGATGGACATCAATTTGATATCGATAATGAGTACATTATTTCACCAAAAGATTTGTGTACAATAGGATTTTTAGATCAAGTTTTGGATTCTGGAATAAATATTCTCAAAATAGAAGGCAGAGGAAGATCTCCCGAATATGTTAAAACAACTACCCAAAGTTATAGGGAAGCCGCGGACGCATATTTGGAAGGAACATATAATAAGGAAAAGGTGAAAGGATGGATTAATAAATTAGAAAGCGTTTATAACAGAGGTTTTTGGGATGGCTATTATTTAGGGCAAAAATTAGGAGAATGGACGGGAATTCACGGATCCAAAGCCACAAAACAGAAAATTTACCTGGGTAAAGCAAAAAACTATTTCGCAAAAATACAAGTAGCAGAATTTGATCTAGAAACAGAACACCTCAAAGAAGGAGACAATATCATTATTACAGGAAGGACAACAGGAATAATTGAAACAGTAGCTGGAGAAATACGACTCAATGATAAGCAAGTTGAAAGTGTAAGAAAAGGAGATAACTTTTCAATGAGACTGGATCAGATTGTGAGACCAAATGATAAACTGTATAAAATTGTAAATATCAAATGATACAAATTACTTATCAAAGAGGAAAGTGCATAGGATGCAATTACTGTATCGAGTTAGCTCCAGATAGATGGAGGATGAATAAAAAAGATGGAAGAAGTTTACTTTTGGGAGCGAAAAATAAAAAAGGGTTCTATACCGTTAAGGTCAATGACACAGAATATGAAGCTAACAAGGCATCAGCAAAAGTATGTCCAATGAAAATAATACATATTAATAAATTAAATAAATAACAAAATTCTCTATCGTCGTTTATAAAAACAAAAAAAATGGTTTTTGAGTTTTTTTTAAAACAGTGCTTTATCTCAACACCTGTAAAAAAGTTTGTTTGATCGGTTTTATCTTATTGACAGCTCTTAAAACTAATTGTCTTGCAAGCATAGCTGGGATAGAGGTGTTTGTATATAGACTGACTATACCATTAGTGCTTAAATATATAGGTATAGCAGCGCGATGCAATTTGGATTGGTATCTTTGGAGAACCAAAGGCAAACCAAAATCAATTTTGCGATCTATAGCTGATTTTATTTCTTTGGTTATAATTTCTAATCCTTTTAGACCCAAATTAAATCCATGTGCAGTAACCGGATGCATACCTACTGCGGCATCGCCAATTAGTGCAAATCGCCGAGCAACAAATTTTTTTGAATAAACAGTAATCATTGGATAGCTGTAACGTTTTCCAATTAATCTCATCTTTCCAAAAAAATTACTGAAATTGTTCTGCATTTCTTTGTTAAATTTTTTATTATTCATTTTCATTAATGATTTAGACGTTTCTTTGGATACCGTTGTTACGATTGATGATTGTTTATTTATGTATGGTAATGATGCTTGCGTTTGAGTGTAACGAAAAAATTCGTAAGCAATATTATTATGAGGCTTCTCATGTTTCATTCTGCAAACAATCATATTTTTATTGAAATCGTGAATAAATGCCGAGATACCCATTAACGTTCTAGATTCCGAAAAGCGACTATCTGAAGCAACAACTAATGATGTTTTTATTTTTTCACCGTTAGATAGTTGGATTGAAGAATATTCATTATTATTAGTATCTATCGATATACAACTTGCCTCATCTACCAAGGTTACATTTGTGAGATTTGTTAACCTTTTATAAAGATATTTTCTAATTAAATTATTTGGAATCAGATAACCTAGGCATTCTTTTTGTAATTCTTGGTGCGTAAAATCTAAAAAATATTTAGAATTACCATTTAGAACTCTTGCTTCTTTGATTGTTGTTATTAACCTGGCAGGTATATTTTGCCAGACATTCAACTCTTTTAATATATCAGCTGAACGGTGAGTTAAAGCGATTTCGCGACCATCTATTTTTGGATTTGCAAGGATTGTTTTTGATTGTTTTTCAATGATAGCGATCTTCATATTTGTTTTGGCGAAACTGCAGGCGAAAGCAATTCCCACTGGGCCAGCACCGATAATAGCAATATCAAATATCATTTTGTTTTTTTTTAAATTCATAACGTTAATTTAAGACTCGATTACCTGGTATTTGTTCAATATATTAGCACCTCATCAACAAAATATCATATTAACAATCAAAAAGGAACTTTTATATAATAAGTAATGACGCCGAATAAATTAAAAGAATGAATGAAAATTTTTATCAAAAGTTATGAAAAATAAAGTACTAAATGGAATTATATTTAGTTCGGCAGGATCCTTTTGGTGGGGAATCATTGGTGTTTTCTATTTTAAATACGTGTCATTTGTCGGTCCTGTGGAACTAGTAATTCACAGAACAATATGGACTGCTCTTGTTTTGCTTTTAACCATTACCCTATATTCAAGATGGTATTTATTTTTTGAAGTTTTAAATAATAAGAAAAAATTATTTATGCTTTTTGTATCGGGCTTATTAATTTTTATTAATTGGTTTACATGGATTTATGCAGTAGTTACCAATAGATTGGTTGATGCAAGTTTTGGATACTATATTTTTCCTATTTTAAGTGTTTTATTTGGATTTTTTTTTTTGATGAAAAATTAAACAAAGCAAGAATAATTTCTATTTTTTTAGTTTTAATTTCGGTTATTTATCTTTTATTTAACTTTAAATCTATCCCTTGGATTGGTCTTATTCTGGCAATTATTTGGAGCACTTATAATCTGTTAAGAAAAAAAATTAATGTTCAAACTGATATTGGTCTTTTTGTAGAGACTACATTTATTGTTCCTATAGCTTTAGTTCTTTTTTATTTAATATTCCAAAAGGACTTAAATGATTTTAGTTTTTCGAATCCTAACATTATGTTTTTGCTTTTTCTGGCAGGTCCAATGACTGTAATACCGCTATATTTATATCTACGAGGAGTTGAACTTGCTGGCCTTGGTGCCTCTGGAATGATTTTTTTTATTGCGCCGACAGGCCAGTTTTTACTTGGCATTTTTTATTTTAATGAAATATTTAGTGTTCATAAGTTAATCGGTTTTATTTTTATTTGGATTGCTGTAATTATTTATTTAAAGGATTTAAATCAAAATAAATAAACAATGATAAAAAAATTATTACTTATTTTCCTCTTAATTTATCCACAATTTTCATATTCTAATGTGGAAATTGATTTTAATATTTGGCTCAATAAATTTAAAATCAGAGCGTTAAAGAAAGGAATTTCCGAAGAAACAATTAACAGTAGTTTTAAAAACGCAAAATATTTAGAACAAGTAATCAAGTATGACAGATATCAACCAGAATTTTTTGAAGATACGAAAACTTACATAAATAAAAGAGCAACACGTTCTAGAATGCTCAAGGCAAAAGCATTATTAATAAAAAATCAAAAGCTTTTTGATGAAATTGAAAAAAAATTTAATGTGGAAAAAGAGCTGTTGCTAGCGCTGTGGGGAATAGAGACAAATTTTGGCAAACATGTTGGAAAAATGGATATTATTTCATCTCTTGCTACACTTAGCTTTGATAAGAGAAGAAGTGAATTCTTTTCAAAGCAACTAATAATACTTTTGAAACTAATAGATAAAAAATTGGTTGATGTAGATACTTTATATGGTTCATGGGCTGGAGCATATGGAAATTTTCAATTTATGCCTTCTGCAATTGAGAATCATGCAATTGATTATGATAAAAATGGTAAAATTGAATTAAAAAAATCCCTTCATGACGCTGTTGCATCTGCCGCTAACTATATAAATAAAATTGGTTGGAAATATAAATCATCATGTTTCCATAAAGTTGAATTAACTAAACCAATTTCTGAAAAATATATCAATGTATCCGCTAAAAAAATTAAAAATTATCTGACAATCAAAACTTGGAAAAAAAAAGGTATAGCTGATATTCAACAGGTAAATGATAAATATAAAGCTGCATTGATTATACCTGACCTAGCAGTTGCAGAAGGAAATAAGAACTCACCGGCGTTCTTGGTTTATGGAAATTATGAAAAAATATTAAAATGGAATAGATCCTTAAGGTTTGGAGTTACCGTTTGTACTTTAGCAAATATGATAAGAAATGAAATTTAATCTAGGTTATATATATATTTTTGTTTTTTTATTTTCATGTACTCAAGATATGAAAATTATAAAAAAACCTTCAAAAATAAAAGAACCAACTTTTTCTTCTAAAGGTTTTGCCTTAATTTATGACAATTCAGTTTTTGAGAATAAGATTGTTGACAAAAAATTAAACAATGATCAAAATTATGTTTTGCATTCATTTTTAAAAAACAATGTCTTGGTCAGCATATCTAATCCTTTTAATTCTAAATCTTTAACGGCAAAAATTAGAAGAACCACTAGCTATCCTTCAATATACAACATTGTTATTACAAAAAAGATGGCAGATAAATTGGAATTAGATATTAACAATCCTTACGTTGAAGTTTTATCAATCAGAGAAAATGATAAATTTATTGCAAAAGAAGCCTCTATTTTTGATGAAGAAAAAAAAGTTGCAAATAAGGCGCCAGTCACATCAATAAATGTAAACGATATGTCTTCTTCTACAGTTAAAATTAAAGTTAAAAAAAAGGAACCTTCGTATATAATAGATATTGCTGAATTTTATTTTCTGGAATCTGCAGAAACAGTTAAAATTAGATTCGAAAAAGAAGCAAACTTGGAAAATATTAAAATAAAGAAAATATCTAAGAACAAATTTAAAGTCTATTCAGGACCCCACGCTTACTTTAATACTGTAAAAGATATTTATTTTAGTTTAAATAAATTAGGCTTTGAAAATTTAAATATAATAAATACAAATAAATGAAAACTTTTTTAGCAAAAATATTATTTTTTATAATTTTATTTAACAATTCTTTCTTAAATGCGGAGATTAACATCCAAGCTAAAACAGCAATTATACAAGATTATTTATCTGGTAAAATTCTATTTGAAAAAGATCCTGATATTAAAATATACCCAGCTTCAATGACAAAGATAATGACCACAATAGTCGCATTTGAATTATTGAATAACGGTGAAATTACCTTAAATGAAAAATTTGTAATATCAGAAAAAGCCTGGCGAATGTCTCAGAGCGGTTATTCCTCAATGTTTATAATGTTAAATGATGAAATATCCGTCGAAAATTTATTGAAAGGTATTATTATTATTTCAGGCAACGATGCATGCGTTGCTCTAGCAGAAGGCATCTCTGGATCTGAAGAGGAATTTGTTGTTTTAATGAATGAAAAAGCAGAAGAAATTGGAATGAATAACACTAATTTTTCAAATTCCTCAGGTATTGGAGATAGCAATAATTATTCAACTGTCAGAGATATATTGAAAATGTCTAACCATTTAATAAAAAATTATCCAGAATATTACACTTATTTTAAAGAAACATCTTTTACATGGAACAGAACCGGAGGTGACCCAATAACCCAAGGTAACAGAAATGCATTGCTATATGAAAATATCGGAGTTGATGGATTGAAGACTGGATTTTTAACTGTAGAACAATATTCCTTGGCTTCATCGATTTTACGAAACGGCAGAAGAATAACTGCTGTTGGTAGTGGGTTTAAAAGTAAGTCCGCTAGAAAAAAAGAGTCAAGAAAAATGTTACTACATGGTTTATCTAAATTTGACACTGTTGAAATCGCAAAAAAAAATGAAATATTTTCGTCCTTAGATATATGGTTGGGAAAAAAAAGCAAAGTTGATATTTATGTCAAAGATGACATTTACATTACGGTGGCCAAAAGAAAAAAAAAAACAATCACTGCTTATATTGAATTTAACGGACCTATTCCCGCACCCATAAAAAAAGATGCTAAGTTAGGTGTGCTAAATATTTTTTTAAATGACGGATTATTTGCTCAACATGATGTTTTTTCAATGGAAAAAATTAAAAAAGTAAATATCTTCTCAAGTCTTATCAGGTCATTTAACTTTTTTGTTTGGGGAGATGTATAAAAAATCTTTTTTTATAGTTTTTGAAGGAATAGAAGGTTCTGGCAAATCTTCTCATTCACTCTCTTTGATAAAAAAACTAAAATCTCTAAAAATTCCTTGTGTTTATTTACGTGAACCTGGCGGCTCAAAAAATGCAGAACATATTAGAAGCTTCTTACTGAAAAGAGAAAACAAAGGATTTAATTCGCTCACTGACACACTTTTATATCTTGCAGCAAGAAATGAGAATTTTTTAAGAAAAATAAAACCATTTCATAAAAAAAAAATAATTATTTGTGATCGATTTACAGATTCAACTTTAGCTTATCAGCATTATGGTTTAGGCGTTAAAAAACGTTTCATTAATTATATTAATAAAGAAATAATTGGAACAATTAAACCTGATTATACATTTTTGATGTTTTTGAATGTTAATAAACTAAAATCAAGGATATCTAATAAAAAAACAATCAACAGATATGATAAATTTAAAAAATCATTTTATAAAAGAGTCCAAAACGGTTTTCTAAAGATTTGTAATAAAAATAAATCAAAATATATGGTTATTAATTCTTCTAATAAATACGAAATAAATCAGGATATTATTTTTAATCGAGTTAAAAAATTATTAAAATAAATGATAAAAAAAGAAATTTTTACTACAGATTTCTTGCCTGGTAAGCAAGAAAAGCTATTTTCTTATGAACAATATTTTAATTTATTTACAAAATTATATAAAAATAATTTATTAACTAATAATATTTTACTTTCTGGACAGCCCGGTTTAGGAAAATCAACTTTTGCATATCATTTTATTAATTCTATTTTAAGCAATAAAGAGGATTATTCTTATGATTTTATGAATTTTACAATCAATCCACTAAATAGATCTTTTCGACTAATTAATAAGCAATATCATCCCAATTTTTATTTAATCGAAAACTTTGTTGATAAACAATCTATAAGCATAAAGCAGGTTAAGGATATGATTAATTATCTTAATAAAACAAATTATGAAAAAAATATTAAATTTATTTTAATTGATAATGCGGAATATTTAAATTTACATTCGGTTAATGCGTTACTTAAAATTATTGAAGAACATAACTTAAACACTTTCGTTATTATTATACATAATTCTTCTATAAAATTAGTCGAAACTTTGAAATCTAGATGTATTGAATTTAAGATTTTTTTTTCAAATCAAGAAAGGCAGAAAATATTAGAAAATCTATTAACATATTATGATTTAAAAATTGATATAAATTTACTTGAAAAAATAAAGAGTTTTTACGACTCTCCAGGAATCGTTCTAAATCTTGTTAAACTAATTAACGAAGCAGCTATTGATGTGGGTGATTCAAATTTAATTAATGTAATTTCTAATTTGATGAAGTATATTTTAAGGAATAAAAATAATACTAATCTAAATTTATTACAAAATACTATCGAACTTTTCTTTTTCCAAGAGCTTAAAAAAAGTAATAATAAAAGCAAAATATCATTAAATTATTCTAAAGTTTTAGAAAGTTTAAATTCTTTTAGAAAATATAATATTGATATGAATAATACTTTTTATGAGATAAAAGAAAATATTGTTCATGGATAATAAGAATTATTATATTACTACACCAATTTATTACCCGTCCGGCAATCCCCACATGGGCCATGCATATTCAAGCATCATTGCCGATGTGTTTGCAAGATTTAAAAGATTAGATGGTTATAATGTTTTTTTTCTAACAGGTACGGATGAACATGGATTAAAAATCCAAAAATCAGCAGAAAAAAACAATAAAAAACCAAAAGATTTTTGCGATAACATTAGCAAAATTTTTAAAAATCTTACCAAAAGTTTGAATCTTTCTAATGATGATTTTATAAGAACTACAGAAGAAAGGCATCATAAAGCAGTTCAGTTTCTTTGGGAAAAGCTAGAATCAAAAGGATATATATATTTATCTAAATATAAAGGCTGGTATTCAGTATCAGACGAGGCTTACTATAATGAAGATGAAATTGCTGAAAAAGACGGCAAAAAAATTTCAACAGTCTCAGGATCTTTAGTAGATTGGGTTGAAGAAGAATCATTTTTTTTTAAACTATCTTCACTTCAAGACAGGTTATTAGAGTTTTACAATAAAAATCCCAAATTTATTTTACCTATCACAAGAAAAAATGAAGTTGTAAGTTTTGTTAAAAGAGGATTAAAAGATTTATCCGTTAGCAGGAAATCTTTTTCGTGGGGTATAAAAGTTCCAAATGATAAAAAACATATAATTTACGTATGGCTAGATGCTCTTACAAACTATATAAGCGCATTAAATTATCCTAATCTTAAAGATAAATTATTCAAAAGTTTTTGGCCAGCAACCTTGCATATTATTGGAAAAGATATCTTGAGATTTCATGCAATATATTGGCCGGCTTTCTTGCTGGCAGCAGACATTAAACCTCCCAACAGGGTTTACGGACATGGTTGGATTTTATCGGATAAAGAAAAAATGTCTAAATCAAAGGGTAATATTCTTGATCCACTTGAGGTGATCAAAATTTATGGACTAGATCAATTACGATATTATCTTGTAAAAGAAGTTTCGCTTGGAAACGATGGAAATATTAGTGATAAAAATATAGAAAATTGTATAAACAGCGATTTAGCAAACAATTATGGCAATTTTTGTCAAAGAACATTTTCTTTTATAGAAAAAAACTGCAAAAATACAGTTCCAGAAGATATTGATTTTAATGCTGATGATTTAAAAATCTTAAACTCTTTTAATAACAACATTGATAAGATTAGATCTTTAATGGATAACCAACAGCTTAATGAATATGTTAAATTTATTATTGATAAATCATCTAATGCAAACAAATATTTTAATGATGAAGCTCCATGGAATAAAAAAGAAGATAAAAAACGATTAAATACAATAATTTATGTTTCATTGGAAATAATAAGAAAAATTTCAATTTTGTTATTGCCAGTAATACCTTTTTCGGCAAATAAAGCTCTTGCATCTTTAAGTTTAAACACAAAAAGTTTAAAACTTAGCAGTATCACCGATCATCATATAAATAAGCCTGGAACAAAAATAATAAATCAGGGAATACTTTTTCAAAAGATTAATAATAAAGAATGATTGATTCACATTGTCATTTAGACCATTCGCCACTATATGAGAAATTAGATGAAATTGTAAATAGGGCAGAATTGTCAGGTGTAGAATGTTTGTTGACTATTTCTACTACTTTACAAAGCTTTGAAACGATTAAAAGAATAATTTTAAAATATAAAAATATATATGGAAGTATAGGAATTCATCCTCACGAAACTAAGGATCATATTAACGTAGACAAAAAAAAACTAATTTCGCTCAGGAATGAAAGTAACAAAATTATTGGCATAGGTGAAACTGGCTTGGATTTTTACTACCAAAATAGCAAAAAATTAATTCAAAAAAAGAAATTTATTGAACATATTGAGGCGGCCATTGATCTTGATCTTCCTGTAATAGTTCATTCTAGAAACGCTGAAATTGATACTTTTAATATTTTAAAAGATTTTTCTTCCAGGAATCCAAAAATTCTTATGCATTGTTTTACTGGATCTTCCGATTTTTTAGAAAAAATGCTTAGTTTAGATGCATACATCTCTTTAAGTGGAATAATTACTTTTAATAAAAGTAAAGAATTACAGAAAACCGCATCCTTAGTACCTATTGACAGACTTCTTATTGAAACTGATTCACCTTACCTTGCGCCAATGCCAAAGAGAGGATCTGCCAATGAGCCTTCATTTATAAAATATACAGCTATAAAATTGGCAGAAATCAAACAAATTTCTTATGAAGATTTAATATTTTATACATCTAATAATTTTAATAAATTATTTTCACTAAATCAGTGAATACTTTTCTAACATTTTTAGGTTGTGGAAGTTCTATGGGTGTACCAAGGGCGGACGGATATTGGGGTTTTTGTGATAAGAAAAATATAAAAAATTACAGGACAAGATGTTCCGTTCTTATTTCAAAAGGAAATAACAATATTTTAATCGATACTTCACCAGATCTTAGATCTCAATTGTTAAGGAATAAAATAAAAAATATTTCTTCAGTTTTGTATACACACAAACATGCTGATCAGACTCATGGAATTAATGATTTAAGGGTTTTTTTTCTAAAAAATAAAAAAAAGTTAAATATCTATGCTGATAAAACAACCTTATCTTATTTAAAAAATAACTTTTCATATTTTTTTAATGATGGAACTGAATATCCAGCAATACTAAATGCTAATAAATTAAAAAGCAATTTTTCCTTAGGTTCTAAAAAGGAGTTAATTAAATTTAGATCTATCAAAGTGAGACATGGAAAAATAAATAGTATTGGATATATATTTGCTAATACAGCATACATTAGTGATTGTAACGAACTTTCAAATTCAAACTTAAATAAATTAAAAAATTTAAAATATTTTATAATTGATTGTTTGAGATTTAATCCTCATCCGTCTCATTTTTCACTTGATGAAGTTCTTGATGTTTTAAAAGAGATTAAACCTGCGAATACTATTTTGACAAATTTACATTCGGATCTGGATTATAATATTTTATTGCAAAAATTACCAATCAATGTAAAACCGGCGTTTGACGGATTAAAGATGCAACTATGAAATGAAAAAAAATAAAATTGTTATTACAGGAGGTGCGGGCTTTGTAGGTACTAATTTAATTAATTTATTATTAAAAAAAACAAAATATAAGATAATTAGTATTGATAATTATTCTTCGGGTTCAAAAAAAAATCATATCAAAAATAATAGAGTAAATTATATAAAAGCAGATACAATAGACATTTCTCGGATTCTAAAAAATACCAAAGGTATCAATTCCATTTTTCATTTTGGTGAATTTGCTAGGATTTATCAAAGTTTTCCAAAAATGAACGAATGTATCAATTCAAATTCTGTCGGAAGTAATGCTGTTTTTAACTATTGTTTAAAAAATAAAATCAAACTTATTTATTCTGCTACATCAGCGTCATTGGGAAACAAGGGAAGTGATAAAAACTTGTCTCCTTATGCTTTTACAAAAGCAAAAAATTTAGAATTATTAGAAAATTTAAAGAAATGGTTTAACTTTAAATATGAAGTAATTTATTTTTATAATGTTTATGGGCCAAGCCAGATAAGCAAAGGTGAAATGGCAACAGTAATAGGAATTTTCGAAAATCATTATAAAACAAAAAAACCTTTACCAATTGTAAAGCCAGGTAACCAGACTAGAAGGTTTACTCATATTTATGATACTGTTGAAATTTGTTATCAAGCCTGGAAAAAAAATCTTTGTAGGCATTATAGTATTGCGAACCATAAAAGCTATTCAATCTTAGATGTGGCTAAAATGTTTGGAACAAAAATCAGATATTTGCCAAAAAGACCTGGGGAAAGATATGCATCAGCATTAACAAATATGAATCTATCTAATAAAGTTTATAAATATTTTGGTAAAACTGATCTCAGAAAATATATAAAAAATATTGTTTTAAATAATAATGGAATTTAATCTGAAGCTTTTTCTATTTCTTTTTCTTATTAGCTGTAACTAACAATAGTAATAAATATCCAATAAAAGCTGATAACATTGATCCGGATAAAACACCAATTTTTACTCCATCCATATACTGATTGTTTTCAGCAAAAGCTAGATTTCCAACAAATAAGCTCATAGTAAATCCTATACCTGTCAAAATACCAACTCCATAAAATTTAAGCCAATTTGAATTTGAAGGCATTTCTGCAAATTTAAATTTTATAGATAGGTAAGAAAATAGAAATACTCCAATTTGTTTTCCAAAAAATAATCCACATAAAATTCCCAAAGGAACAGGTGCCAACAAGGAGTTCATTGAGAGTCCATCAAGTGAAACACCTGCGTTCGCTAAAGCAAACAGAGGCATAATTCCAAAGGCAACATAGGGTGATAGAAAATGTTCCAATTTTAATAATAGTGAAAAGTCTTTTTCATGAACACGATGGGGTATAGTGAGAGCTAAGAGAACTCCTGATATTGTTGAATGAATTCCAGATTCATGGGTAAAATCCCAGAGGAAGAGTCCAATTAACAGGTAGGGTAGGAATTTTTTCACTCCAGATTTATTAATAATGAGCAGAGTTAAAAAAGAACCCATCATTAAAATTAAATATACATATTGAAGTTCAGTTGAATAAAAGAAGGCTATAATTATAATTGCACCCAAGTCATCAATTATTGCCAAAGCCAATAAAAAAACTTTTAAAGAAACTGGAACTCGCTTGCCTAATAATGACAATACGCCAATTGAAAAAGCAATATCAGTCGCCGATGGTATTGCCCAGCCTTTAAGTGTATTACCAGTTTCAAAGTTGATTATTACATAAATAAGCGCTGGCACAGCCATACCGCCTATAGCACCGATTATTGGTAATGAGGCTTGTTTAGGTTTTGAAAGCTCACCATGAATAAATTCTCTTTTAATTTCCAAAGTGACAACAAAGAAAAAAACACACATCAATACGTCATTAATCCAATGAAGAACACTTAAATCTAAAGCAAAATTTTGAGTACCAATCGATATGTGAGTTTTTAATATACCAAAGTAATGTCCACTCAAATCTGAATTACTTAGAATCAGAGCAATAGTTGCTGCTATAAGTAAAACCAAACCACTTGCAGCTTCTAATTTAAAAAACCATCTAAAAGGAGCGGTTATGTATCTAATCATTTATTTGTAGTTATTAAAAAGATCTTTTATAATAATATAAATATTGTTTAAGGTTTCAAAAATATAAACTAAGTAATTGTCTAAATTAGGAAAGAGAGAAATTAATTGATGTTTGAAAGTATCTAAAAGTAATATCATTCCAGCAACAGAAATAACAGAAACCATCAAAAAACTAAATATTCCCATCCCATTATCTTGTTTTTCCTGATATTGATTAACTGATTGATTTGATTTTTGAACTGTCTTATTTTTTTTAACCTGTTTTCTACCAGCTAATTTGTTTAGTTCTTTTGAAATATTTTTTCTAGCCAATCTTCCGAATTTACCAGAAGGTAACATTTCGGCCCACTGACTTCCAAGAAATTTATAATTTTTGCCATCCGAAGCCATGAATTCATCTTTTGATAGGTCTTCGCTTGAATCATCCTCTACTTTTAAATTATCAGCTGCAATCGAAGGAGAAATCTTGGAAGATTTTTTTTCTATGTTTAAATTGTCAGTTGTAACTGCGGATTGAATAGGAAACTGGAGCCATTGTGTAGAACAATTGCCACATTGGACAGTTCTTCCTCTACTAGGTATATCGCTGTCTTTTACTGTAAATCTTTTTAGACAATTTTTACATTGTAGAATCATTTAGTTTTTATTATCATCGGAGATATATTTTTCAATTATTTTATCAAAATCTTTCAAAAACTACCGATTCTTTGATTTATTTTGATGGTATTTTCCAATATTTATTAAGTAATAAAGTTGATTGCTCTTTTGAGTGAAGATCGAATTGCCCATGCGGCATTTCGCCAAGTGCCAACCAATAAATGAGAATTCTGATCTTTTTTTAACAGATATTCAAGCAATGCACTTTCCGTTCCTTTATTCGGATCTATTGTTTCTAATAATTGTCGCTTATTAATACACTCAACATTATCTATCCAATTTCATCTGATTTGATAGAATAAATAATATAAAAAAAAGAAAGGAGATATTATTATGGAGATAGCAATCGTATTTTTACTGTTTATGTCTTGGTGGTCTACTCAATAAACTAAGCAGCATTGTGGTACTTCAGTTTGCCGAGAATGTTCCAAAAACATTTGGCCACTGAAATAAGGAGCTACTTTATTGCATCATTAAAACGTGAAGGAGATATTCTGTTTCAATTGCAGCACTGGTGGCGTTCGGCTTTGGGATTGGTATCGCTAAAAAAATTTCCACCGCTTCTCTTATCAAATTAATTGTACACAATAAGCTTTAATAAACTATTTAAGATTAATTCTAGGTGCAAAAAAAAGTACCAGGTATGAGATAGGTATGAGAATTGATCTACAAATATTCACAAATAGAAACATTCAAACATCTTTCAATTGATAAAAAGGCCTGCATAACCTATAAAACTAAGCAATCGGGGCGTAGCGCAGCCTGGTAGCGCATCTGGTTTGGGACCAGAGGGTCGCAGGTTCAAATCCTGCCGCCCCGACCATTAAATTTATGAAAAAAGCTAAAATATATATTCCTACAAAGTCTGCAATGCAATCAGGTAAAGGAAATGCAAAAAAATGGATTTTAGAATTTGAAACTCAAGATACTGGAATAAATCCTTTGATGGGCTGGGAGACATCAACTGATACCATGAGTGAAGTGAAACTAGAGTTTGATTCCAAAGAATTAGCCATTAATTTCGCTAAAGAAAATAACATCGAATATCATATAATTGAACCTCAAAAGAGTAAAATAGTCAAAAAGTCTTACGCCGATAACTTTCTTAAAAATTAATGACCATTAAATAAATGTTAAAAAGTTTTTTCCTAGAAAAAAAATGGAGACTATGGTCTTGGGGTGGCTTGTTCCTTTTAATTGCATCACTTTGGTTTCAAGTTCAAATGACTGTTGCCATCAATACCTGGTACGGAAAATTTTATGATCTTTTACAAAACGCAGGTGACTATGTTGACAAACCCCAGGAAGGAATAGAACTTTTTTTTAGTCAGTTAATTTCTCTAGATTATATTTTAAATGGTTTTGAGGGAGATCTTTCTTTTGTGGTTATTGCATTTCCTTACATTTTCTTAGCAATCTTTACTGGATGGTTTACTCGTATTTACGGATTAAGATGGAGAGAGGCAATGACCTTTAATTATATTCCTAAGTGGCAAGCCGTTGAAAGCGAAATAGAAGGAGCTAGTCAAAGAATACAAGAAGATTGCAATAGATTTGCAAGGATAATTGAGTCACTAGGTCTTCAAGTCATCAGAGCACTTATGACATTGATTGCATTTATTCCAATTCTTTGGACTTTAAGTGCTAAAGTAGATATTCCAATATTAAAGGATATAGAAGGTTCGTTAGTTTGGTTTACTTTGATCATTTCATTAGGTGGAATTGTTATATCTTGGTTTGTTGGAATTAAATTGCCCGGTTTAGAATACAAAAATCAAAGAGTAGAGGCTGCCTTTAGAAAGGATCTTGTTCTTGGCGAAGATGATAAGAAAAATTATGCTCAAACAGAAACTTTACTGGAATTATTTACTGGTATTAGATTTAACTATCATAGACTTTATCTTCATTACGGTTATTTTGATGGATGGATGACGTCTTATGATCAGTTTATGATTATTGCACCATATTTAATAATGGGTCCAGGTTTATTTACAGGATTAATCACACTTGGGGTTATGGTGCAGGTTTCTAATGCTTTTTCACGAGTTCATGGAGGTTTCGCTTTATTCTTACACAATTGGACAACAATTACTGAGCTTAGAAGTATATGGAAACGATTAAGCGAATTTGAAAGTAATTTAGAAATGTATAGAAGGGAGTCATTAGCATAATAAAATGAGTGAAATTTCATTGCTAATTTTAATTGTAGTTTTTATTATTTTATTGATTGCTATTATTCATTTTTATGACAGGCATTTGGTAAAGGAAATCAATTTGTACGAAGAAAGACTAGAAAAAAAAGGCATTTTTAAAAGACACTTTATTAAGAAGAAAAAAAAATAAAAATAAACATATAAATATTTCTTATTTTTTGAGACTAAATGGAGTTATATATAAAGCTTTTCGAGGTCCTATTTCCTGTATTTTTGACTATAGGAATTGGCTATTGGTACGGAAAAAAGGAACCTAAATTTGACACTAAATTCATCACAAATTTATCAGGAAATATTGGTCTTCCATGCATTATTTTCTATTCTCTTACATCCTCAAATGCAGATTTTGATCTATTTTTAAGATTTTTATACTACATGCTATTATACGTTGGATTATTCGCGGTTATAGGTGTTCTAGTTTTAAAAATTCTTAATAAAGATATATATAGACTTCTTCCACCTTTAATTCTTCCAAACACAGGAAATATGGGTTTGCCAATCTGTTTTTTTGCTTATGGTAAATTAGGATTAGCAATAGCAGCGGCAGTTACTTCGGTGGTAGTTGTTTTTCATTTTAGTCTTAATATTCTTTTAGCAAGCAGAAAATTTTCTTTTAAACCACTTATAAATTGTGTTTCAATATACGCTCTGATTATTTCTTTGTTTTTTGTTTATTTCAAAATTCCATCACCAAAGTTTATAGAAAATGCAACATTCTTAATTGCATATTCCACTATTTTTTTAGTACTTATGTCCTTAGGTGTTGCTCTTTCCAAACTAAAAATTTTTTCATTTAATGAAAGTTTATTTTTTTCATTTGTTAGAATTATTATTGGTCCATTAGTAGGTTTTGGGTTTGTACGAATGTTTAATTTAGCTGGCATAGAGGCGGGTGTAATGTTTATACAAACATCCATGCCATCAGCTGTTTTAACATATTTAATTGGAGAAATTTATTCTCCTAGAAAAATCGTAGATAGCATTGCCAGCACAGTAGTGCTTTCAACATTTTTATCTTTTATTACAATTCCTATAGTGGTGTTTTTGGCTCTAAAATATTTTAACTAAATAGTGAAAGCGATTTTTTATAATCTATTAGCTTGGGCTATTTTGCCTGTTATGGATGGAATGGCAAAACATCTTAGTTCTGATTTACCCGTTTTGCAAATAGTGTGGGCAAGATATTTTTTTACGATGCTAATTGTCTTATTTTTTATGTTTTTCTTTTTTAGGAAACAATTAGTATGGACCTCCAAACCTAAATTACAGTTTACTCGAGGTCTAATCTTGCTTTTTGCAAACATTTTATTTTTTTATTCAATTTCAATAATATCTTTACCTTGGCATTTGTTGCACCATTAATTGTAACTGCATTATCGCCATTTTTTTTGGGTGAAAGAGTTGGTTATAGAAGGTGGTCTGCAGTGATTGTGGGTTTTCTGGGTAGTTTAATTGTTATTCGCCCAGGTTTGTTGGATTTTAATATTGCTACTTTAACAGCTTTGGGAACAGGTTTTTTTTATGGAACATATATTATTGTTACGAGAAAACTTCACACAGTAGATACTCCTTTATTAACATTACTGATTACCGGTGTAGTAGGAGCCTTTATCTTAACTTTGTACATGCCTTTTACTTGGGTAGTACCTACTTCTGGTCAATGGATATTAATGTTCTTCATAGGTTTATGTGCATCTTTAAAATACGCTGATGCATCAAAATTAGCCCCATTTAGTTACTTTGAAATTATTACAAACGTTTCAATTGGTTATTATTTCTTTTCTGATTTTCCAGACTTTTGGACGTGGATAGGTTTAGCTATTATTGTATTATCTGGTGTCTATATTTCATTTAGGGAGAGGTTTATATCTAGTTAGTATTTATTTACTATATTATAATATTCTACTTTAATATATGTATTTAAGTTATTGAATTTAATGAATATTTATCAATACTTAAAGTAATATATAATATAGTAGAAATTAGAATATATAAAACAGTCTGTTAGAGCAAAACATAAATATTATAGAAATATACGAGCAAAATAGGCATAAATAAGAGCACATGTTAAATATAGTGTGAAAATTAATAAATAATGAGATGCACTAGAATAAATAAGAATTAATGAAATAAACAAGTTAAATGGCCATAAATTAGAGATCTAAGAAAAGAATTAATTAATAAGTCAGTAAAGGTAATTGAAGAGAAGAGGTCGATTAAATAGCACAAAATATATGTGAATTAGTGAGCCTTGTAATCTAGGAATATAGCGTTTAAAGGCGCATAGAAGGGTTATATATTGAGATTTTAGGATAAATGGTACAACTGAAGGGTGTAACTAGTATTAGAGAAGAAAATATTGAATATGATGCAAAAAACGTTGATAATGCTAGTTTTTAAAGCAAAAAACCTTCTTTTTTTAGCAGTTTTTTCTTGGTTTTCGTTCCTCCAGGGCTGGAGAAGCCACCTAAGGTACCATCAGACCTAATGACCCTATGACATGGTACTTTAGGGGCATATGGGTTCTTAGCGCAGGCATTGGCCACAGCACGTGCTGCTTTAGGCTTATTTATGCCTATAGCGACCTGTTTATAGGTTTTTACCTTGCCTTTTGGTATAGTTTTAAGGTATTTCCACACTTTTACCTGAAATTTAGTTCCTTTTAAGTTCATATAGATCAAATTCTGTATTAATGGCTAATTTAGCATATAATTTTTTTGCAGTATCATTAGAAGAGTGGGTAATCCAACTTATTACTTGCCAATCATTAGATTTTGCTATGTCTTTTAAAGCCATTATCAGTTTTTGTCCTATTTTTTTTCCTCTAAAATTTGGGTTCACAAACAAATCGTCAAGAAAACCTATATATTTATCATTTAATGGCCTTGGCATGGTTCTATAATGAGCAATTCCAACGATTTTACCTTCTGTTTCATAACAAAGTCCATTAACAACATGTTTTTTATCAAACAACCAACTCCAAACAGTATCCAAAATTTCATTATTCATAGGAACTTTGTAAAACTCAGCATAATCAATATACAATTTTTCCCAATTTTGCCTGTCAGATTGAACTAAATCTCTAATCATGTTTTTAAATTATAGTTATTGACTTCTAAAATCACTTAATATATTACTAACGATAATTAAAGGTTATCAATAGTAATAAAAAACATGAATGAACTTATAACTGATATTAAAGCTTTGCAGAACCAAACTTTAAACAATCTTAAAAGTTCTAAGGCAAGTAATACTATTCGTGCATATAGATCTGATTTTAATGATTTTTCAGCTTTTTGTGCGAAAAATAGCCTTAAACCTCTTCCCACTGAATCAAAAATAGTTGCTTTATATTTAACTTTCCTATCTTCAAAGGGTACTAAAATTAGCACTTTAAGACGAAGATTGGTATCAATAGGCGTTATTCATAAACTCAAAGGCCACTATCTTGATGCTAAACACCCTATAATTATTGAAAATTTAATGGGTATTAAGCGTAAAATGGGAAGTTTTCAGCAAGGTAAAAAACCAATATTAATCAATGAGTTAAAAACAATTATTAATGTAATAGATAATGAAAAGACTAAAGAAATCAAAAAAATTAGAGATAAAACCTTAATTCTTATTGGATTTGGAGGTGGCTTTAGAAGAACTGAACTGGTGTCAATTAATTATAATGATATAGAAATAGTACAAGAAGGGGTCAAAATCGTCATTAGAAGGTCAAAAACAGACCAATTTGGTGAAGGAATGGTAAAAGGCCTCCCCTACTTTTCCAATCAAAACTACTGTCCCGTTTTGCATTTAAAAAAATGGCTTGAGTTATCAAATATTAAAACTGGTCCAATATTTAGACGTTTTTCCAAAAGTTTTAAACTGAGCGAAAATCGCTTAACAGATCAATCAGTTGCATTATTGATAAAATATTATCTAGATATTGCTGGCATAGAAAACAAAAATTATTCAGGTCATAGTTTAAGATCAGGTTTTGCAACAGTCACTGCTGAATCTGGCGCAGACGAAAGAAGTATTATGGCCATGACAGGTCATAAAACTACTCAAATGGTTAGACGTTACATTAAAGAAGCAAATTTATTTAAAAATAATGCACTAAATAAAATTAAAATATAATTAAAGATTTAATTTTTATTATCTTCCCACAAATAAGTGTTTTTTTTATAACTATGACCAAAAGTATTCTTAATTATATAATCGGCCACTATTGTAGAATTAAAAAATTTCATATATTTTGCTTTTCCTTTTTTGGCAATCTTTTTTCTTAAATAATCATCTTTTGCAAATTTTTGGATTTTTTCAGAAAGATTAGAAACATTATTATAAAATACAATTTCATCTTCTGAAAAGAAATTATTGTAATGAGTTTTGTCGTGAATAAATGTAAGAAGACCATTACCTACGAATTGAGTAATTCTATCGCTGCTGTAATATTTGATTGGATTACCCCTGCTTAAATTAATTCCCATTTTTGCATTAGCTATTGATTTAAAATATGAATCAGCCCAAATGGGTTGGATGTTATTTATTCCATACAAGTCAAATTTAACGTTTGGTGTTTTCTCCATTAGTTTATTCACAAAATCGGCACGTTCATCGTGCTTACCCCTCTTTAAAATACCCCTATGTACACCATGACTTAGAGCAAAAAAAACGTCCATAGAACACTGATTATTTTTGTAATTATTCAAAACTTCAAAAGATGGATCTGATGGATTAGGTATAAAGAAACATGATTTGTTTTTGGGTAAAAAATCTATAACATCAGGTGAAGTAGTTAAAAAATTTGTATCAGTAAATTTAATTTTGTTTAAAATTCTCGATTTATTCTTTTCATAATCTGGTCCGTTTTTAATAAGCGGATCTAAAAACCATTGGGCAACCTTTAAATCTTTATAATTTTCTTTTAGGTAGGCTATAGTTTCTGGTTTTACGAGATCAGCATGTCCGAAAATCAATAAATCTGGTTTGTAATTATAAACGGTATTGATCAATTTACGATTTAAAGCTTTCGAACCAGTGTGGTCTTTAAAACTCTTGTAGTGTTTAACTATATCTCTATCGCTAAATTCTAAAACGCTATGACCAAGTCTAATGAATCCGTTATTAATTCTTCTGCCAGTATTAAAAAAAAGTCTACCATCATGACGTTCGTTAAAATTAGTAACATGCAAAATACGTAAACTTTTTGGAATATGATTAGTTAAGTTTCTTTTTAATGGACTTGTTTTTAAAATATTTCTTCTATATTGGTCCATTTTTTTCGAACTTAATTTATTTGTATGAAAAAAATTTTTTATAGATAAATCTTGCAGCAGTTTTCTTTTATTTTCATTTTCAATTAAATCTTTAATTGCATTGTAAACAGAGGAAATACTTAATTTTTTTAAAATGATTCCGTGGGTAATAGTTTCTGGCAGACCTCCTTTATTGCTAATAATGGTTGCGCATCCACGACTAGAAGCCTCAAGGCTTGATCTGCCTAATGGTTCATTCCATCTTGAACAAACTACTGCAATACTTGTTCTCTTAAAAATTTCTAATACCCTATTATGATTTGTAAAACCCATTACATTAAGTCTTTTGTGTTTAAAAATAAGAGTTGCTCGGGGCTCATCTCCAATAACCATTCCTTTCCATTGTTTATATTTTTTTAGGATTTTCAAAATAGCATTTCCAAATAAATCATAACCTTTTGCCCGGTTTAATTTACCAACAAAAGTAATCCATTTTTTTTTCTTATTTAAATTTACTTTTGTTGGACCAATTGACTGACAAATTACGGAAATTTTTTCCGAATTTAAATGGATTCCTTCAATACCTTGCAAAAATCTTTTTCTTGACCAATGGCTATTAAAAATAATTTTTGACGCATGATTTAATAATTTTTTTCTATCAGTTAAAGATTTTGATCCAGTCATAGTAAGAGGATCGTTATGAAAATATAAAACTATTTTTTGATTAATAATTTTTTTATGTATTAAATGAAAATAATTGGGTCGATTATGAATCTCTATTAAATCAGAGGGTGATTCATTTTCGTAATTTAAAAATTCATTTACATAAAGTTTGCTGCCACTTTGAATTAAATTTTTTTTTAAATCTATATTTTTATAGGTAAGTTTAAATATATTTTTTAAATTTGTATTTCCATAAACAGTAATGTTCTTTTTATATTCACTTAATTTGACAGTATCTTTTACAAATAAAGATACAGCACCAGCGTAAGTGGGTGAAAAATTTTCTTTGTAAGGTAATAGGATAGAAATTTTCATAGTGTAATTTTTTTTAGTATAGTAGATTGTTATTCTTCTTCATGAATTTTTCTTTTAGAAAATTTCTAAATTTTCTATCTTTTTTTAATTCATATTCTCTAGACATTGCTTTTGATTTACTTAAATAAGTTTCTTTGTAACACAGTATCCATTTCCTTCCCATGGTGAATTTTGCTCCATTAGAATTATTGTGAAGCATAATGCGTTTTTCAATATTATTTGTATAACCTACATACGAAAATAATTTATTTTTATTTTTGTTTACCAGCATATATACATAATATTTCATTGATCAATTTTTAATAATATATCTTTATACAATTCATTAAATTCTTTTCTATATATTTTGCTGTATCTTTTTATGTGAGAAGTTAATCTTTGATAATTAAATTCATTGTCGTTTTCTTTGTCTATTATATCAATTAAGTTAACATTAAATCCTCCTGCCAACAGTGACAAACCAGTATGACAGGTAATCATATTTTTTGAATTCATTATTATGATTTCTAGTTCGTTTAATGTGCTATTTTCAACGAGAATTGCTTTACAATTATTATAGTTATATTCATAAAAATTAGATTGGATATATGTGAATATTTTATCTTTAAGCAAATTTATAAAAGGTAATTTAATAAAACCTGTTGTAATTATAAGGTTATGTTTATGGATTTTAAAAAAGGTGTTTATAAAAGCTATAAAATCATTTGTTGTTAAGTTTATATCATAAAATTTTTTAATATAATATTTTGAAAACCACCTTTCATCCAAATGAAATAAGGTATATTTTTTAAATCTTTCACGTAAAATATCTGGAAAATTTATACTTGATAAATTGCAAAAGTTAATAAATTTAAAATCTATAGTTTTATTGTTAAATTTCAAATGGCTTAACATTTTAGCAAAGAGATCGTTCAATGTTTCTTTTTTATTATCTTCTACAAATATATGTTTCTTTTTATTTAAAAAAAATATTTTTAAAAGTGAATTAATTTTTTTTTTATTATAAAAAAAGATTTTCTTTGAGGCTTTTAACAAATATGAAAAAATTAACGACCTATCCTTACCATCAAAGACCAAAATATGCTTGTAATTATTTGATCTTAATTTGATAATTAAAAGAATTTTTTTTATTATTCCTTTTTTTGGAAAAGCATAAATGTTATTATATAGGTAGTTCTTTTCAGCAAAATGATCATAAATATTTTCAGCAATTAATAAGTCCAGGTTCTCTTTGCCATAAGCTTTTCTTATAGAATTTATATATGGCAGGGTAAAATATATATCACCTACTTTATCAGTTCTTATTATTAATGTTTTCAATTTTAAATATTTTTTTTATTTGGCGGTCCCAAGGGGAATCGAACCCCTCTTTCATGGATGAAAACCATGTGTCCTAACCGATAGACGATGGGACCTATAGTAAAATTTATATGGTATTAACAGAAATATCATTAATTACAAACTCAATATTATTTTTTCCATTCCAATTATTAGATGTTAATGTGCCTGCAATATTCATAAAACTTTTATTATTTTTATCCAAAAAAGATTCTAGCACAGTACCAACCGAATTAAACGCAATAGCTTTTACAACATCATTACTTTTATTATAAAAAATCGCCTTGATATGTCGGTCACCAACAACCTTAGAATTGGCTAATTTTAGATCTTCAATTAAAAATTTTGGCTCAGGATTTCCTGTGCCAAAAGGAGATAGAACATTAATATCATTGTAAAATTCAACGTTTAATGCAGTTGGCAAAATTATAGAATCTAAATACAAAGTTTTATAACTACCTTTATCGACAATTAAACTATTATATTTTTTAATTAAAAATTCTTTAAATACCTCAATCTTCTCAATATTGATTGAAAATCCTCCTGCCATTTTATGCCCTCCTCCATTGATTAAGATTTTATTCTGAACGGCCGAAATAATAATGGCTCCAATGTCAAAACCAAAGACAGACCTTGCGGAACCTTTTGCAATATTTCCATTAATCGAAATAATTACACAAGGTTTATTGTATTTATCCTTAATTTTTGATGCGGTTATTCCTATTATTCCTTCATGAAAATCTTTCCCTTGAAAGAATAAAATAGGGTCTTTTATATCCTTTGTCTCATTTTCAATTTTTCGAAAAAGCTCAAGTTCAATTTTTTTTCTAAATTCATTGAAGTCATTTAACTCTTTTGCTAGGTAGTCAACCCTATCTTGATTTTCAGAAATTAATATTTCAGCTGCAAGAGATGATTTACCAACTCTTCCTCCTGCGTTAATTTTCGGACCTATTATATAACCTAAGTGATAGATGTTAGGTTGGATGTTTATGTTACTATTATCGTATAGAGTTTTTAAGCCAATATTTTTTCGTCTACCAAAAACTTTTAAACCTTGTTTAACAATTGCTCTATTTAACTCGACAATGGGAACAACATCACAAATTGTTCCCAAACTAACTAGATCCAAAAAATTTAAAATATTGGGTTCATCAATATTATTAAGTTTGAACCAATCTAAACTACGTAATTTGTTACTCAATGATACCAAAAACATAAAACAAACTCCTGCTGCACAAAGATATGATAGTTTAGACTCATCATTGATTCGATTGGGATTTACAATGGCGGTTGCTTCAGGAAGTTTCACATCACCTTGGTGATGATCAATAACTAAAGTTTCTATACTTTTATTTTTTGCATGTAGAATAGCCTTATGGGAGGAAATGCCACAATCAACGGTGATAATTAATTTTGAACCCTTGTTGATTAAGAAATCAAATCCTTTTTTATTGGGTCCGTAACCATCTTTAATTCTGTTAGGAATTAAAAATTCAAAAGGTTGATGTATTTGTTTAAAATATTTTGCCAAAATAGCTACTGAAGTTGCTCCATCAACATCATAATCCCCGAATATTCCAATAATATTTTTTTTTTGTATATGTAAAATTGTTGCTTTTGTAGCAATATCCATGTCTTTAATTGAATCAGGATTTGGAATGTTTTTTTTAATTGTAGGATTAATGAAATTTTCTATTTGATCTAATTTAATTTTTCGTATTGAAATAATTTTAGATAATATTTCACTAAAATGAAATGCTTCGTGTATTTTTTTTGCGTAGTTTTCATTATATTGTTTTAATAACCAGTTTTTTCCCGTAACTGATTTATAATTCATTTTTTAATGTTGTTTTTGATTATTTTATTTGTATTTGAGCTCTTGTGCAAAACATATGTTTCCGCTTGAAATGCATCACCTTGATCCTTTATTCCTTTAACTAAGTCTCCATCTGTAACACCTGTGGCACAAAATATAACATCCCCTTTGACCATGTCGTTGATATTATATTTTTGATTTAGGTCTTTAATACCCATATTTCTACTTCTATTTTTTTCATCTTCATTTTGAAATGATAATCTAGTTTGCATTTGACAATCTAAACAACTTAGTGCAGCGGCAGCAAGAACACCCTCGGGGCCTCCACCTATTCCAAAATATATGTCTATATTAGATTTTGGATCTGCAACTGAAATAACTCCTGAGACATCACCATCAGTAATAAAATTAATTTTAACACCTAATGAATTTAAAGAATTAACAATTTGATCATGTCTTGGTCGTTTAAGTACGCAGGCCGTTATTTTTTTAGGAGAAATTCTTTTAGCATTTGCCAGTCTTTCAATATTTTTCTGCACATCAAAATCAAGATCAACCAAATTATCAGGAAAACCGGCTCCAATAGCTATTTTTTCCATGTAGATATCTGGGGCATGAAGTAAATTACCTTTTTTCGTAACAGCAAGAACTGATAATGCATTTGGCAAATTTTTAGCTGCAAAATTAGTACCTTCCAAAGGATCTACGGCAATGTCTAGTTCTTCACCAAATTTATTACCAACTTCCTCCCCAATATATAGCATTGGAGCTTCATCTAATTCACCTTCTCCAATTACTATAGTGCCTTTCATATTAATTTTGTTTAACTGATTTCTCATTTCATCAACAGCAGATTGATCAGCGGCAATTTTATCTCCCTTGCCTTTAAATAGGGATGCGCCATAGGCAGCTCTTTCCGTGGCAAGTATGAATGGATCTAAATATTTTTTATCAATTACCATTGATATCCCCAACTCTTATGAAAGTTGGCGAATTGATTATATGTTTATTTTTCTTTAATTTGCGTAAACAATTAGCTACTCTTCTTTCTACAGTTTTATGAGTTATTATATTTATTGAGGCAGTGCGTTTATTTTTATTTGGAATTTGCATTAATTTTTCTATTGAAATCTTACTTTCACCCAAATTTTTAGTAATGCTCGATAAAACGCCTGGTTTATCTTTAACTTCAAATCTTAAATAACAAGAATAGGAATAATTAGAATAATTGAATTGTTTGATTTTTTTGCGCATTTTATATGGAGTAATAAAAGGATACTTTATATTTCCTCTTAATATAGAATATAAATCTGACATTAAAGCTGAAGAAGTGGGGCCTGGACCAGCACCCTTACCCTGCATAATAGTTTGTCCAACTGGAGAACTATTGATGATCGAAGCATTAAATACACCATTTATATTTCCAATATAAGAATTGACATCAACCAAACAAGGATGAACTCTTTCAAAAATATTTTTGTTTATCATTTCAGTAATTCCCAATAATTTTATTCTATAACCTAATTTTTTTGCGTTGATGATATCTTTGTTTTCAATGTTATAAATTCCGTCAATTAAAATATTATTTCTTGAGATTAGTGTATCAAAACATAAAGAGGACAATATTTTAATCTTAGAACCTACATCATCACCATTTAAATCAGATTTTGGATTACTTTCAGCATAGCCAAATTTTTTTGCTTCTTTTAATATTTCGTTAAAATTTTTTCCAGTTTCTTCCATTCTGGATAAAATATAGTTTGAAGTGCCGTTTAAAATACCTATTAATTTAGATATTTTGTTTGAAATTAACCCTTCCTTAATACATCTAATTATTGGAATTCCTGATGCAACTGAAGCCTCGTATTCAAAATTAACTTTATTTTTCTCGGCTAAATGTGAAATATAGTTTCCATGTTTTGCTATCAACGCTTTATTAGCTGTAATCACGTGTTTTTTGTTCTTGAGAGCAGAAATAACAACTTTTTTTGCCAAACCATCTGATCCACCAATTAACTCAACAACAATATCTACCTTAGGATTATTTGCAATATTTAAGGGTTTATGAATCCATTGCTTGTTTTTGAATTTAAATGGTCTTTTTTTATTTTTACTTTTCGCAGAAACATATAATAAATTTAAATTTTTTCCTGTTTTAAGTAAAATATCTTTTTTTTTTTTTATAATTTCATTGCAAAAATAACTTCCAATATTTCCTAAGCCAACTACAGCTATATTAATTTTTTTTTTCATAACATTTAATCCGGGATATTATTTATATCTGGATAGCTCTTAGATTTATTATTATTTGATAACAAATTTACATATTCTTCGAAAGAATATTCTTTAGAGTAATTTATTTTATTATGCGACATATTGTTGTCAGTAAGATTGGATCTTTTTTCATTAAATGAACAATTAATAGTAAAGATAAAAATAAAAATTATGAAATAATTTCTCATTTAAAACCCATCTGTTCTTTAAATCCATATAATAAGTTCATATTTTGTATTGCTTGACCCGCACCACCCTTTATTAAATTATCAATTGTACTCAAAATTATCGCTTTATTCTTAATTCTATCATTGCAGACAGATATTTTACAAAAATTGCTATGCATTATATCTCCAGTTCCTATTGGAGTATTAAATTTTGCAAATTTTATAAAATGTTTATTTTTATAATATTTTTTTAAATATTTATAAATTTTTCTTGCGGTTACATTTTTGTTCAAGTTTACGTAAATAGTAGAAAGAATACCTCTAAACATGGGTGATAAATGGGGTGTAAACTGAACCTCAATTTTACTTTTAGATATTTTTTTTAACTGTTGGTCTATTTCAGCTAAATGTCTATGTGAAGAAATACCATAGGCTGAGATTGAATCGTAAATATTTTTAAATTTAAATTTTTTAAATAAATTTTTACCAGCTCCTGAGTACCCAGATTTTGAATCTATTATTATATTGCTGGTATTTATAAGTCTTTTTTTAATAATAGGAATTAAGGGTAGCTGGATTGAAGTAGGATAGCAACCCGGACAAGATATAATTTTATATTTGTCTAATTTTATATCTATCAATTCTGGAATTGAATAAATAGAATGTTTAATTAAATTTTTAGATTTATGAGTCGCATTGTACCATTTTTTATAGTACCTGGGTTTTTCTATTCTAAAGTCTGCTGATAAATCAATTAATTTATTTTTTGGAGTTAATTTTTTAGAAATTTTTTGTGCTTCACCATTTGGAAGTGCAGTAAATAATATATCTATATTATCAAAATTTACGCTAGCTAAATTAGTAATCTTAGGTAATGATTTTTTCTTTAACGAAGGGTCAAATTTATACATTGACTTACCAATAGAGTTTTGAGCACAAATATTTTTTATTTTAACTTTTGGATGTTTTATAAGAAGTTTAATAAGTTCTAGGCCTATGTATCCTGTTGCCCCAACAATAGCTACATTTATATATTTGCTCATCTTTTGAATATAACAATAAAACTAAATAGTTGGTAATATAAATATAATTACCTTTTAGAAAACTGAAAACTTCGCCTAGCTTTTTTATGACCGTATTTTTTTCTTTCCACAGATCTTGAATCTCTTGTGGTAAGTTTTTCTTTTTTGAGATCAGATTTTAAATCAGGTTCATATTTTAACAAAGCTCTTGAAATGCCATGGATTATTGCTCCAGCTTGTCCAGATAAACCTCCACCTTTGACTAGACATCTAACATCAAAATCAGCAGATCTTTTTGCAACCTTGAGAGGTTGGGAAACTAGCGTTTGATGATTGAATCTTGTGAAATAATCAGGCATATTTTTGCCATTTACATAAATTTTTCCAGTACCTTTTTTTATCCAAATTCTAGCTACAGATTTTTTTCTGCGACCAGTTGCATACTTGCTCTCTTTAAAGTCTAGCTTAATTTTTTTTGGATTTTTATTTTCTAGATTTGTATTGGCTTCCATTATTACCTTCTAAGTAAATTTTTTTTGTTCATTTGATTCAAGAAGATTTCCTTAGGATTTTGTGATTCGTGAGGATGATTATCTCCCTTATAAATTTTTAATTTGGACATTTGTTTTTTTGCAAGAGGTCCACCGGGCAACATTCTTTTAACAGCTAATTTCAATATTTCCTCAGGCTTTTTTGAACTTAATTTTTCAGGAGTTGTTTCTTTAATTCCTCCAGGATGACCTGTATGTTTAAAATATTTTTTATTTTTAAATTTGTTTCCTGTAAATTTTATTTTTTCTACATTCTTAATTATTAAAAAATCACCATGATCCATATGAGGTGTAAATGTAGATTTATTTTTTCCTCTTATCGTTTTGGATATAAATACAGCTAGTCTTCCAACTATTGCATCAGTGGCATCAATTAACAGCCAACTATTTTTAATATCCTTAGTTTTAACAAAGTCGGTCATAGAACTGGGCTTAGTTACTTATATTTGTGGATAAAGTCAAATTTTTAATATAAATCGTTATAAAATAACGCATATCTCCTAAAGGACAATAGCTTTAGAATATATTAATGATCTCGCATATAAATTAAACACTTTTGAACTAGATAGGTTGTAATAACAATCAATAAAGTTCAGAACAATAAAAATGGAGAAAAAAAATGACTAAAGAAATAAAAAACCCAGAAACTATAGCGTTGCATGGGGGTGAATACAGAAGTGATCCTGCTACTACTGCAGTAGCAGTACCCATATATAGGACCACCTCTTATCAATTTAAGGATACGGATACCGCGGCCAACCTTTTTGCCTTAAAAGAGTTTGGAAACATATACACGCGTATAATGAATCCTACTAACGACGCTTTGGAAAAGAGATTAGCTGCTATAGAAGAAGGTTTAGCTTGTGTTACAGTAGGTTCAGGACAAGCAGCATCTACATTTTCAATAACAAATGTTTGTCAATCAGGAGATAATTTTATTAGTTCAACAGATCTTTATGGTGGAACAGTAAATTTATTTACTCATACTTTAAAAAAACTTGGTATTGAAGTTAGGTATGCTGACCCTGTTAATCCAAAAAACTTTGAAAAACTAATTGATGATAAAACTAGAGCTATTTATGCAGAAACTCTTCCAAATCCATATTTAAGAGTTTTTCCTATTGAGGAAGTATCTGATATAGGAAGAAAATATAATATACCTTTAATAATGGATAACACCGCATCACCAATAATTTGCAAACCGATCGAACAAGGTGCTGCTGTAGTTGTTCATTCTTTGACAAAATATATTGGTGGACATGGAACAGTTATTGGTGGATGTTTAGTTGATGGAGGTAATTTTGATTGGACAACTAATCCAAAAAGACAACCATTGTTTAATGAACCTGATGCAAGTTACGGTGGAGCTGTTTGGGGAAAAGTTGTTCCTGAACTTACAGGAGCTAACGTGGCTTTTGCAGTGCGTGCGAGAGTAGTGCTATTAAGAGATTTAGGTTCTGCTTTAGCACCGGATAATGCCTTTGGAATTATTCAAGGTTTAGAAACAGTTGCTTTAAGAATGAAACAGCATTGTTCAAATGCTGAAAAGGCTGTTGAATTTTTGCAAAAGCATAAAAATGTTGAAAGAGTAATATACCCTACTCTGCATAAAGGCGAAATTGGGGACAGGGCAAAGAAATACTTTAAAGGTGGAAATGGAGGCCTGGTTGGCATTGAAGTTAAAGGTGGTGTTGAAGCAGGTAAAAAGTTTATTGAAGCATTAAAAATGTTTTATCACGTAGCCAATATTGGTGATGCCAGAAGTTTAGCTATACATCCAGCTACTACTACACATAGTCAATTAACAGAAAAGGAACTACTAGCAGCTGGAGTAACACTTGGTTATGTAAGATTGTCTATAGGGATTGAACATCCTGATGACATTATTGCAGATTTAAAACAAGCATTAGATGTTGCTGGAAGCGTAAACTAAAAGCAGTTAGTTCTTTTTAGAATTTTTAAAAACTAAAATAAGAGAAGTTGTAACTAAAATTATAGAACCTATTTGGTGCACAGAAGCAAGAATTACCTGTGCACCTGATAAAACAGTGAATATTCCCAAAACAATTTGAAGAGATAGCGAAGCAAAAACTAATAAAATAGTTGCTCTCATATAAGTAAAATCTTTATTTTTAAATACTATTGTTGCAGTGATGATAAATATTAAAATTATTATATATGCCAAATTTCTATGAATAAATTGAACTAGCGAAGGTGTATTAAAGGAATTTAGGGAGAATAAATCTTTTAAATTAGAATCATCAGGAAAGTAACTTTTATTCATTAAAGGCCATGACTGATAGATTTGTCCAGCATCTAAGCCTGACACAAAAGCTCCAATTATAATTTGCAGAAAAATCAGACAAATAAAAAATATTGGTAAATTGAAAGGCAATTTTCTATAGGAATTTAAATCTTGATAAGCTTTATATTTAAAATAATTCCAAAGTAATAAAACAAAAATAACAAAAGCCAAAGTTAAATGTAAGGCTAAACGATAGTGACTTACATCGGTTCGTTCGGATAACCCACTCTTAACCATATACCATCCTATTAAACCCTGAAATAAAATAAGAAAAAATATTAAATAAAAAGTTATTAAAGAACTTTTATTTAACGTTTTTTTAAAAGTGAAATAAATCAATGGTATAATATAAATCAAACCTACTAACCTACCCAACAATCTATGAATGTATTCCCACCAATAAATAATTTTATATTGCTCCAGGGTCATTGTTGGATTTATTAATTTATATTCCGGTATTTTTTTATAAAGAAGGAAAGATTTTTTCCAATCATCTAGAGACAAAGGGGGAAAAATACCTGTAAACAAATCCCATTTGGTTATAGATAAACCAGAATCTGTAAGCCTAGTTAACCCTCCAACAATAATTATTAATGCTACTAAAAAAGTTATTAACAATAACCAAAGTGAAATAAATTTATTATTTTGATTTTTATTTAAATGCATTTTTAAAAAATATATATTTATAAATATAAACAAATATAATTTAATCATTAAATGAAAAATATAAAATTAAAATTAATAAGGCAAAAAATAGATAAGTTAGACGATAAATTATTGAACCTAATAAAAATAAGGACGAATTTGGTAAATGGTGTATTAAAACAAAAAAAATATAAAAGTCAGATAATTGATAAAGTGAGAATTAAAGAAATATTAACGTTAATTAAAAAGAAATCTATTTCAAGAAAAATAGATCCGAAAATAACTAATAAGATTTGGAAAAATATAATAGGAGCTTATATTGATTTTGAGAAAAGAAATTTTAAGAAAAAGTAATTATTTGCTATGTGGGGGTAATTTTTTCTCAATAAAAACTTCATGTTTACGTGTAGCTGGGTTATATTTTTTAGCTTTTAATTTAATTTTTGCTTTTTCACCCGTTGACGGTTTTTTAACATAATAAAAATAGGGACTATTTGGCTTCGATTCTGGAACCAACCTAACTTTTATGGAAGACTTTTTAGCCATTTTTCAATTCTCTAAGTTCATCTATAATTTTGGATATTTTTTTTATTTTATCTTTAATTTTCTCTTTCTCAAGAGATTGGTTAGTTACACTATATTTGGTTGTATCGTCAAGCGTCAATGATTTTGGATTATTTAACATCGCTTTTACCCCTTTAATTGTCATGCCTTTATCTTTTAAAAGGAACTTAATTAATTTGATTATATGAATTTTTTTATTGCTATAATACCTTCTTCTACCAGATAAAATTATTGGTTTAATTTGATGAAATTTCTTTTCCCAAAACCTAATTGTGTGAGTAGATAAAGTTCCTTTTTTTTTATCAATCAATCCAACTATTTTAGCAACTTCACCGATTGTTTTATATGCTTCTGATTTTTTCTCCATGAACTAACTTTTTTGATTTATTCTATCTTTAAACAACTTGGAAGCTCTAAATGTAATAACTTTTCTTGCGGATATAATTTTTTTTTCTTTGGTTTTTGGATTGCGACCTATCCGCTCATTTTTTCTTCTTTTTTGAAAAGTTCCAAATGAAGTAATTTTAACTTTTTTGTTTTCTTTAATACCCGATGTTATTATGTAAAAAATATCATTTACTATATTTTCAGAAATAATTTTTGAAAAACCAATATTTTGATGAATTATATTTGCTAAAACTTTTCTATTTATATTTTTTTTAAACATAAATGGGAATATTATAAAGTTAATTGCCTAAATATTTTTTAATTTTCTCAATTAACCTTCCTTTAACTATTTTATTACACATTTTAATAGAGTTAGCTAGACCCCTGCTATCAGTTGAGCCATGACTTTTTACAACCGGACCATTTAATCCCAATAAAATAGCTCCATTATATTTTCTTGGATCTAATTGTTCTTTAAATTTTTTTAAAACATTATACGAAAATAAGAGTGAAATTTTATTTAATAAACCTTTGTTTAAATTCTCCTTTAAATATTTTGTAATAAAGTTTGCCGTTCCTTCAGCTGTTTTCAAGGCAATATTGCCAGTAAAACCGTCGGTAACAATAACGTTAACGTTACCATCCATAATATGATTTCCTTCTATATACCCATGAAAATCAAAATTTTTTTTTGTCGATTCTTTAAGTTGTTGATAAGCTTTCTTAATTTCCTCGTGTCCTTTTATTTCTTCCAGCCCAACATTTAATAATGCAATTTTTGGGTTATCTTCAGGATATAGAGATTTATATAAAGCTGCTCCCATAGAACTAAAATCGATTAAATCTTTATCGTTACAGCCAATATTGGCTCCTAAGTCTAACACAACATTCGTGCCTATTTTATTTGGCCAAAGACCAGCAAGAGCAGGTTTTTCAATTCCATTAATCATACTCAATATCAATCTAGATAATATTAACAATGCACCTGTATTTCCGGCTGACAATGTAATTTGTGATTTACCTTTATTTTGAGATTCGATAGATTGCCACATGCTGGTACTTTTATTTTTTTTGGCTGCGCTTAGAGGACTTTCTTCATCCTTAATTTGATTAACGCAATGAATAATTTCGCAATAATTTTTAATTTCAGGTTTTTCATTTACCAAAAAATTTAATTTATCTTTATTACCGTAAATTTTGAAAAAATTTTCATTACTTTCTTTTAAAGATAATTCAATACCATCAACTATCTTTTTAGGAGAATTTTCACCTCCCATTGCATCAACTGCAATTATAATTTTATCGTTCATTACATTTGGTAAATCAATCTTTTGGCTCGAAAACCTGTCTACCTTTATAAAATCCAGTTTTCAAATCTACATGATGGGGCAATCTATATTCACCTGATTTTTTATCCTCAATAACATTTTTAGATATAAATTTAATATGAGATCTTCTTTTATCTCTTCTTGATTTAGATGTTTTCCGTTTGGGTACTGCCATGATTATTTATTCCTTATAAACAAAGTTGAATACACCTTTTGTTATTGAATTTAAAGACATATCTTCAATAAATAATGCAAATTTATCGAAATAATTTGCTAATTTGTTAGTTAAAATTTTTTTGTTAGAATTATCCGAAAAAAAATTTAATAATAGGTTATTTTTCTTGTCAACCTTCAATTGTTTCCAATTTTCACATTTCATTAGAATTACATAGAATAATTTTATTAAACTTTTCATCTTTTTATTTACAGTGACATCGCCATAACCTAATTCTCTGCAGTTCAATTCAATCTGTTCAAAGAAAAAATCAAATATATCTTGTTGATTATTTTTTTGATTTTCCTTATTTTTAAGAATTATCAGGATAAAACTAAGATGAAAAAAAATAAGATAAATTCTATTTGAAAAAGAATCAGTTAATTTAAAATCTTTATAAAAAAAACTTTCTCTAGTTAAAAAAACAATTTTATTATATAAAGGAAGTATATTTTTTTTTTTAGATTCAAATAAATGCATAAGATTACTGTTATTTTAATTTTTTTATTATTATCAAATTGTCATCAAAATCCAGTTATTAATACTCATGGAGTACCCTTTTTGGATATAAAACAAAAAAATCTAATTGTTAAAAAAACTAATAAAAATGACGTGAAAAAAATTCTTGGCCTTCCATCCACGGTTGCTGTTTTTGATAATTCCATTTGGATTTATATTGAAAGAACTAGAACTAAGGGAAAATTATTGAAACTTGGTCAAAATATAACTATTAAAAATAATGTTCTGGCTTTGGAATTTGATGAATATGGAATTTTAATAAAAAAAGATTTTTATAATAAAAACCAAATAAATAAAATCATATTTGCAAAAACTACTACTGATACAGTAGCGCGAGAAAATAACTTTGTTTATAGTTTTTTATCCAGTCTAAGACAAAAAATTAATAAACCCGTAAATAGAAGAAAAGATTAGCTTGCAATAAAGGCTAATAATAAAAGAGCTACAATATTTGTTATTTTAATCATTGGATTTATAGCTGGTCCAGCGGTATCTTTATATGGATCTCCAACCGTGTCTCCAGTTACTGCTGCTTTGTGTGCATCTGAACCTTTTCCACCATAATTTCCATCTTCAATATATTTTTTTGCATTATCCCAAGCTCCACCACCTGCAGTCATTGAAATAGCTACGAAGAATCCTGTAATAATAACCCCAAGTAACATGGCACCTACAGCGGATAAAGCTGCCTCGATACCACCGATTGATAATATTACAAAATAAAGAATTATTGGCGACAGTACAGGCAGAAGAGATGGCACAATCATTTCTTTTATTGCAGCTTTAGTTAAAAGATCTACGAGTCTTCCATAATCTGGCTTAGCCTTTCTTTTCATAATACCTGGAATTCTTTTAAATTGTCTTCTAACTTCAATTACAACAGCTCCTCCCGCTCTTCCAACGGCTTGCATTCCCATGGAACCAAATAAATAAGGTAGCATGCCACCTACTAATAAACCTATAACAACAAAAGGATTTGACAGTTCAAAATTTACATTAATATTTTCAAGAGCAGATTTTTGAATTGTAGAAAAATATTTAATGTCTTCTGTGTAAGCAGCAAACAATACTAAAGCTCCCAAGCCAGCTGATCCTATAGCATAGCCTTTGGTTACTGCTTTAGTTGTGTTACCAACCGCGTCTAATGCATCAGTTGTTTTTCTAGTTTTTTTTGGCAAATTAGACATTTCTGCTATCCCACCAGCGTTATCAGTCACTGGACCGTAAGCATCTAAAGCAACAACCATGCCAGCTAAAGCAAGCATTGAAGTAACTGCAATTGCTATGCCAAAAAGACCTGCTATATAATTTGTAATCAGTATACCAGCTACAATAATTAATGCTGGTAAAGCAGCAGCTTCCATTGATACCGCTAGTCCCTGGATAACATTGGTGCCATGACCAGTAGTTGACGATGAGGCAATACTTTGAACAGGTCTGAAATTTGTACCTGTATAATATTCTGTTACATATATGATTAAGCCAGTTATAATTAAACCAATTATTCCACACACATACAAACCAGTTCCAGTAAAAATCTTATCTTCGATAAAATATTCTGTATTTAGACCAATTATATAATCAGTAATTGGATAAAGAATTATTAATGACAATAGAGCTGTGGCGATAAATCCTTTATAAAGAGCGTTCATAATTTTCTTGCTTTTTCCTAATTTAACAAAAAAAGTACCAAGAATTGTAGTCAATATACACCCACCACCTATAGATAACGGATAAATCATCATGTTTGAATTGCCATGAAAGAAAATTGAAGATAAAACCATTGTAGCAACTATAGTAACTACGTAAGTTTCAAATAAATCAGCAGCCATCCCTGCGCAATCTCCAACATTATCACCAACATTATCGGCAATGACCGCTGGATTTCTAGGATCATCTTCTGGAATGCCTGCTTCTATTTTGCCTACTAAATCAGCTCCCACATCTGCACCTTTTGTAAAAATACCACCACCTAACCTTGCGAAAATTGAAATTAAAGATGCACCAAATCCCAATGCAATCAACGCATTAATTAATTCTCTTTCCTCAACACCAAGCAATAATAAAATATAATAATAAATAGAAATTGACAATAATGCCAATCCAGCTACTAACAATCCTGTGATAGCTCCTGACTTGAAAGCGATAGATAGACCCTGTGACAAACCCTTCTTCGAGGCTTCAGCTGTTCTGACATTTGCTTGAACTGATACCAACATTCCAACATAACCAGCAATTCCAGATAAAGTGGCACCAATCAAATATCCAATTCCAACCAAAATGCTAAAAGCAAAAGTGATGATAATTAAAACAACTAATCCAACTATGGAAATTGTTTTATATTGTCTATTTAAATAAGCCCTTGCTCCAATTTGAATTGCTTCGGATACTTCTTTCATTTTTTTATTGCCTGATTCAGAATTCAATATTTGTTTTCGAGTTATATATGCATAAAGAAGTGCAAGAAAACCACTTAGAATTATAAGCTGTAAAATAAAATCTGGTGATAAATCGTTCATATTCTAAGTCTTGAAAAAAATAATTAAAAATTAAAAAACGGAAGATGCCAAATAATAAAGACAAAGGCAACGAAAATGTTGACTAAAAATTATGTATATAGCCTAGTTTTTTAGGAAATTTAAACTTTTCATCAGCTAATTTTCCGTTCTTAAATACAGACTTGTTTTTGACAATCCCTACTATTTCAACCTTTGTTGAGGTAGATTTGGATATTTTTTTTATTAAATGTCTTTTTTTTTTACTTGCTGTAAACAAAATTTGATAGTCATCGCCATTAGAGATAAAATGTAATTTATTTTTTTTTGTTCTAATAAGATAAGAATTTAAAAAATTAGATATAGGAATTTTATTCTTAAATATTCTAGATGATAAATTAGATCTAGCTAATATATGCTGCAAGTCTTGAAAAAAGCCATCAGATATATCTATAGCAGAGTTTGCAAAAAGGTGAATTCTTTTTGAAAATTTTATTGGCAAAGTTGGAAGATAAAATTTCCTTATAAAATAATTACTATTCTTTTTACTGAGTTTAATTCTACCCTTTAAAACTTTTAACCCAACAAAAGCATCCCCAATTGTATTTGTTATATAAATATCATCATCTATTTTTGCTCCACTTCTCAAAACTGGATTTTTTTTGGAATATCCAACAACGGCAACTGTTATTGACAATTTATTTGAATAAGTTGTATCTCCGCCTGCCAAGAAAATATTATATTTTTTTTGTTCTTCTTTTAAAGCTAACTTTATTTTAGCAAGATTGACTTTGGTTAGATGCCTCTTATTTCCCGAACAACTCATAAAATAATATTTGGGGATTATTCCTTTGCATATTAAATCAGAGATAGCTCCCCTTAAAGCTTTTTTGATTACAAGATTTGGATTTATAAAATTTAAAAAATGTCTTCCTTCAATGAAACTGTCTATGGATATGCCTATTTTTTTTTTGTAGTCAAAAAATATATCATCAGACAAAGCAAAAGATCCTTTGTTATTTTTTGACAAATTTGAAAAATATTTTTTTATAACTGCAAATTCGTTCACTTATGATCTTATCTTTTTTGATACCTTGTCTAATATTGCATTTAAATATTTTTTTTGACTTTGTTCTAAAAAGAAATCAGCAGTATGCAAATATTCGTTAATTATAATATTTAGAGAAGTTTGTGGGCGATATAAAAATTCAAATATAGCGGCATGTAACAAAACAATTAATAATTTTTCTGTTCTTTTTTCATTTAAATCTTTACTAAGATGCCGTTGTATGGTTTCTTTTATTAGTTCTTTTCTTTCTAATGTGCCTAAGACAATATCTTTTATAAATTTTTTGTATCTATGTTTGGGGAATGTTAACTCGCATTCTTTATTAAATTCTTGAGCATATAATTTCTGAACAACTATAACCCTTGGGTTTTGAAGCGTTTCTTTATGCATTTTCAAAAGTTTGCCAAAGTGGCTAGTACCGCTGTAACTGCTTCTCCTCCCTTATTTTTTCTATCAGGATCAGCTCTTTCAACAGCTTGTTTTTTATTTAGGCAAGTTATAATTCCATTACCTATTGGTTTTTTATTTCTAATAGACAAATCCATTATTGCGTTTATAACTGCCTTAGAAATCAGATTGAAATGTGGTGTTTTTCCTTTAATAACACAGCCTAAGACTACAAAAGCGTCATATTTTTTTATTAGTTTTGAAATTGTTACAGGTATTTCAAAAATTCCTGGCACATGGATTGGGTCGTCGCCAATCTCAATTATATTTTGTTTTTCAGCTCTCTGTAATTCTCGAAATGAACCTTCCAGTAACATATTGGAAATATCTGGATAATAATCTGCAAGGATTAGACAAATTTTTTTTTTCATTTAATAATTTCTTGTTTTGTAATTTTTATACCGTAACCTTCTAAACCTACAACCTTCTTTTTAGATCTGGTAACTAATATCATTTTATTAATGTTCAAAGCCTTTATAATTTGTGAACCAATACCAGAGTTTCTAATAAGTTTATCATTACCTTTATTGTGATATTTTTTATCCTTATATCCCTTTAGAGTTTCCGAAACAGATTTAAGATTTGTATGTCTTATAAATACTAATACACAGTCTTTATATTTCTTGAAGTGGTTAATAGTTTGATTAAATAAATTTGGCAATTTATTATCCATTAAATAATTTCTTACTATATTTGACGAAATAACCCTCACTCGTGGACTTTTATTACTAATTATATTGCCTTTGATTAGTGCAAAATGTTCTGAGCCATCAAGTATATTTTCAAAAATATTAATTTTATAAGTTTGTTTATTAATAGTGATATTTGAAGATTTTTTGAAATTTATTAATTTTTCTTGATTTAATCGATAGGATATAAGGTCGTCAATTTTTCCAAGACTCAACTTGTGTTTTTTTGCAAAATTTACTAATTGTTTCCCTTTAGCCATTGTTCCATCGTCATTCATGATTTCGCAAATAACGGCTGAGGGTAAATTTTTTGACAATCTTGATATATCTACTGAAGCCTCGGTATGACCAGCTCTAACTAATACACCTCCATCTTTGGATATTAAGGGAAATATATGTCCGGGTGTTACAATATCTTTTCTGGACACGTTCTTTTTTATTGCCGATTTTATTGTATATGCTCTATCATGTGCAGAAATACCTGTGGTGATATTTTTTGTAGCATCTATAGATACAGTAAACGCTGTTCGAGATCTAGATTGGTTGGTTGGTGACATAAGTTGAAGATTTAATTTTTTAACTTGTTTTGAATCGAGAGCTAGACAAATAAGGCCCCTTCCATGTTTTGCCATAAAAGTTATATCTTTATGTTTTACTTTATTAGCAGGAATTACTAAATCACCTTCGTTTTCTCTATTTATATCATCAACCAAAATGAACATTTTACCTTTTTTTGCGTCCTTTATGATTTTGCTAATTGATGTAAACATATTTATTTTTTTAAGTTTTTTATATATTTTGCAATGATATCAATTTCTATATTTACAATATCATTATTTTTAATATTTTTTAAATTTGTCAACTTTAAAGTGTGAGGTATTACCACAACCAAAAAACTATTTACGAATACCTTTGCAATAGTTAACGAGACTCCATTTATTGCAACAGCGCTTTTAGAATTTAAAAATTTTTTAAGACTTTTATTTATTGAAAAATATAAGTACCAAGATTTTCCATATATACATTTCTTTTTAAGTTTTGAAATTGTATCTATATGTCCTTGAACAAAATGTCCTGAAATTTCATTACCAAACTTAAGAGATTTTTCTAGATTTATAACTTGATTTAATTTGATGTTATTAAAATTACTGACTCTTAAAGTTTCTCTGCTTAAATGAAAAAAATATAATCCCTTGTATATTTTTTCAAGAGTCAAGCAAACACCAGAGCAATTAATCGACGATCCCAAATCTTTGTTTGTTAATTTTAAGCTGCTTTTTACTCCTATCTTAATTTCTTTATTATTAGATATAATTTTTTTAACAATTCCATTTTTTTTTATTATACCAGTAAACATTATTTTAATGAATATTTTAGTAATTTATCTTGGAATAAATTGATTTCAATTTCTCTTTTGCTTCGTTTTATCTTATTCATCTTGTTAAAAAAATTTTTTGTATTATATAAACCTCTATTTCCAAATAATTGATCAGAGTAAAAATGATAAAAATCATTTATATACAAATTATCAAGCAAAAAATTATTAAATTTAATTCCTGCTTCCACAAAGACTCTATAAAATCCCTTATTTCTTAAAAAAAGTATTATTTTATTAAAATCTAAATGCTTATTCTTTAGATCGATTCTTATTGTTTTAACTTTAACCTGACTTAATTTATTTAATTTATTATTATCGATTGAATTGTAAAAGAGATATGTTGATATATTGTCAGCTGTTCTAATTATTTTTGATGTCATAGGTATGGTTAGATCTTTATCAATGACAAATCTTTTTGGAGAGTAATGTTGCAATCCATCAATACGACAATTTAACATTGGATCATCTTTCAAAATTGTCCTCGAAGTAGTTAAAATAGAATCGTGATTTGCGCGCAATAAATGGACCCTAGCTCTTGAATAAACATTTGTTATCCATTTGTTATACTTTTCAGAAATAAATAAATCTTTTGAAGTGGCTAATTTTGATGAAATAAAAATATTGTTAGTCCTTTTCCTGATGTTGAAATCTTTATAGAAGCAATCTCCTATATATTTATGTATGTTTTCGAACGTTTTAATATTACATTTATTTAATTTTTTTTTTGCTTTTTTAAAACTTCTCCTATCAGGATCAAATTTAGAAAAATATACCGTTTTGATACTTCGCTTTTTAATAATATCAGTGCATGGTGATGTTTTTCCATAATGACTGCAAGGTTCAAGGGTCGAGTATAGCAATGAACCTTTAAAGTTAATTTTTTTATTTGATAAAGCTATTCTTTCAGCATGTGGTCTACCATTAAAATTAGTATGTGCTAAACTAACTAATTCATTATTCTTAACAATTACACAGCCAACAGCAGGGTTACTCCCTGTGTTTCCTAATACCTTACTTGCTTGATTATAAGCAAGTTTCATAAAATATTTATGTTTTATATTAGTTTTGTGTTTTTTTGGAAACATCCAGCTTGTCCACAAATTGCTCGAAATCTTTTACTTCCCTAAAATTTCTGTAGACTGAGGCAAACCTAACATATGCAATAGGATCAAGATTTTTAAGACCATCCATAACCATTTTTCCTATAATGCTCGATGCTATTTCACTTTGACCCATTTCTTCTAAATTTCTTGATATTTTTGATATAAATTTTTCAACAGTATCAGTGTCTAGAGGTCTTTTTTTAAGAGCAATGTATATTGACTTTGATAATTTATCTCTATCAAAAATAGATTTTCTTCCATTTTTTTTTAGGACCATTATTTCTCTAAATTGAATTCTTTCGAATGTTGTAAATCTCTCACCACAACCGCATGTTCTTCGCCTTCTTATTGCCGTACCATCCTCGGTAGGTCTTGAGTCAACTACTGAAGTATCGCCAGTTTTACAAAATGGACAAAGCATAATTAGTTATCTTTTAAATGATTATAAATAGGAAACAAAGAACAAAGTTTGATTACTTCTTCTTTTACTTGATTTTCAATTTTTCTATTATCGCTAGGGTTTTTTGACAAACCAACTATAACTTTTGTTATTAATTCCCCCACCTTCCTGAATTCATTTACACCAAAACCCCTTGTTGTAGCTGCTTGTGTGCCCAATCTTATTCCAGAAGTTATTGTCATTTTTTCTGTGTCAAAAGGAATTCCATTTTTGTTACACGTTATATTTGCTTTTTCCAAACTTGATTCAGCATCTTTTCCAGTAACATTATATGGTCTTAAATCAACTAACATTAGGTGTGTATCGGTGCCGCCAGAAAATATTTTAAAGCCATTGATTTTTAACGTTTCTGATAAAATTTTTGCATTCTCAATAACAGACTTAATATAAATCTTAAAACTGTCTTGCAGAGCTTCATGAAAACAAACAGCCTTTGCTGCAATAATGTGCATTAAAGGTCCACCTTGATAGCCTGGAAAAACAGCAGAATTAACTTTTTTAATCAAATCTTCTCTATTGGTTAAAATAATTCCACCTCTTCCGCCTCTTAATACTTTGTGCGTTGTTGATGTAACAATATCAGCATGTTCAATTGGATTTGGATAACATTTTCCTGCAACTAATCCAGCAAAATGAGCCATGTCTACCATAAGATATGCGTTCACTTTGTTTGCTATTTCACGAAATTTTTTAAAGTCAATTATTCTAGAATATGCACTGCCACCAGCAATAATCAGTTTAGGTTTATGTTGCTTTGCAATTATTTCAACTTCATTATAGTTAATCAGTCCGCTTTCTTTGTCTACTTCATAATGAAATGAATTTAACCATTTGCCTGAAAGAGAAACTTTAGCTCCATGTGTTAAATGACCTCCTGAATTTAAACTCATACCAAGTATTGTGTCTCCAGGATTTAAAAGGGCAAGGTATACAGCTCCATTGGCTTGAGCGCCAGAATGAGGCTGCACGTTTGCATACTTGCAATTAAATAGTTTCCTTACTCTTTCTATAGCCAAATCTTCCGCTTTATCAACAAATTCACATCCACCGTAATATCTTTTAGATGGATATCCCTCGGCATATTTATTTGTCATAATTGAACCCTGGGCATCCAATACAGCTTTGGAAACAATATTTTCCGAAGCAATTAATTCAATATGCTCCTGTTGTCTTTCAAACTCATGTTTTATAGAACTATATAATTCTGGATCAACTAACGATAAATTTTTATCAAAAAAATTTTGATAATTGGTTGAGATATATTTATTTAATTTAGTCATAATGATTTATATTTTATTGATTCTCTTTGTATGACGACCACCTTTGAATTTCGTATTCAAAAAAATATTTATACATTTAAGGACAATATTTTTTTTTGTCAATCTTGAGCCAAATGTGATAACATTAGCATTGTTATGTGATCTTGCTAATTTTGCCGACTTTTGATTATAGCATAGTGCAGCTCTTACATTATTATATCTATTTGCTGTCATTTCCATTCCTATACCTGATCCACAAACGAGAATGCCTGATAATTTTTTATTAAGATTAATTCTTTTAGATAATTTATGGGCGTAGTCAGGATAATCGACCTTTACTAAATTAAAAGGACCCAAATCAACAACCATCAATTCTTTCTTTGACAGATGTTTCTTAATAATCTCCTTAAGCTCATAGCCCGCATGATCGGATGCGATTAGTATTTTTTTCAAGTGAATATTCTTAATTAAATTAATAATTTAAAACACAAGCAGTCAAAAGAACTCTATTTTCTTATCTACCATTGAATACATTGTGCTACTTTATTAAATACCTTATAAAAGATAATAATATACATTATTTTTGTCGCATTAATCATAATAAAATAATAATTTAATAACTAGAAAAATGAAGCTTATTGGATCGTATCCTAACACAAGGTTAAGAAGAAATAGAAAAACCGAGTGGTCTAGACATCTTGTAAGTGAAAATAGTTTGTCATCCAACGACTTAATTTGGCCAATATTTCTAACTGATGGTAAAAATCAAAAAAATCAAATTTCTACTATGCCCGGTGTATATAGATATTCAATAGATAAAATAGAAAAAGTTGTTGAGAAAGCACTTAAACTTAAATTGCCTCTTTTAGCACTATTTCCACATACTCAAATAGTAAAAAAGGACAAAGATGGATCGGAAGCATTAAATGAAAATAATCTGGTATGCAAAGCTTTAAAACTTATTAAAAAAAAATTTAAATCAGATATTGGAATAATGTGTGATGTAGCTTTGGATCCTTATACTTCTCATGGTCATGATGGTTTATTAAAAAAAGGATATGTTCAGAATGATGAAACTGTCGAAATTTTAGTTAAACAGGCGTTATTGCTAGCTGAAATGGGATGCGATGTCATAGCACCATCTGACATGATGGATGGAAGGATAGGGAAAATAAGAAAAGCTTTAGATAAGAATAATTTTAAATTAGTTCAAATTTTATCTTATGCTGTCAAATATGCATCAAATTTTTATGGTCCATTTAGAGATGCCATAGGATCAAAAAAAAGCTTAAAAAGTGATAAAAAAAATTATCAGATGAACTTTTTAAACCAAAAAGAAGCTTTGAGAGAAGTTGCTCTTGATATTAATGAAGGTGCAGATTTTGTTATAGTTAAACCAGGAATGCCTTATCTTGATATAATCAAATTGCTTAGTGATACCTTCAAAATACCTGTATTTGCATATCAGGTATCTGGAGAATATAGTTTGATTAATAATGGTATTAAGAAAAAAATAATATCTGAGAAGGCAATTGAAGAAAGCTTAATGTCATTTAAAAGAGCGGGAGCCAGTGCAATAGTAACATATTTTGCTGATTACATTGCCCAAAGGCTAAGATAGCCACCACCACTTTTTCTTACCCCACTTGATTTTATTCCAGATTCTTTCATGAAAATAATAAAAAAACATTTTTGTAATCACTTCAATGCCAGCAATAGAGCCTCCCATTCTCCAATCACCAGTTATTATCCAGGCGATAACGAATGTATCTAGTGAAGCGGTGATACGCCAGGTAAGAGTTTTTAGAATTGACCTTTTTTTGTGTTCTTCCATTATCTAAAATAATTTTCTAATTTTATCCTAGATATAGGATAATTTAAATTATTTGGTATTAAAACATTTTTTTTAAGAAATTTACCAATAAATGTTAAAGCATAATAAATTGATTTAGTATCAATGTTATAAAATTTTTTATCAACTATAAAACTTGGAACATTTATATTTTCATTATCTATATTAACAGTAATTATTTTTTTTTTATTATAAGATGCCTCAACATAATTAGATGGCAAATTCATATCAAAACCTATTTTTTTAAGAAGATTCATTTCCCAAAAGATGTAATGAACAATCCAATTATTGCTAAACTTTAATTCATTTAAAAAATTAGAAAATAAAATATAAATAGAATTATAACTTTGCAACTCTGGGAGTACTATTTTTAAAAGATTAAGCGATGAAAATAAACAATTTATTTTTTTGTTATCATCAAAAAAAAACGGACTTATTGGATCAATTATTTCAATTTTAAAATAACCTAATTTGTTTTCGTTTTTAGTTTTTAAATTTACATAAATTTTATTTCCTAATTGCAAATAGTTTTTTATTTTTCTTGATGTACCTCCATAAACAATTCCTGAGCATTTTCCGTGATTCAATGTAAAAACTTCAATAATTACTGAATTTTCAGAATAATTATTTTTTGATAACAAATAACCTTCATCATTCCACTGCATAATCTACTTAATTTTTAAATCTTTAATAATATTGCTTGCAGCATTATGCTCTGCAGCATTTTTGGAATTGGCAATTCCATAAAAAGATTTTGAGTCATGAATTTTCACAGAAACCTTGTAAGATGGTTTGTGTTGCGGACCTTTACAAAATAATACTTTGTAAGTTGGTAATTTTTTAAAATATTTAAGTGAATATTCCTGCAGTTTTGTCTTAGAGTCTATTTCTATTTTGACAGTTTTTTTAATTTCGTCATTCCATAATCTTAGAATAAAATTTTCTACAATGTTAAAACCAGAATCAAGATATAGAGCACCAATCAAAGCCTCACATGCATCTGCTAATATTTTATCCTCTATCTTTATTTTTTTTTTATAAGTATTTCCTAAAATAAGAAATTTTTCCAACTCCAAAATTTTACTAATTCTTAAACAAATTTTACGATTTACTACTGAAGCAAATTTCTTATCTAAGCTTCCTTCAGATTCATGTGGATATAAATTAAATAATTTTTTTGATAGAACTAATCCCAAAACTCTATCTCCAAGAAATTCCAACTTCTCGTTGTTCTTCAAAAGATCAAAACTTTTATGTACCAATGACAAGGATAATAATTTTTTATTTTTAAATTTAATCTTTATTTTATTTTCCAATTTTTTTTGATTCTGCATTATTAATTGATTATATTAAAAAACCTATTCCATTGGATAATTTTAAACCATTTCCATATTTGAAAAATATTTCCCTTTTTTTTATTAGTCGAAAAAAAAATGATTCTTGCCTTGCCTACTAAATTTAATTTACTAACATAACCCACGCTGTTTAGATATCTGCTATCCTTTGAACAATCTCTATTATCTCCCAAAAAAAAGTAATGATTCCTTGGAACAATGTATTTGTCTGAGTTTTTAAAACTACCTTCTTTTTTATAAACGGCAATATATGAATGGCCATTTGGTAGTTTCTCATTGAATGCAATAGCATTTATTATTTGTTTTCCACAATAAATTTTTAAATCCTTAATATTTTTTTTTGTCTTTAGTACTTGATTATTATTCAAATATAAATCACCATCAATGAACTGAATTTCATCCCCAGGTAATCCGATCAATCTTTTTATATAATCAGTTCTATTGTCAACTGGTGTTTTAAAGACGACAACATCTCCCCGCTCTGGTTCTTTAAAAAAAAATCTACTGTTTGAAATTTTTGGGCTAAATGGAAATGAATGTTTGCTATAGCCATATGTATATTTAGAAACAAAAAGCCTGTCACCAACCAGTAATGTAGGTTCCATGGAAGATGATGGTATGTAAAATGGTTGAAATAAAAGAGATCTTATAATTATCGCAATAATCAAAGCATAAAAAATCGTTGTTAAATTATCATAAAAAAATTTTTTGTTTATTTTCATTATTTCGTAATTATAACACTAGCAATAGAGTATTTTTTTTCATCTGAAATAGATAACAATATATTAAATTTTTTTACTTTAAAAAGAGTTTTAATTTTATTGGCAATTATTTTGTTAATAGATATATATGGTTTTCCATAAGTGTTATTTGCTACCTCAATATTTATAAAATTAATATTTTTTCTAAAACCAATACCTAGAGCTTTAACGAAAGCTTCTTTCGCAGCAAATCTTTTGGCGTAACAACTTATTGAATTTGATTTCTTTTCACAATAAGCAACCTCATTTAAGGTGAATATTTTTTTTTTAAAATTAGATTTTTTTTTTAATAATATTTCTTTAAGTCTATAATTTTCAACAATATCTATACCTGTACCTAAAATAGCCATTATTTTAAAACATTTTTAAAATTTAAAATAGCTTGTTTTAGACCAACGAAAATTGCTTCGCTAATTATAAAATGACCAATATTTAATTCTTTAATATTTTTAATTTTTTTGATCATTTTAGCAGTTTGATAGGTTAAGGCATGACCAGCATGTACTTCCAAACCAATTATATTTGCGAATTTAGCAGCTTTTTTGATTTTGATAAATTCATTAAAAAATATTTTATTTAGATTATATAAATTACAAAATTTACCAGTATGTAATTCGACGCAATCTGCGCCTAATTTTTTGGCCTTTCCGACATCCTGAATTCTAGGTTCAATAAATAAACTAGTACGTATTCCTTTTTTTTTAAGACAATAAATTATCTTCTTAATTCTAAAATTGTCTTTATCAAGGTTTAATCCTCCTTCGGTAGTAAGCTCTTCTCTTTTTTCCGGAACTATACAAACAAAATTTGGTTTTGCTTTTAAAGCAATTTTCAACATTTTGTTTGTTGGAGCCATTTCTAAATTAACTCGGATATTTTTTAATTTTACGATTTTAAATAAATCTTTATCTGTAATATGTCTTCTATCTTCTCTTAAGTGAATAGTAATAGAACTGGCGCCAGATTTTTTTGCCATTAAAGCGGCTTTATTTGGATCAGGGTAATTTTCTCCTCTTGCATTACGTACAGTAGCAACATGATCTATATTGACGCCTAATCTGATCATTTTTATTTTAGAAAACGGCTACCTTGTTTAGTTAGAGGTATTCTTTTTAAATAGGGAGGTAGAGCATTTTTTTTGTAAACTGGAATTGAAATTTTTATTTGTGAAATTATTTTTTTTTTTTTGATTAATAAGCTTTTTTTATTTGATCTGTTAATAATACATGCAAATCCCAAATTTATTGCATTTGCTTTTTTAACTAATTTTGCACATTCCAAAATGGATTTGCCAGTTGTTATTACATCCTCCACAATTAATACTTTTGTATCTTTTTTTATTGAAAAACCTCTTCTTAATTGAAATTTGCCTTCAACTCTTTCAGAAAATATTGACTTTTTGTTTAATCTTCTTCCTATTTCATAGCCTATTATTATGCCGCCTAAAGCTGGGGACAGAATCAAATCAACTGAAGGGAAGGATTTTAATATTTTTTCTGCTAAAGAACTACATATTTTAGATGCACCATTGGGATCACTTAGAAGTTTTGCACATTGGACATACCTATTGCTATGCAAGCCTGAAGTAAGAAGAAAGTGACCTTCTAATAATGCTCTAGTTTTTTTTAAAACGTTTAAAGAATCTTTGTAAGAGAGCATGTTTTTTTTTATGTCTTATAATTCTAAATTTAAATTCTTTTTGTTTTAACTCGCTTATAAGTTTTGTAAAGTTTTTTAAATCTTCTATTTGTATGTCAAACATAAAGTTTATGTGATCTTCTTTTTTTTCTGTCAATTCAACGCTAGTTATATTTCCTTTATTAATACCAATTAACGAAGTAACTTCTCCTAATTTTCCTGGGGAATCTGGTAATGATATCCATAAAGCAGTATTGTATTTTTTGTTTATTTCTTTCTTTGGTTCTTTATCATACCAATATCTTCTTATAGCTGCTCGGGCTTTTCCTGTTTTTGCAGAGCTTAACCAATGTAAAGATGGGGACATCTTGTTAGAAGTAATAATTTTTATCATATCTCCATTATGCAATAGGCTTTGTAATGGGCTCTCCTTACCGTTTACTTCGCATCTAATAGCGGTGTCACCAATTTGTGTATGTACGGCATAAGCAAAATCAATTGGGGTTGCATCTTTGGGAAGTTTAATTACTGATCCCCCTGGAGTAAAACAAAATACGTTGTCCTGAAACATTTGTAGTTTTGTATATTCGTAATAATGTTCTGGACTTGCTCCTTTATCAACAATTTCAACTAAATCAACCAACCAATCATATTCTTTCCATACTGACAAACTAAACTTTTCTGAAGATTTATATTTCCAATGAGATGCTATCCCTCTTTGAGCAAATTCATGCATATACTTAGTTCTGATCTGAATTTCGACACGTTGTTTTTCTGGACCAATAATTGCAGTATGTATAGATTTGTAATTGTTTATCTTAGGAGTAGAAATATAATCTTTAAATTTACCAGGAATTGTTTGCCACCTGGTATGGAAAATACCTAAAGTTTTGTAGCATTCTGAAATACTATTCACTATTACTCTAAAACCAACGATGTCAGAAATCTGCTCTAAAGAAGTTCTTTTTTTTTGAATCTTTCTCCAAATTGAAAATGGTGTTTTTTCTCTTCCAGTTATTTTTACATTAATATCATTTCCTTTTAATACACTAATAAATTCTCCTGAAATTTTTTTAAATGTATCTTTTCTGTTTTCTTCTTTAACATTTAATCTTTTAGTTATTAATTCTCTTGCTTCTGGATTTAATACTTTAAACGAAATGTCTTCCAATTCATCTCTAATTCTGTTCATTCCCATTCTATCTGTTAATGGAGCATAAATTTCCATAGTCTCCCTTGCAATTTGTTTCCTTTTTTCGATATTTCTAAATTCTTCAATAGTTCTCATATTGTGTAATCGATCAGCGATTTTAACTAGCAAAACTCTAATATCTTTGGAAGTTGCTAATATTAATTTTCTAAAATTTTCTGCTTTAGAATTTTTTTTAGCCTTATCTTCAAGCGCAGAAATCTTAGTGACTCCCTCAACCAAATCTGCCACTTCTTTACCAAATTCATCCTTAACAGTTTTGTAGGTAGCTTTAGTATCCTCAATTGTATCATGGAGAAGTCCTGTAGCGATGGTTGCGCTATCCAGTTTTAGATCGGTCAATATATTTGCAACAGCAACGGGATGTATTAAGAAAGGATCACCAGAAATTCTCCGTTGGTTTGCATGAGCCTTTAAAGCAAAATTATATGCTTTTGATAGAGTATCTGGATTTAAAAATTTATCATAGGCCTTTACTTTGTTAATCAAATCTTCCTGGTTAATCATTTTATTATTATATCAATTTTTATTCATCTTTAATATAGAGTTCTTATCTTCCTCATTAAGTTTTTGTATTAAATAATTAATAGTCTCTTTTGTTTTGGGATGTTTCCATTTTGGTGATATTTCTTGCAAAGGGAATAAAACAAAATTTCTTGATGTGAGTTCTTTGTGTGGTAACGTAAGATCAGAATTATTGTATTTTAGATTCAATATTTGGTTATTATAATCAATGATATCAATGTCACATGACCTTGGATCGTTTTTTTTAAATCTTTTTCTTTCTAACTTTTCTTCTATAAAAACTAGAACTGACATTAAATCAACTGGTGGCAAATTAGTCTCAACTAAAATAACAACATTAATAAACTTTGGGTTTTCTCTGTCCGGGTAAGAGGGAGTTTTGTAAAAACTAGATCTTTTAATTACCTTGATTCCACAAGCTTTAAGAAAAGAAATTGCCAGATTTATATTTGCAAATTTATCTCCATATTTGGATGGTAAATTTGATCCCAATCCAAGAAAAATCATTTTAAATCAACTTGTTTTTCTAAAAAATCTAGATCTCTCTCTATTCCAATCTCTCTGTTTTTTAACTTGTCTTTTATCATAGTGCTTTTTACCCTTTGCAATTGCAATTTCAATTTTTACTTTTCCACTTTTAAAATACATTTTTGTAGGAACAATTGTAAAGCCTTCCCTATTAATTTTTCCAATTAATTTATTTATTTCTCTTTTATTTAATAAAAGCTTTCTATCATTGGTTGGACGATGATCATTGTAGCTAGATTCTTTATATGAAGAGATGTGAGAATTAATTAAAATAATCTCCCCTCCTTTGTCTACTGCATATGAATCTGATATATTAACTTTGCCTTTTCTTATTGATTTAACCTCAGATCCTTTTAAGACAATCCCTGCCTCTAAAACTTCATTAATAAAATAATTAAACCTTGCTTTTCTATTTAAACAAATAACTTTTAAACCTTTATTGGTTTTATCCCTCATGAATTAAATTAAATTTGCTTGTTGCATTGCAGATTTAACTTTTTCCTTTGTTTCTGCAGTCACTCCTACTAGAGGAAGTCTAACTTCGTCTGAGCAAAGTTTTAATAGATTTGCTGCATATTTAACTGGACTAGGATTGCTTTCGATAAAAAGAGACTTATGAAGGGGCATTAATTGGTCATTAATTTCCTTTGCTCTTGATAAAAGATTATTATTATTTTTAGCCAAAGATGCTTCTTGAAATTCTGAACAAAGTTTAGGCGCAACATTTGCGGTTACTGAAATGCACCCTTTTCCCCCTCTCAAATTAAATTCTAATGCTGTGCCATCCTCTCCTGAAAGTTGAATAAAATCATTTCCAATTTTTTTCTTTTGTTCGTTAACGCGCTCTAAATTTGCAGTTGCATCTTTTACCCCGATAATATTTTTTAATTCAAAAAGTCTTGCCATAGTATCAACCGACATATCAACAGCTGACCTTGATGGTATGTTGTATATAATTATAGGGATATCAGTTTCGTCATTTATAGATTTATAATGATGATACAAGCCTTCTTGTGTAGGTTTGTTATAATAGGGTGTTACAACTAAAGCAGCATTTGCTCCTACTTTTTCTGCATATCTAGTTAGCGATATTGCTTCTTTTGTTGAATTTGAACCAGTGCCAGCAATCACAGGGATCTTTCCTTTGCACTCTCTTACACATAATTCAATCACTCTAATATGTTCTTCGTGATTTAAAGTTGGGGACTCTCCTGTTGTTCCAGCTGGCACGATACCAGAGGTGCCATTTTTAAGATGATAATGAATTAAAGATATATAGGTATCTTCGTCCAATTTAGCATTTTTGAAAGGTGTAATTATTGCTACAATTGATCCTTTAAACATAAATCTTTATAACATAATTTACTGAATCAAATCATCTAAATTTATATGAGCAAATTTTCGATAAATAATTTAATAATTTTTATAATTGCGTTATTTTTATTAGAAAATTTGCTTGCTGAGGAAATAATTATTCCAAAACCAGAGCCAAAAATTGAAGAAATTACAAAAAAAGAAATAGTATTACCAAAGACTCAGCCTGAGGACGATAAATTACAAAAAGAAGAAATTTCTCAAATTGATTCCAAGCCTAAAATTGATGAAAGATTATTAAAAAAAATGCTTCTACCAAAAATTAAGCCAATAAACAGCGATCTCATAAAGTTGGAAGCTAAGAAAACAAAATATTTATTACCTAAAAAAAAACCTGAAGATCAAATAATAGAAAAGCCCAAATTTGTGGAAAAAAGAAAAGAAAGTGAGAAGGTAAAAATTATTGCAAAAATTGAGGATAAAGAATTAATTATTCCTAGAAAAAAACCAATTACATATCAGGAGCAAAAAAGAAAGGTTGCTATTAAATCTAAGTATTTTTCTAAAAATGATTTTAAATTAGCTAAAAAGATATTTTCTGAAATAGATAAAAAAAGATGGACCAGGGCAATAAACTTGGCAAGTGACGCTAAAAATAGATCAATTTATAGATTGGTTAAATGGCTTTACTTATTAGAATCCAATAATCAAGCAAATTTCTATGATTACATAAATTTTATTAACCTAAATCCAAATTATCCAAGAATAAACAGACTCAGGTATTTATCAGAACATAAAATTAATACAAAAACAATTTCTGATAATAGGGTAATAAAATTATTTGATGAAAAAGACCCTTTCAGCGGATATGGAAAATTAATGTTAGGTCAAAGCTATTTATCAAAAGGCAATCGTGAAAAAGGAATACCTTTAATAAAAAATGGTTGGATTAATGCCAAGTTATCAAAAAGAGATCTTAAATATTTAAGAAAAAAATTAAAAAAATATTTAAATACCGAAGATCATATCAAAAGGGCAGATTGGTTAGCTTGGGAAAATAAATATTGGGATTTAAAAAGAATGCTCAGATACTTGCCAAAAGATTATCAAGCTTTATATAACGCAAGATTATTACTAATGAGCAAATCTTATGGTGTAGATAACGCTATTAGTAAAGTGCCTAGTAAACTTAAAAAAGATCCAGGTTTACTATACGATCGGCTAAAGTGGAGAAGAAAGAGAGGCCGTGTTGACTCTTCTTTGGAAATATTACTAAAAATTAAAAACGATCCAAAGTTTTTAGTAAGACCCGATAAATGGTGGTTTGAAAGAGAAATTATATCAAGAACTTTAATTTATAAAAAAAAATATGCAATTGCTTACAAAATTGCCAGCAATCATTCAATGAAAAATGGTCCTGAATATGCTGAAGCAGAATGGATGTCCGGATGGATTGCATTGAGTTTTTTAGATGATCCTATATTGGCAACCCAACATTTTCATAATTTTTTTGAAAATGTGGGTTATCCCATAAGTCTATCAAGGGGAGCTTATTGGCTTGGCAGATCATATGAAAAATTAAATGACATAGAAAGCTCAGAAAAATGGTTTGAAGAAGCTTCTAAATACTTAACCACTTATTACGGTCAACTGGCATTTATAAAAATTTACCCCAACAAAGATTTTTATTTAAATAAAGAAATGATGCGACCAGGTGATATTGAAAAAAAAGTATTTGCCGAAAATGAGTTAACAAAATTAGTAGTTTTACTTCATGAAATAAATAAAACTAAGTATGCTAAAGATATTCTTAAACATTTGGCAACTAGCAATATTAATCAAAGTAGCGAAATTTTAGCGGGAGATTTAGCAGTTAGTATTGGAAGATATGATTTTGCAATACAGATTGCTAAACAGGCCTCTTATGAAAAAAGATTTCATAATACCATAAACTTTCCAATTATTGATGTCCCTTTAAAAATTAATAACAAAAGAATGCCTTCTCCGGAACTTATTTTAGCAATTATTAGGCAAGAAAGTGAGTTTGATGCACGGGCGAATAGTTACGCTGGTGCTAAAGGCATAATGCAAATAATGACATATACGGCAAGGCTAGTAGCTAAACGCGCTAGACTTTCTTATAGCAAAAAAAAACTAACTTCAGATCCTAATTATAATATTAAATTGGGTTCATACTATATTGCTGAACTTCTTGAACAATACGAAGGCTCTTATCCTTTTTCAATCGCCGCATATAATGCTGGACCAAAAAGAGTTGCTTACTGGAATAAAATTAACGGTAATCCCCAAAAAAGAGAAATAGATTACGTGGATTGGATTGAGTTAATCAAGTTTAGAGAAACGCGAAATTATGTACAGAGAGTACTTGAAAACGTTAATGTTTATAAATATATGTTGCGAAAAAAACCTATTAAGATCCGAAATTATTTCGTTGATAAACCTCATTATTAAAATGGATTCTGCTTTATATTTTAAAATTTGCCTCTGATGCATCCTTATAAAAAGTTTTTACCGTATCTAGTGTTAACTCTCTAAATGATTTTCCAAACTTAGAAATTTTTTCAATTATTTTGGGTGGCATTGTAATGATTTCGCATTTACAATTATTTGCTTGCATATAATTATACGCTTCTCTTGTGCTTGCCCATAATATTTTGATTTTTTTAATTTTTTTTGTAAATTTTACACTCTTTTGAATTATTGGAACCGGATCTTTTCCTACATCGGCCATTCTTCCAGAAAAAATTGATATTATTGAATAAGAATTTTTATTTAAACATTTAACTACTTTTTTAACTTGATTTGTAGTGTACACAGCAGTAATGTTGAGTTTTAAACCTTTATCACTCAATTTTTTAATAATTTTACCAGAAAAATTTCCTTTAGAATTAGTAACAGGAATTTTCACATAAACATTATTTCCCCATGATTTTATTTCATATGCCTGTTTTTCTATCTCTTCAAAATTATCAGCGATAACTTCTAGTGAGATAGGTTTTTTTTTACAGATTTTTAGTAATTTTTTAGAATAAGTTTTGTAATTCTTTGCACCTGAAAATCTCATCAAAGTGGGATTAGTAGTAAATCCGTTGACCAAGGAATTTTTATTAAATTTTTTAATTATTTTAATATCTGCTGTATCACAAAATATTTTGGTTTTAAAAAATTTCTTATTTTCCATATGTATGTTTTTCTATTTTATATATAATTTTACTATTGGCGGAAGCGATCCGATTTGAACGGATGGTAGAAGTTTCCCTCTACGACGAGTTAGCAACCCGTTGGTTTAAACCAGGCTCACCCACGCTTCCTTAATAAATGTTTAACTGGAAAAAATTTAATATTCAATATTTATATAGTATTTTTCTACAATTTTGTATGAAAATTCATTAGATATTTTTGATAAATTTAAAGCTGATAAAGATCACTATATAATATACTTAATCATAGTGAATTAGAAATTTTATGCACAACATAATCATAACAGGTGTAAATAGTTTCCTTGGAAATCATTTTATTCAGGAATTTAAGAAATCTTATTATATTAATTGCCTGGTACGTCCAAATTCGAAACGCACCAAGCATTCAAACATTAAATATTGTGAGGTAGACTTTTTAAATCCTATTTTCAATAAAAGTATGTTTAATAACATTTTTGCTATAATTCATATCTTATCTATTAAATCTTCAAATCATCCTGACATATTCAGAATAAATGTAGATTTCACAAAAAAATTAGTTGAGGCCGCTCTTTTATATAAGGTACAAAAGTTTATTTATATAAGCAGTGAATCTGTTCAATTACCTGGGGAAGATTGCTATACAAAATCTAAAAAAAAGGCAGAAAAAGAGGTAGCTATTCATAATAATCATCTCATCCTTAGACCAACAGTAATTTATGGCAAAAAAAATAAATCAGATATAGGTTTTTTAATAGCCCTGATTAAGCGCATACCCATTGTACCTATTGTAGGAAATGGAAAACAATTGATTCAACCAGTCTCTGTGGAGGATGTCGTAAAATGTATAGATTCGGGATTGCTACACAATATCTCGGGAATTCATTTAATTGCTGGACAAAATTCTTTGGAATATAGAGAAATCATCAAAGTTATTTCAATGGCATTGGGAAAAAATACAATGGTCATTCGTATGCCTTTTGCAATAGGCTATATAATAGCAAAATTCCTTGCCCTACTTAAACTACGCTTTCTTCAAAAATCTCAAATAGATAACTTAAAAATTAATAGAGTGTATTCTATGGATGAGACAGAGAAAATATTCCGATTGAAATTCTCTGATCCGAAAGAAGGAATATACCGAATTGCAAAATGAAAAAGAGATGGAAAGTTGATATAGTTTTTCCCGTTTATTATGACAACATAGATATTCTGGAAGATTCTATAATTGAGGTTTTGAAGCATGTAAAAAAAAACCAGGATTCATATTTATTCAAGATAATCATTTCTGTAAACGGACCCAAGCCAGAGAAAATTATTGAAAAAGCTAAATCAATCTGTCGAAAAAACGATTCTGTTTCATGTATATATATAAAAAATCAAGGCAAAGGTTATGGTGTACTAAACGCATGGAGAAATAGTTCTGCTGATATACTTGCTTATATGGATATCGATCTTTCTACTTCATTGAAATCTTTTAATTCGTTAATAGATGAAATTAGAAAAGGCGCGGACATCGCAGTAGGTTCAAGATATTTAACAACATCAAAGATAAAAAGATCTTTGCGAAGATATGTTTTGTCCAGGATATACCATATTTTCTTGATAAACATGTTCTTAAGATTGCCAATTAAAGACGTTCAATGTGGTTTCAAAGCGATTCATAAAAATGCATTTCTGCGATTGTCTTCTGATATCTCAAATCAAATATTTTTCTTTGAAACAGAGATGTTGTTTCTAGCGCAAAGTTTAAAAATGAAGATCGTGGAAGTTCCTGTCTTTTGGATAGAATGCGAAGTAACTGGGGTAAAACTTATTAGAACTAGCCTTTCCTTTTTCTTAAACGTTTTAAGAATAAAATTCAGACACTTGTTTAAGCAAAAAAAAGTAACATTTAGATAATTAAGATAATATCGCTCACCAAAGAAAAATATAACTGGAGCGATAGAATTCGAACCTATGAATGTGGGATCTAAAATTTGTACAATTTTTAAAAGCTCATAAAAATTGCCAGTGTAACTTAGTCTATTTTTTTAGAAGCTTTACTAGCTTTAAACCGTTTCTTTCTACCGAGGCAACTTCCTTTAAATTAAATGTTTCAAAACATGTTTCTAGGACAAATTTATCATTAGTTTTTCTCACATTTTGGCGATTTGTAGCTATGACATAATCAAATTCTTTATCCATGTATACATGTTGATAAATTATGTTTTTTTTATCTAGATAATGCTTAGCAACATCATAATTAAATCCACAAAAAGCTATTTTTGGAATTTTTTTATTTGCGTTTAAAGTTTTATTATTAATTTTTTTAATTAACTCTTTAAGCGACAACCCCCAATAATCATTTTCAAATTTTGTATGTGAATTCTCAAATTTACCTATGAAGGAATTTAAATAAACATATTGATATGGATTTAAACGAAAGAAAATATTAATGTAAAAAATAAATAATATAAGAATTGGAATTAAAATAATTTTATAAATCGTTTTATTTATATTTTGTAGCAAATAAGAAAATAAAATAGAAGGAATAATTAAAACGAATGGCACAATGTATAATAAATATCTCAAGCCATCTATTAATTTTGTGTCTAAAAGAACAATTATTGTAATCGGATAAAAAATTATAAATAATATAAATATTAAATTTTCCTTAAAATTAACAACTTTGTTTGAAAAGAATGAATAAATTTTTCTATATAATATAAAAAACAAAGGTATTGATAAAAGTATAAATTCAGGAAATTTGTAAATAAAATTTATTAATAAATAGTTTTTTGGTGTATCACTAGTTTGGTAATACTCTCCATTCAATAGAACCCAATCTGTACCAAATGGAGTTGTGGTTAACGACTCCCAAATAAGCATAAATGGCAAATAGGCAATATTTTGATGAGTTTGGGGCCATGCTATAATCATTAATAAGTATGCCAAGAATACAATTTTAAGCACGTCTGCATAAAATTTTGTTTTGCTTTCGTTTTTCCATGTTGAATAATAAATTTTATAAATTACGAAAACAAAAATTGGTAATAGTGTAATTATAAAAGCTCCCCTGGTGCCCGATCCCAATCCAACAACTAAAGCAACCAGATATGTATAACGAGATCTTTTTTCTTCAATTTTAAAATTATCTACATATTTCAAAGCAAAGTATAAAGTATAAACGAAGCAGAATGCTAGGATTGTATCTTTTGAGTTGATAGACATATGACCAAAAAAAATTGGATTAGTAAAGATTAGAATAAAAAGTATTGTTCCAATGAATTTATCAAATAATTTAGATGTGACTTTATATGAACAAAATACTGTTGAAATCCCAAAAATAAAATTAATTAAATGATGAACCTCAACAAAAAATTTCTTTGGGAACATCTGTGAAATAAAACTACTAATAACATCATATAATCCGGGATAATATTTTATATTAAACCAAATGTCATAATGTTCATATTGACCAAGAGAAAATAAATACCTGAGTCTAACAATACCATTTCTATAATGCCAAGGTTCATCCCAGGACATACCTAATATAATAGCATTTTTTATTGCAAGAAAAATTACTAGAAAAAGTAAAATCTTTTTAAAAATAAACAATTTGCTACTCATTAATTTATTTTAAATTTTATTTCTCTAAATCTTTAAATTCATTAACTATTTTTTTATATAGCTTAAAAATTAAAATTCTGTCATCTTCATAAAAGATATTATCTTTTTCAAGTCCCTTTTTAAGCTCATTTCTTATTTTGTTGGAAAATTTTGATCTAACATTATTATCATTTAAGGAAAGTAATAGATCAAGTTTCTCAAGTCTTTCAGCAAAAATCAAATTGAAGAGTAAATTAAAAACTATTACAATTGCTATCGAAATTGAGATTAATTTATATAAAAAATGTTTAAATTCGTTTTTATTTATATTTTTTTTATTGATATTATTTCCCATTTTTAAATAAAATTCATAGTTGTTTATAACCAAAATAAATATAAATTAATCGATAATGTTAAAATACTCAATTTTTTCACTAATTAAAAATGCTTTTAATTATCATGAAAATTGGCAAAAAGCGTGGAGAGATCCAGAGCTGAAAAAAAAATATGATGTTGTAATAGTTGGTGGTGGTGGACATGGTTTAGCCACAGCTTATTATTTGGCAAAAGAACATAATTTAAAAAATATAGCTGTGGTTGAAAAAGGATGGATTGGAGGAGGAAATACTGGCAGGAATACGACTATTATTAGATCAAATTATTTATGGGATGCTAGCGCTGGACTTTATGATCATGCATTAAAAATTTGGGAAAGTTTATCACAAGAATTAAATTTTAACGTCATGTTTAGTCAAAGAGGTGTTATGAATTTAGCTCACAATCAACATGATGTTAGAGAATTAAAAAGAAGAACTCATGCCAATAGATTAAATGGTATTGATTGTGAGTGGCTAAATACAAAGCAAGTAAAAGAATTTTGCCCCATTATTAATTGCTCACCAAATATTCGTTATCCAGTTATGGGCAGTACATTGCAAAAAAGAGCTGGAACAGCCAGGCACGATGCTGTTGCATGGGGTTACGCTAGGGGTGCCGATTCAATGGGTGTTGATATCATTCAAAATTGTGAAGTAAAAGGAATTAAAAGAAAAAGAGATCTTGTTGAGGGTTTAGAAACAACCAAAGGATTTATTAAAACTTCAAAAATAGGTGTTGTAGCAGCTGGACATTCAAGTGTTATTGCAAATATGGCTGGTTTAAAACTTCCTCTTGAGAGCAAACCATTGCAGGCTTTAGTTTCTGAGCCAATCAAACCAGTAATTGATACGGTTGTTATGTCTAATGCCGTTCATGCTTACGTGAGTCAATCCGATAAAGGCGAACTTGTTATAGGAGCTGGAACAGACTCTTATGTTTCTTACACTCAAAAAGGCACTCATGAAATTATTGAGGGTACACTTAAAGCAATTTTGGAACTTTATCCAATTTTTAGTAGACTTAGAATGCTTAGGCAATGGGGAGGAGTTGTTGATATTTGTCCAGATGCAAGTCCAATAATTAGCAAATCAAACATAAAAGGGCTTTATTTTAATTGCGGTTGGGGAACGGGAGGATTTAAAGCTACACCAGGATCAGGTCATCTGTTTGCTCATACAATAGCGAAAGATGAACCTCATGCATTAAACGCAGCTTTTAATATTAATAGATTTATAAGTGGAGAACTGGTTGATGAACATGGTGCCGCTGCAGTAGCTCATTAATAATATGTTTATAATTAAATGTCCGTATTGTGGTGAAAGAGATCATAGCGAATTTAGCTATGGTGGTGAAGCCCATATAGTTAGACCAAAACAACCTAGTGAATTAAGTGATGGTCAATGGGCCGAATATCTTTTTACGAGGAAAAATATAAAAGGTCTTCAATACGAAAGATGGAACCATGCGCATGGATGTAGACGTTGGTTTAATATGGCTAGAGATACATCAAATGATAAAATTCACTTTGTCTATCAAATGGGAGAAAAACCAACAAAATAATGTCAAATAAATTTAGATTATCATCTGGGGGACAAATAAATAGAGCTGAAAAAATTTCTTTTAGATTTAATGATAAAATTTTTTATGGGTTCAAGGGAGATACATTAGCTTCAGCGCTACTAGCAAACGGAATTCATTTAATTGGTAGAAGTTTTAAATATCACAGGCCAAGAGGCGTACTTAGTTCTGGTGCGGAAGAACCAAATGCCCTTGTTCAAATTATTAAAGATAAAGCAAGAACCGACCCTAATGCAAGAGCAACGCAAGTTGAAATATTTGAAGGGTTAAATGCTGAAAGTCAAAATTGTTGGCCAAATGTTAATTTCGATGTAGGGGCAATTAATAATATTTTCTCCCCTATTATTCCTGCTGGCTTTTATTATAAAACCTTTATGTGGCCTGCAAAACTTTGGAAGAAGTACGAAGGCTTCATAAGAAGAGCTGCTGGCTTGGGTAAATCTCCTACAGAAAGTGATCCTGATATCTATGATCACAAATATTATCACTGTGAAGTCTTAATTGTAGGTTCTGGACCGGCAGGATTAGCTGCGGCAAAAATTGCTGTAAAAACAGGAAAAAAAATTCTTTTAGTTGATGAAAGACCTCATTTTGGTGGAAATCTTATCTTTGCAGAGGAAGAATTAATTAAAATAAATAAACTAAAACCCTTGGAATGGATAAATGAAACTTGCACTGAATTACAAAATTACAAGAACATTAAAATTCTAAATAGAACAAGTTTAGCAGCTTATCATAATTATAATTATTTAATTATGATGCAAAATTTATCCGATCATTTAAGCGAAAAAGAAATAAAAGGAAAAATAAGACAACGTTTGTGGAAAGTTAGAGCAAAAAAAGTAATTTTGGCTACTGGATCAATCGAAAGACCAATGATTTTTAATTGTAACGACAGGCCAGGCATTATGTTCTCATCATCTGTAAGAAAATACATTAATTATTACGGCGTAAAATGCGGAAATAATGCCGTTATATTCACAAGTAACGATGATGCATATGAAACAGCAATAAGCTTACATAATAAAGGTGTTAGAATAGAAGCTATTATCGACATTAGAGAACAATCAGGTGGAGATTTGCCTAAAAAATGTAACGAGCTTGGAATAACAATATTATGGAAGAGTACTGTAGTTTATACAGAGGGGTATAAAAGAATTACCAAGGTTCATGTAATGAAACTCTCAGAAGATAATAGAAGTACAATTGGTAATAAATTGAAAATTAAATGCGATCTATTATCTGTTTCTGGTGGTTACACACCTGCCATTCATCTATTTACACAATCTGGAGGTAAACTAACTTTTAATGAAAAAAAACATTGTTTCCAGCCAAAGTTAACACCACTTAATCAAATTTCTATAGGATCATGCAATGGAACATTTGATCTAAAAAACATTATTGAAGAGAGTCAAAAAAAAACAAATGAATTTTTAAAATTAAATCATGATAACCAAATAAATATTTCGGAATCCATTAATGGATCTTTAGAAAATATATGGTTACTACCTTCAGATAAAATTTCAGGAAAAACTAAATCTTTTGTGGACTATCAAAATGACACAACAGCAAATGATATTAAATTAGCTCTAAGAGAGGGTTATAAATCTATAGAACATGTTAAACGTTATACGACTACAGGAATGGCCACTGACCAGGGCAAAATCGGCAATATGCACGCTTTAGGAATTGTTTCAGAAATTACCAATACCAAAATGGGTGAATTGGGAACTACGACATTTCGCCCTCCATACACACCTTTAACTTTTGGAGCCATTGTGGGAAGAAATGTAAGGCAATTTTTCGATATCATAAGAAAAACACCTATTCATACATGGCATGAAAAGAATAGAGCAAAATTTGAAGATGTCGGGCAATGGAAAAGAGCTTGGTATTATCCAAATAAAAACGAAAGCATGTATGAAGCTGTCCAAAGAGAATCTAAAGCTGCAAGAAATAGTGCAGGAATTCTAGATGCTTCAACACTAGGCAAAATTAACATTCAAGGAAATGATGCATCTGAATTTTTAAATCGTGTTTATACAAATGCTTGGAGTAAATTAGAAATTGGCAGGTGTAGATATGGCCTAATGCTCAACGAAAACGGCATGATATATGATGACGGCGTTACAACAAGACTTGGCGATAATCATTACTTGATGACAACAACCACTGGGGGAGCGGCTTCAGTAATGAGCAAGTTAGAAGATTTTTTACAAACAGAATGGCCAGATCTCAATGTATATTTAACTTCTGTTACAGATCATTTTGCCACTGTGAGTGTCTGTGGTCCTTATAGCAAAAAAATATTAGAGAAAATTGTTAATAACATAAATTTTTCTGATCAAGATTTTTCCCATATGAGTTTTAAAGAAGGCCTAATTGATAAAATAAAGTGCCGTATAATGAGAATAAGTTTTACGGGTGAATTAACCTACGAAATAAACATACAGTCTAATTATGCTCATGCTGTATGGGAAAAATGCATGAAAGTGGGAAAAGAATTTGGAATTACTCCTTATGGCACTGAAACAATGCATTTATTACGAGCCGAGAAGGGTTTTATAATTGCAGGACAAGAAACTGACGGCACAATTACTCCGGTTGATTTACAAATGGATTGGATCATAAGTAAGAAAAAATACGATTTTATAGGAAAAAGATCTCTGTACCGACCTGATACAATGAGAAAAGATAGAAAGCATCTTGTTGGGTTACTTACAAATGACCCTAAAGAAATTCTAGAAGAAGGAGCACAAATTGTTAAGAGCATAAAAAACAAACCTCCAATGGATATGATAGGTCACGTAACTTCTAGCTATTACAGTCCAAATTTAAATAAATCGATTGCTCTAGCTGTTGTAAAAAATGGAAAAAAATTGAAAGGAAAAAAGCTTTTTGTACCTATGCCAAATAAAATCATCGAGGTAACGGTCTCAGATACAGTTTTTCTAGACAAAGAGGGAAATAGATTAAATGCTTGATTTCATTACACCAATTAGCGAAGTTTATTCCTTTAATAATTTTTCTATGGAAGAAAAAACCCCCATAGCCAAAATTAATCTACGAGGAAATCTAAAAAATAAAGAATTTACAATCAATGTAGAAAAAATTCTTGGAATGTCCCTACCTAAAGAAGCTGGTAACACATCTGTTAAAGAAAAAATTACTTTATTGTGGCTAGGACCTAATGAATGGCTCTTAGTTTCAAACGTCGAAATTGCAAAGGAAACTAACATCTATGAACTTGAACAGGTATTATTTGATGAAATTTCAAAAACAAACTTGGGGGCTGTAACAAATGTCACCGATCATTTTACAATCTTTTCATTAACTGGTTCAAATGTTTTTGAAGTTTTATCCAAAGGTTGTCCTTATGATTTTGACTCAGAAGACTTCTTGGACAATAAAGTTGTTCAAACCATACTAAGTAATATCGATGTAACTATTCATCGAAAAAATAAAAATGAAATTGATTTATATGTTAGAAGATCTTTTGCTGATTATTTATGGAATTGGTTAAAAGATTCTTCTGATTTAAAATAAATATCTCTTTATATAAATGCTTATTAAAATAAATAAGCATATTACGTAAAGCCAATTAAAAAAACAATAACTCCAAAAAAACGTTTGAAAACTTCCTCCAAAAATTTTAGCCGCAATTATGATTGGTATTAGCAAAATAACATTTCTGATTAAATTCAAATGCATTGAATAAGTTGATTTTTTTATAGCCATAAAAAAACCGTTGCTTATAAAAAAAACTGGGTATGCGGGAAAAATTAGAGCAGATATTTTTAAATAAGTTGTACCAAAATCAATGACATTAGGATTGTCTGAAAAAATACTAACAATTTTATCTGCCGATAAAAATATTATAATTCCGCATATTATCATAAGCGAAAAACCATAGATTACAGCTTTAAAATAAGATTCCTTAACTCTTAAATAATTTTTTGCACCAAAATTTTGACTAATAATCGATATAATTGCCGTATTAAGTCCTAAAACAGGTAATAAAAGTATTTGTTCAAAACGAGCAGCCGCCCCATATCCTGCGATAGCATGTTCGCCAAAAACACTGATATATGCCAATACTACAAAATTACCTACGGAAATTAACAGCAAAGTAGCTGAAATTGGTGCTGATTGACTAAATAAATTTTTTAATAAATAAATTTTTGGATAAAAGTTTATTATTTGTATGTTTTTAATTCTACTTGATTTAATTATTTTATTAAAAATTATAAGTAATCCAATAAACTGAGCAACAATAGTTGCAAAACCTATTCCAGCAATTCCCATAGGTGGCACAAAACCATAACCAAAAATAAATAAAGGATTTAAAATTATATTAAGTAAAAAACTTACAATAAGAACATTTCTATAAGTCTTTGTATCTCCTTCGGCATGTAGCAAAGAATTTAGAGCGACAACAGTAATAAAGATTATTGATCCTGCAAATATTACATTTGTATATTTTAATCCAAGTATAATAAATTGTTCGTCAGAACTTATTAAACTAAATAGCACTGGCGAAAAAACAAGACCAATAATTGTGATCAATATAGAAACCAAAAATCCAAAAATAATAGTTTGTGAAAAATAGTTTAATATTCTTTCTTTGTTATTTTTTCCAATGCTATTAGCAATTAAAGATGTGCCTCCAACAGTAACTCCAACGCAAGCTGCTATTATAATAAAATATATAGGAAAGGATTTAGCTAAGGCTGATAAAGCCTCCGGAGATATTTTTCCAGCAAAAAAAGTATCAACAACATTAAACATAGTTTGAAAAAAAGTGCCTACACTGGCAGGTAGCGCAATTTTTTTAATCAATTTCGCAATTGGATCTTTAGTTAAATTTAATTTAGGATTCACAATAATAATAGGGATTATTAATAAAATTCTTTTTGAGAAATTCGATCTATATTAATTTTTTTTTTATAATCAGAACAGTAACTTTTTTTTTTAATTTTATAATAAATCTCGATATAATACATCTATAACTTCCTACAAATTGTTAAGCCATCACCCAAAGGAATAATAAATTTTTCAATTCTTTTATCATTTTTCACATGTGAATTGAACTCTCTTATAATATTAGTTTCTTTATCATTAATGGTTTTATTGTAGACATCTCCATGCCATAGAACATTGTCTACAATAATAATTCCTTTTTTTTTAATTATATCTAAAGATATATTGAAATATTTTATGTAATTTTTTTTATCCGCGTCTATAAAAATTAAATCAAATAATTTTTTGTCATGCTCAAATTTTTTAAGAGAATCTAATGCAGGACCTAATATTGTGATAACTTTGTCATCTAGTTTAGCTTTTTCAAAAAAAGACTTGGCAATAGAGATATTTTTTTCATCATTATCTAATGTGGTAACTCTTCCATTTTCTGGTAAAGCTAAGGCCATGGACAAAGCGCTATATCCTGTAAAAGTACCTATTTCTAGACACTCTTCTATTTTACAAAGCCTAATCATCGTTTGAAGAAGGTTGGCTTGGGTTACAGATAATTGTAATCTTTCCTGATTTCTCAAACTTTTGTTGTATTGAATAATTTCTTTCTGAATAGGATCCTGCTGATAACCAAATTCAGAAATATAATCAAGTAATTCTTGATTTACTTCGATATTTTTGAACATTATTATTTAAGTTTAGATTTCAATATTTCGTTAACTAATTTAGGGTTTGCTCTACCACCGCTTGATTTCATAACTTGACCAATAAAAAAACCAAAAAGTTTTTCTTTACCGTTCTTATATTGAGCTACTTTATCTTTATTTTTGGTTAGTATTTCGGTTATAATTTTTTCTAACTCTATAGGATCACTTTGTTGTCTCAAACCCTTTGATTCAACAATTACTTTAGGATTGTCATCTTTTTCGATCATTATTTCAAAAACTTCTTTTGCAATTCTTCCAGAAATTTCCTCTGATGAAATTAAATTAATTAATATAGATAAGTTTTTTGGACTAACAGGTGATCTCGCAATGGAAATATTTTTTTTATTTAAAACTGCAAAAAGATCTCCCATTATCCAGTTGGCGGCTAATTTTTTATCAGCTTGTTTAATAACTTCTTCGTAGTAATCTGAAATTTCTTTTTCTGAAACTAATATGTTTGCCTCATATGCTGATATATTGTAAATTTTCATAAATCTATCTTTTTTTTCATCAGGTAATTCTGGCAAAGTTTTTTTTAATTTATCAATTAAGCTTTTGTCAATCTCGAGGGGCAATAAATCAGGGTCAGGAAAGTATCTATAATCATGAGCTTCTTCCTTTAATCTCATTGATTTTGTTTTGTTTTTTTTTGTGTCAAATAATCTGGTTTCCTGATCAACAGCTTTACCATCCTCCAATAATTCAACTTGTCGCTTGGCTTCATACTCTATGGCCATTTGCATAAATTTGATCGAATTAACGTTTTTAATTTCGCATCTAGTACCGTATTTTATGTCTCCAACTTTTCTTACTGAAACATTTACATCAGCTCTCAATGATCCTTCTTGCATGTTGCCATCACAAGTAGCAAGATATCTCATTATGGATCTTAATTTTTTTACATAAGCATTAACCTCTTCGGGAGACCTTAGATCTGGTTTGCTAACAATTTCCATGAGAGCTATTCCAGATCTATTTAAATCAACAAAAGTATTTTCAGGATCCATGTCATGAATGCTTTTTCCAGCATCTTGTTCTAAATGAAGTCTTTCAATACCAATCTTTTTAGTTCCATAAGGCATATCCAAAATTACTTCCCCCTCACCTACTATTGGATTTTTATATTGTGAAATTTGATAGCCCTGAGGTAAATCGGCATAAAAATAATTTTTTCTATCAAATACAGAATGACGATTTATTTTTGCTTTAAGTCCCAGTCCAGTTTTAATGCTTTGTTCTATACAAAATTGATTAATTACTGGAAGCATACCAGGTAAAGCGGAATCAACTAGACTTACCTGGGTATTTGGCTCAGCACCAAATTTTGTTGAAGAAGATGAAAAAAGTTTTGATTTTGACAAAACCTGGGCATGTACTTCCAAACCAATAATCACTTCCCATTTATTTTTCTCTCCATTTATAAAATAATCAAATTTATTTTCCGTCATTATTTCCACCATGCTTTTATATTTCTTTTAAAATTCATTCTTTTTTGCAAAGCTAAAGACAAATTTAATATCATTTGTTCATCAAAAGGCCTGCCTATTAATTGGAGACCTAGAGGTAAATTATTTTTATCATACCCAGAAGGTATAGAGATCGCTGGTAAGCCTGCCAGGTTAACAGGTACGGTAAATATATCATTCAAGTACATAGATACCGGATCATCTTTTTTTTCTCCCATTTTAAATGCCGAACTTGGCGTTGACGGTGTTAATATGGCATCAACATTATTGAAAGCCTTATCAAAATCTTCTTTTATTAATTTCCTAACTTTTTGTGCTTTTAGATAATAAGCATCATAATAACCCGACGATAAAACATAGGTTCCAATAAGAATCCTTCTTTTTACCTCATCACCAAATCCTTCTGACCTGGTATTTTCGTACATCTCGATTAGATTGTTGCCTTTCGATCTATGACCATACTTTACACCATCATATCTGGCTAAATTTGATGATGCTTCTGCTGGAGCTACAATATAGTAAGTCGGAAGCGCGTACATTGTATGAGGTAACGAAATGTCCTTTATAACTACACCGGCATCTTTTAAAAAATCTATTCCTTTTTTCCAAAGTTTATCTATTTCGGTAGGCATATCTTCAACTCTATATTCTTTTGGAATGCCAATTGTTAAATCTTTCACTTTTTCTGTTAGGTTTGAACTAAAATCGTTAACCTTTATATTTACTGAAGTAGAATCCTTTGGATCATAACCTGACATAGCATGGAGTAATAAAGCACAGTCTTCAACAGTTTTTGTCAATGGACCAGCTTGATCTAATGATGAAGCAAAAGCCACAATCCCCCATCTTGAACATCTTCCATAGGTAGGTTTCAAACCGACTGTTCCCGTGAAAGACGCTGGTTGTCTAATAGAACCACCCGTATCAGTTCCGATAGTTGCTGGAGTAAGATTAGCTGCTAAAGCCGAAGCAGAACCACCCGATGATCCACCTGGAACTATTTTGTCACCAAATGGATTTGTAACATTTCCAAAAAAACTTGTTTCATTAGATGAACCCATTGCAAATTCATCACAATTTAATTTACCTAGCAAAAAAGCTCCTTCCAACCATAATTTATTTGTAACTGTAGATTCGTATGTAGGTAGAAAATTATTTAAAATTTTACTGCCAGCTGTAGTTTTGACATCTTTAGTACAAAACATATCCTTAACAGCAATAGGAATGCCCGGTAACAAGCCCTTGGATATGTTCTTTTTGTCAAAATTTTTTGCTGACACTAAAGCTTCATCAAAACATTTTGTAATATATGCGTTTAGTTTGTCTGAATTTTCGGCGTTTTTTATAAATGATTTTGTAACTTCTTCAGAGGTAAAATCTTTATTTTTTATTCCGTTAACTAAATCAACAATTGAAAAATTTGTTAAATCAGTCATTTTATTCCACCACCTTAGGAACTACGAAAAATTCGTCGGTTTTTTCAGGTGAATTTTTTAAAATTTGTTCTCTTATCTTGCCTTCTAGTATTTCATCTTTTCTATACTTAAGAGAAGCATCTATTATAGATGTTAAAGGCTTGATATCGTCTGTATTTAACTTATTAAGTTTTTCGATAAATTTAATTATGGACGAAAGATCTTTAGACAAATTATCAATTTTTTTATCATCTAGAGAAATTCTAGCTAATTTTGATATGTGTTTTATCGTTTCTTTATCTATTGACATTTAAGATTATTGGCAAATAAGTAGAAATTATCATTTAAGATGAAAACATACAATATACTGAGTATAGACGAATTTAAAAAGAATATAACGATTAATTCTAGACTACTAGGAATAGATCCTGGAAAAAAAAATATCGGATTAGCTATTTGTGATGAAAATAAAGCGGTTGCTACCCCTTTCAAAACTCTAATAAAAAACAACTTTGAATCTCTATTTAAAGAAATTAACAAAATTATTCAAGAAAATGAAATAAAGGGCATCGTTATAGGAAATCCAGTTAATATGGATGGTTCTTTAGGAAGATCAGCTCAATCATCCATGGATTTCGCAAAAAATTTATCAAAAAATATTACGATACCAATCACATTATGGGATGAAAGGCTATCAAGCGAAGGTGCTTTTAAAATGACCAAAGATTTAAATAATAATGTTACAACCCAGATCAAGAATTTAGACAAAAATTCAGCTGCATTTATACTTCAAGGAGCCATAGATTATTTAACCAATTAATAATTTACTTGCACAAGTCAGTGGAAGTCTTTATAGAGTTTCTTTTAATGGCTATAATTAAGGAATTTAAAGCTGTTAAAGTCAGTCAAAATCACCTTTTGGGTATCCAACATATTTCTTTTTCGGAAGTTTCTTATATTCTAGATGAAGCAAAAACTTTTATAAAATTAAACAAAAGTGCCTCAAAAAAAACTGATATTTTAAGAGGAAAAACTCAAATTAACTTATTTTTTGAACCTTCCACAAGAACACAAAGTTCTTTTGAATTAGCTGGAAAGAGACTTGGGGCAGACGTTATGTCAATGAATATTGTTAACTCAGCTATTAAAAAAGGAGAAACCTTAATTGATACAGCAATGACATTAAATGCAATGCATCCCGATGTTATCGTTGTAAGACATCAAGATTCTGGTGCACCTAATTTATTATCACAAAAAGTAAACTGCTCTGTAATTAACGCTGGTGATGGTAGAAGAGAACACCCAACACAGGCTCTGCTTGATGCTCTAACTATAATTAATAGAAAAGGTAAAGTTGAAGGATTAAAAGTAGCTATTTGCGGAGACATTTTACATTCGAGAGTTGCTAGATCAAATATTTATTTAATGAATATGTTGGGCGCTGAAATCAACGTTGTGGCACCCAGAACTTTACTTCCTTATTCTGTTGAACGGTTGGGAGTAAACGTTTTTACTGATATGAAAAGAGGACTAGATAATTGTGATATTGTAATGATGCTAAGATTACAAAATGAAAGAATGCAAGGTTCTTTTTTACCCTCTGCCAGAGAATATTATGAATACTTTGGTTTAACGCCTGATAAAATGATATTGGCGAAAAAAGATGCTTTAATAATGCATCCTGGTCCAATGAATAGAGGTGTTGAGATTGATACCAATCTTGCAGACGATATTAATAAAAGCGTAATAAGAGAACAAGTGGAACTGGGAGTTGCTGTAAGAATGGCCTGCCTTAAAATTTATTGCAAAAAAACATAATGAAAGAAAAATATTTAATAAACGCAAGAATAATTGACCCTAATAATCAAATGGATGAAATTGGAGGTCTTATCATTGATGTTAATGGCAAAATTCAAGCTGTTGGAAAAAATGTTGCAAATGGAAATTTGCCTACTGAAGCAGAAAAAATAGACCTAGAAAAGCAAGTTTTAATACCTGGCGTAGTTGATATGAGAGTTTTTGTTGGTGAACCAGGTTATGAATATAAAGAAAATTTTAGAACCTTAAGTAATGCTGCGTTATCAGGTGGTGTCACTTCCGTCGTTTCAATGCCAAATACTACACCGGTGATCGATAATGTCTCAATGGTAGATTTCCTAAAACGAAGAGGAAGAGATAAATCTAAAATAAATATTTTTCCTGCTGCTAGCCTGACAAAAAACACTGAAGGTACACAAATGACTGAATTTGGACTTCTTAGAAGAAAAGGAATAATTGCTTTTACAGATGGACTTAAAACGGTTCAAGATCCTCAAGTTATGATGAGAATAATGAATTATGCCGGAAAATCCGATGTTTTAATTATGCAACATGCAGAGGATAATATTTTGTCAGCTGGTGGATTAATTAATGAAGGAGAGATTTCGACTAGACTTGGTTTAAAAGGAATACCCTTTCTAGCAGAAAAAATTATAGTGGAAAGAGATTTATCCATTCTTGAGGAATATCAATGTAAATACCATATTTCTCAAATATCTTCTAAAAAAACTATATCCGTGATCAAAAGAGCTAAAGAAGAAGGTAAAGTCTTCTCAACAGGAGTTTCTATAAATAATTTGTCTTTAAATGAAAACGATATTGGTGACTTTAAGACGTTTTTAAAACTTTCTCCTCCACTGAGAACTGAGGAAGATCGATTATCATTAATTAATGCTATTGGTGAAGGATTAATTGAAGTTATAGTTTCTGACCACAAGCCAGAAGACGAAGAATCTAAAAGATTAACTTTTGCTAAGGCGGCAACCGGAGCTACTGGAATAGAAACCTTGCTGCCTCTTGCTTTGGAGCTTTTTCATAATGATTCATTAAAATTAAATACAATTATTGCTTCGATTACTTCAAATCCTGCAAAAATTCTTGGAATAGATAAAGGCAGTCTTCAAAAAGGTGCTGATGCTGATTTATGTGTTGTTGATATCAACAAATCTTGGATTGTTAATAAAGACAATTTATTGTCAAAGTCTAAGAACACCCCTATTGAAGATAGAAAATTGCAAGGACAAATTATAAAAACCTTCATAAAAGGTGAAATTGCTTTTGCAAAAGCTTAGTGTTGATGGAAACTTTTTTAGTTGCAGTTTTTTCATACTTTTGTGGATCAATTCCTTTTGGTTTAATTTTAACTAAATTTTTCAGCGGTAAAGATATAAGAACCATAGGATCCAAAAATATTGGAGCCACTAATGTTCTCAGAACCGGAAACAAATATTTAGCCTTCGTAACTCTTATTCTGGATATATTAAAAGGATATTTCGTTGTTATAATTACACAACAATATTTTCCAGAATTAATTCAATTGTCTGCTTTACTAGTCTTTCTTGGACATCTTTTTCCAATATGGCTAAAATTTAAAGGAGGAAAAGGAGTTGCAACTTTTATAGGTATTTTATTAGCTCTATCATATGGTTTAACATTACTATTTATATTAACTTGGATAACTGTAGCCTTAATATTTAAGTATTCTTCTTTATCTTCAATTTTTGCTTCCATAACTGTATTTGTAATATCTTTTATAAAAGAAAACGCAATAAAAATCTTTGATCCAAATATTTCTAACGTTAGTGATATAAAGTTATTATTATTTATTTTTCTAATTCTAATAATTTATGCACACAAAAATAATATATTTAACTTAATAAATAGAACTGAACTTAAAATAAAACTATAGATAAAAAGCCATTTTTCTTAATAAATAAAATCTTAAGTTTGACAAATATAAGAATTTTTGACACTAAATTCCAAAGAGTTATATCCAATGAATTTAGTTATCGTTGAAAGTCCAGCTAAAGCTAAAACAATTAATAAGTATTTGGGTAACAATTACGTAGTTTTAGCAAGTTATGGTCATGTAAGAGACCTTCCTTCAAAAAATGGATCAGTTGATCCAAATAATAACTTTGAAATGTTATGGGAAATTGACAGTTTTTCAAAAAAATATTTAAATGAAATAATTGATGCAGCCGCAGATTCAAAAAAAATAATACTGGCTACCGACCCAGATAGAGAAGGAGAAGCCATTGCTTGGCATCTTAAGGAAATATTGAAACAAAAAGAATTAATTAAAGATAAAATAGTTGAAAGAGTTGTATTTAACGAAATAACTAAGAAAGCAATAATAAAAGGTATTGAAAATCCAAGAAATATAGAGCCTTATTTGGTAGACGCATATATGGCAAGAAGAGCCTTAGATTATCTTGTGGGATTTAATATCTCACCAATACTATGGACTAAACTGCCAGGATCAAAATCTGCAGGCAGAGTTCAATCTGTGGCTTTAAGGTTAATCACAGAAAGAGAACATAAGATTGAAACTTTTAGACCTGAAGAATTTTGGACACTTAATGTAAATTTTAAAACCAATAATGGAAATATAATTAACTCAAATCTTTCACAACTAAATGAAAATAAAGTGGAAAAATTCTCATTTAAAAATAAAAACGATATAAATAAAGCAATTGAAAACATTAAAAGTAAAGATTACGAAATAATTGATATTACATCCAAAATTTATAAAAGGAATCCCTTAGGCCCTTTTACGACATCAACGCTGCAACAATCGTCTTCTGCTAAATTAGGTTTTGGTGCTTCAAGAACTATGCAAATCGCACAAAGACTTTATCAAGGAATTGATATTGAGGGAGATTCTGTTGGTTTAATTACTTATATGAGAACAGACGGAACTAATATTTCAAATGAAGCTATTCCGCTTTTTAGAACTTATATTGAAAATAATTTTGGCAAAGAATACCTGCCTGATCAACCTTTAAATTATTCTGGAAAAAAAGCTAAAAATGCCCAAGAAGCACATGAAGCAATAAGACCAACAGATGTAAACAGATCTCCAGAAGAATTAAAAAAATACTTAAGTTCAGATCAATTAAAATTATATAATTTAATTTGGTCAAGGACTCTTTCTTCTCAAATGCAACCTGCTAAATTTGATAGAAAAACAATTTTAATAGCTTCTAAAGATGGATCAAATAAATTTAAAGCAAGTGGATCTGTTATTAAATTTGATGGTTTTTTAAAATTATACAAAACCGAAGACGAAAATGATAAGGAAAAAATACTTCCTGATGTAAATAAAGGTAAAGCAAATTTAGATAATTTTATTGATGAACAACATTTCACTCAAGCACCTCCGAGATATTCTGAGGCAACTCTTGTAAAAAAATTAGAAGAATTAGGAATTGGTAGACCGTCAACTTATGCCAGTATCATATCTGTAATTTCAAATAGGGGATATGCTGATATTATAAACAAAAGATTTTTTCCTACTGATAGAGGAAAATTGATTTCTGCTTTTTTAGAAAAATTATTTACTAAATATGTCGACTATGACTTTACGGCTAAATTAGAGGATCAATTAGACGATATAACTTCTGGAAAAGAAGATTGGATAAAAGTTCTTAATCAATTTTGGTATGATTTTAATAAAAATGTTTCAACAGTTAAAGAAAAAAGAACTAGAGAAGTTTTAGATTTACTAAATGAAAGTTTGGGAGATTTAATATTCCATATAGATGCAAATGGAAAAGTAGATAGAAAATGTAAATTGTGTAGTAGTGGGCAATTAAGTTTAAAAAATAGTTTTAGAGGTGGCGCCTTTATAGGATGTTCAAATTATCCGGAATGCAAATTTACACGACCATTATCAAAAACAAAAGCTGCTCAACAATCAAATCTAGCTGAACCAAAAATTCTTGGACAGAATGATAATGGAAAACACATATATTTAAAAAATGGAAGATTTGGTCCTTATTTACAATATGAGATTAACTCAAATTTAATTGAAACAGAAAATAAAAACAAAAAGAGAAAAAGTAAAAAAGTAAATGAAAGTAAATTTAAAAATATTTCTATACCAAAAGGTATATCTATAGACAGTATTGATTTAGACAAAAGTAAATTTCTATGTTCTTTACCTAAAAGTTTGGGAATTAATTCTGAAAATGGAAAAGAAATAACTTTAAATTCAGGGAGATTTGGCCCCTATCTGAAATGCGAAAACAAATCTGCAATAATAGAAAATGTCGAAGAAATATTTTCAATAGATCTTAACAGGGCAATAACACTTATAGCCGAAGCTAAGCCTGGTAGGGTCTCCTCTTCTTTAATTAAAGATTTAGGTCAACATCCCGAAGATAAAAAACCAGTCAGGATTATGAAAGGTAAATTTGGTTCATATATTAAGTATAAATCCCTAAATGCCAGTATTCCTGAAGAAAAAGATCCAAGTGAAATTATTATGGAAGAAGCGTTAATATTGATTGAGAAAAGAAAAGAATATGATAGAAACAAAAAGAAAGAAAATAAATATTAATGAGAACGCTTCTATTATTCTTGGCATTATTGCTATTTACTACTACTAACTTGTACTCTAAAGAGATATTAGACTGTAAAAGCATAAAAAAAAATTCACCAAAATATTTGATATGCAAATCTAAGGCTGCAGGAATTGCTATTAAGGATAAATTGAGCAAAAAAGGAAAATCAGAAAAAAAAATTGGTAAAAAATCTTTTCTTAAAAAATTTGGCAAAGCAAAATCATTAAGTGATTTAACTAAATAAGAGGCTATTTATGAAAAAAATTATTATACTAATAACAGCAATATTACTTTCTACTAACATAGTTAATGCTGAAGAAAAAAAAACATTGGCTGATGTTATAGGTACAGATTGTATCGACAAATATAAAATATCTCCAGGGGCACTCGGATGCGGTATTAAAAAATTATTCAAAAAAAAAGATGGGTCTCCCAACGCATTAGGAAAATTCTATAATACAAAAACACTTAAAGATTTGCGAAATTGAGATAAGAAAGATATTAATGAAACACCCGATTATAAAACTAAAGTGTCATTAATTGATAAGAAGAAAGAAAAAATTGGCAAACTAAAAAAAAATTAACTTTTTCGATGCCATCTTCACTTTATCTATAGAAATAAAGGATTTAAATTTCTTAATTAATATTGCATGTCAGTTTACGAAAATTTAAAAAAACTAAATATAGAAATTCCAAAAGCGCCTGATCCAGTAGGTGCCTATATAGCTTACAAAAAAACAGCGAATTTATTGTTTATTTCCGGTCAAATATCGATTGATTCTAATGGAAAAATAACAAAGGGAAAGTTGGGAAAAAATTTAACTATTGACCAAGGAAAAGCTGCAGCAAAGTTATGTGCTATTAATATAATTGCTCAAGCTAAAAAAGCGTGCAACGAGAGATTGGAAAATATCGCAAACTGTATTAAGCTAACAGGATACGTAAACTCAACAAACGAATTTACTGAACAACCTGAAATTATCAATACCGCTTCTGAACTTATTTTTGCTGTATTTGGTGAGAACGGTAAACACGCAAGAGCGGCAATAAGTGCAAACTCATTGCCTCTTGGTGCCGCTGTTGAAATTGATGCTATATTTGAATTAAAGTAGATTACTTGCCGATACTGAAATAGTTAATTTTATTTTTTTTCATCAATTTACTAGAATATAAATTTCTCATATCATATATTTTAAAATTATTTTTTTTAACAATCTTTTTAAATTCAAGTGATTTAAATTCGTTCCATTCAGTGTGTATAACAATTAAGTCGCTTTTCATGCAGGCTTTAGGTACATTGGAATAAAAACTAACTTTGCTATATTTATCGAATTCTTTTTTTTTTCCAGAGGGATCGCAATACCGTATGATAGCACCTTTTTTTAACAAATTTGGTATCATTGATAAACTTGATGACATACGCATATCGTCTGTATTTGCTTTAAATGTTACGCCTAAAAAAGTGATTATTTTATTTTTTAATTTATTAGACATAATTTCATAAATTCTTTTTGTTAGAAAGGATCGCCTGTTATCATTTGATTTAATAACGGACCTAACTATTGACAAATTTACTTTAAATTTTTCGCCAGTAGTGACTAAAGCTTTTGTATCTTTTGGAAAACAAGAACCACCATATGCCGGACCTGTTCTTAAAAATCTACTACCAATTCTTTTATCAAGTCCCATTCCTAATGCTATATCTTCTGTATTAATGCCAATTTTTTCACACAAGTTTGCCAACTCATTTATGAATGAGATTTTTGTAGCCAAAAAAGCATTCGATGCATATTTAATCAATTCAGCACTCCTACGTGATGTCTTAAAATATATTGCTCCCTTTTTAATAATTGGGTCGTAAAGATTAGCTAAAATTTTGATAATTCTTTTATTTTCTGTACCAATTATAATTCTATCAGGATATTTAAAATCACGAATAGCCTCACCCTCTCTTAAAAACTCAGGATTTGATACAACTTCAAATAATTTTCTCCTTACTTTTGAATTAATAATTTTTTCAACTTTATCTCCAGTAGTTACTGGAATAGTTGATTTAATTATTATAATTTTAAATTTTTTTATGTATTTACTTATGTCTCTGGCTACTTTGAAAACATATTTTAAATTTACTGAATTGGTTTCTTTAACTGTAGGAGTTCCCACACAAACAAATATAATATCAGAATATGAAACTGATTTTTTTAAATCTGTGGTAAAAATCAATCTTTTATCTTTGTAACATTTTTTGGCCAATTCTACTAAACCCGGTTCAAAAATAGGCACAGAGCCATAATTTAACTTTTTTATTTTATGAACATCTGTATCAACACAACGAACTGTATTTCCAAGATCAGCAAAACAAACACCGGTGACAAGACCAACATAACCCGTTCCTATAACACAAATTTTCATTATTTATAATTTAGAAATTTTTATAGATGAATTAATATATCCTGCCATGGTACCACAATCTAAGTATTTGCCAGAAAAAATATGTCCGAGGAATTTTTCTTTTTTATTTATCAAAGTTTTAATTGCATCAGTTATATGAATTTCAGCATTTTTACCTGGTTTTTGGTTTTGAAGTATTTTAAATATTTCTTTTGGCAATATATATCTGCCAATAATAGCATAGTTTGATGGAGCATTTTTTATACTGGGTTTTTCTATAACGTCTTTAATAAAAAAACTATTTTTATTAAATTTTTTCAAATCAAAAATACCCCATCTGGAAACATCTTTTTTTTTAACTTTTTTAGATGCAATGACAGATGATTTATATTTTGTGTGTAATCTGATCATTGATTGAGAGCAGTTATTTTTTATTATTAAATCGTCTGGTAAAAGCAATAAAAAATACTTAGACCTAATATAATTTTTACATTTTAAAACCGCATCTCCTGTGCCACGAGGCACATCTTGATAAATAAATTTAATTTTTTTTTTATATTTTCTTATTTTTGCAAATTCCAGCATAAGTCTTTTATTCTTATTTTTTTTTTTGATTATTTTCTTATAGAAGGAATCATTATAAAAATATTTTTTAATTTCTTTTTTTTTCCTAGAAATAATGAAAATAAATTCTTTGATACCAGCGTTTACCCCTTCTTCCAAAATATATTCTAATCCTGGTTTCCCATTGATCGGCAAAAGCTCTTTTGGTAGCACGCTCGTAAGAGGTAATAATCTTGTACCCAAGCCAGCTAAGGGAACAATTGCCTGTTTGATCATTTGTATCTTTTACATATAATAATTAAAATTTACAAATGAAAATAATTCAAAGCAAAAAAAAAATTATTCGAATATTAAAGGGAGAAAAAGATTTAGGTTTTGTGCCAACTATGGGTGCTATACACAAGGCACATATATACATAATAAAAAAAAGTATCTCTCTATGTAAAAAAACAATCGTTTCTATATTTGTCAACAAGCCCCAATTTAATGAAATTGCAGACTACAAAAAATACCCAAGAAACTTTAAAAAAGACATATCTTTACTTAAAAAATGTAAAATTGATTATCTATATTTACCAACAACGAAACAAATATATCCATTTGGCTACAATAAAAATATCAAAATTAGTTCCTTTAATAAAAAATTATGCGGAAAATTTAGACCAGGGCACTTTGAATCAGTAGTTGATGTAATTGATAGATTTATAAAAATAATTAAGCCAAACAAAATTTTCTTAGGAGAAAAAGATATGCAGCAATTAAAAATTATAGAAGAATTTATAAATAAAAATCAAATTAAGACAAAAGTTGTTGGATGCAAAACTATCAGAGAAAAAAATGGTGTTGCTTGTTCTTCTAGAAATTTTTTGCTTTCATCAAATGATTTTATCATAGCTTCTAGAGTTTATAAATTACTCTATAAAAACAAAAAATTATTTATTATGAAAAAAAATATTTTAGAAAAGATTAAAAATAAAATATTTCAATTTGGTGTTAAAAAAATTGATTATCTGGAGCTTATTGACATTAATAAGCAAACTAGACCATTTAAAAAAAAAAAAAAATACAAATTGTTTGTCGCCTACTATATTGGCTCTACAAGGTTAATAGACAATATTTAACTGTAAAAGAAATAAGCCCCGATACCCAAAAAAGATAAAAACCCTATCACGTCTGTAATAGTTGTTACAAAAACGCTGGAAGCAATAGCGGGATCAATATCAAATTTCTTAAGCGAGACTGGAACCAAAATTCCAAATAGACCTGCAACGATCATATTAAGTATCATAGAAGAGGCAATTATAATTGTTAAATTAATTTCTCTAAACCATAGCTGAACTATAATTCCAGTAATTATTGCAAATATTATTCCATTTAAAATTCCAATCACAAATTCTTTTGATACTATTTTGGTAAAATTTTCTGAAGAAAGTTCCCTAGTAGCAATAGCTCTTACTGTAACAGCTAAAGTTTGCATACCAGCATTGCCGCCCATTGAGGCAACTATCGGCATCAAAAAAGCTAAAGCAATCATTTCTTCTATTGTAGCTCCAAATTTGCTTATTACCCAAGTCGCTAACAAAGCTGTAAGCAAATTTAATAGTAACCAATTAAATCTTCTCTTTGTCTTTCTCAAAATACTGTCCGTAATCTCTTCATCTCCCACTCCAGCAAGCCTAAGAACGTCTTCTTCTGCCTCTTCCTTTACAACAGTTAAAATATCATCACTAGTAATCATTCCGACTAATTTATTATTTTTATCTACGACTCCAGCAGAAGTAAGGTTGTAATTTTCAAATGTGTGGCCCACCTCTTCTTGATCCATATTAACTGGAATCAAAAGTTGCATTTCTCTCATAATTAAGTTCATTTTAGTTTCTCTTGCCGTTCTTAGTACTTTTGATGATGGAACCGTTCCAATTGGTTTAAAATCACTATCAATAATAAAGATTTCCAAAAACTCATCAGGTAAATCTTTATTTTCTCTTAAATAATCTATTGTTTGTCCGACCGACCAATTACTTGGAATAGCAGTAAATTCTCTTTGCATAATTCTTGCAGCTGTATCCTGGGGATAACTCAAGCCTTCTTCTAGCAAAAATCTGTCTTTCGGAGGCAATCTATTTAAAACAGTTTCTTTTTTTGATTTATCCAAATTTTCAAAAATCTTAAGTGCATTATCAGATTCCAATTTTTTTAATAAACTGGTAATAGACTCTACTGATAAAAGTAAAAAAATTTCAGTCTGAATAGATTCGTTAAGTTCAACAAATATTTCAGGAACTATATTGAATCCTTCAAGTTCAATTAATTTAGATCTATTTTCCGAACTTAAATTTTCTATAATATCTGCAGAATCAGCTGGCAATAATTCTTTTAATGATTTAGCTAAAAAGTCTGTATCTTGACTTTTGATTTTTTCGTTAATGACTTTAATAAATTCTTTATTAAATTCTATATTTACTTTTCTGTCCTTTATTTTTTTTACTAAAGCCATAACATTCGTGTTAAATAATCTGCTGAACTATTAATTTATATATTTGTTAATTACAATTCTAAAATGAAAATCGAAATCAAAAAAAGCATAAAATACGTAGATTATCATGTTGCTCTAAAATTTTTAGAAAAAAGAGTAGAAGATGTAATAAATGGAAAAAAACCTGAGTTATTATGGATTTTAGAACATAAGCCAATTTTTACTGCGGGAACTAACTCAAAAGAAAACGAAATATTAAATAAAACAATTAATGTATCAAAAACGTCAAGGGGTGGAAAAATCACTCATCACGGACCAGGTCAAAAAATCGTTTATTTTGTATTAAATCTTAATGAAAGAGGGAAAGATATTAGAAAACTAATAAAACACATTGAAAATTGTATAATTAAAATTTTAAAAGAATATGGAATCAAATCATTTATTGACGGAAAAAATATTGGTATTTGGGTAAACATTAATGGCAAGGCAAAAAAGGTGGCCTCAATAGGAATTAGAGTTAAAAGATGGATTGCGTTTCATGGCTTTTCCATAAATATTTCTAACAATCTTGAAGTTTATAAAAATATAGTTCCCTGTGGCATACACAGTAAAGGAATAACTAATCTTTGTTCAATAAAAAAAAATAACTACAATTATATAAATCAAAAAATAATTAATAATTTTTTAAGGGTATTTAAATAAAGTTAATCTTTTTTTTAGTAACATTTTTTTAAAATAATCTGGTACATTAACAGTATATTTATATTTTATTCCATTGATCATAAATTTTATAGAATAAGCATGTAACATGAGATTATTATTTTTATTTATTTTGTTTTCGGGATAATTATATTTTAAATCACCAATAATAGGATATCCAATAGAAAATAATTGTTTTCTAATCTGATGTTTTCTGCCGGTTATCGGATTTAAAATAAGCAACGTAGAATTGCTATTTTTATCTAAAACTTTATAATTAGTGATAGCATGTTCAGATATTTTTTTATCCTTATCATAGCGAATTAAATCATCGGCTATTATATCTTTGACTTTTTCTATTTTACCATGACAAATAGATAAATAAGATTTATGAATTTTTCTAATTCTAAATAATGAAGTAAATAACTGAGCATATTTTCTGTTTTTGGCAATAATAAGAATTCCTGATGTCTCTTTATCTATTCTGTGAACAATAAAAGGCTTGGAATTTTGAAAAATTTTGTTTTCTGTAATCAAGTCAACTAAATTTTTTTTAATCTTACTACCACCCTGGACAGCTAAACCATAAGGTTTATTAATCACACAAAAGTTATCATTATTCTCTACTATGAGAGCCTCACTATCTTTTATATCTCTTTTGCTAGGTATATATTTTTTTTTCTTATTTAGGTGGTAATGAAAGGTTGGATTGAAATTGTTTAAGTAAATTTTATCATCTATTTTAAGTTTATATGAACTTTTTACTTTTACTTTGTTAATTGTAACATTTTTATTCCTCAAATTTTTTTCTATGAGACTTTGGGGAACTTGACCGATATTTCTTCTAATCCATCTATCAATTCTTGAATTGACAAAATCTTTTTTAACAAGAAAAATCTTATCCATTTAAATAAATTTAATTGAATTTTTTATTTTAAATAATAAAAAATTATTTTTTTATTTCTTTGGTATTTTCAGGAGCAGTTTCTGACTTGCTTTCTTTAGTTTTTTTCTTTATATCTATCTTTTTAGCATTTATATCCCGATCAACTAATTCAATAATAGCCACAGGTGCTCTATCACCATATCTGAATCCAGCTTTAATTATTCTTGAATAACCGCCTTTTCTATTTAGATATCTTTTTGACAAAACGTTAGTAACTTTTCTAGTATTTATCTTATCCTGCAGTTTTGAAAATAAGTTTCTCTTATTTGCTAAACTATCCTTCTTACCCAGTGTAATAATTTTATCTATTTGCGGTTTTAATATCCTTGCTTTAGGTAATGTAGTTGATATTTGTTCATATTTTATTAGTGAATTTAGCATGTTTTTAATTAAACTTTTTCTATGCTCAGAAGTTCTATTTAATTTCTTATGATGTAGAGCATGTCTCATTTTAATTTAAATGTTTTCATCTAATTTTTGTGATAATTCAGCAATATTTTCAGGAGGCCAATTAGGAATTTCCATGCCTAAATATAGAGACATGCTACCTAATACTTCTTTTATTTCGTTAAGCGATTTTCTTCCAAAATTAGGGGTTCTTAACATTTCGCTTTCTGTTTTTTGAACCAAATCCCCAATATAAATTATGTTATCATTTTTTAAACAATTCATAGATCGAACTGATAGCTCTAGTTCATCAACTTTTTTGAGTAAGTTTTTATTAAATTCTGGTTCAGCTGGTTTTTGTTGAGGTATAACCTCTTTTGGTTCATCAAAGTTAATAAACATTGATAGTTGATCTTGAAAAATTCTTGCTGCATATGCTAATGCATCATCTGCGGCTATAGATCCATTAGTTTCAATTTCTAACGTTAATTTATCATAGTCTAAGGCTTTGCCTTCACGAGCTGTACTTACTGAAAAAGATACTTTTTTTACAGGATTAAATAAAGAGTCTATTGCGATCAATCCTAGCGGTGGATCATTTATTTTATTTAAATTTGCTGGAACATATCCTTTTCCGGAATTAACTGTTAATTCCATATGAAATTTAGTTCCCTCATCAAGATTACAAATTGTGAAATCTGGGTTTAAGATTTCAATATCGGGATTCTCCAATATTTTATTTGCTTTTATTACACCTGGCCCTGAGGCGTCTAAAATTAATTTTTTTGGTCCTTCAGAGTGAGATTTTAACGCTAGTGATTTAACATTTAAAACTATATCAGTTACATCTTCTCTAACACCTTTGATTGATGAAAATTCATGCAACACTCCGTCTATTTGTATGGCAGTTACAGCAGAACCTCTTATAGATGAAAGCATTATTCTTCTAAGAGAATTTCCAATTGTCATACCGTAACCTTTTTCTAAAGGCTCAGCTGTAATAGTAGCTATCGATTTACTGTCATGATTTTTAACATCTACTTTCGATGGTTTAATCAATGCTTTCCAATTTTTATCATTTGCTATATTTTGTATTTTTTCCATTTATACTCTCCTTCTTTTTGGTGGTCTTGATCCATTGTGCGGTAATGGAGTTGCATCTTTAATTGAGGTTATTTTAAAACCCTTGGCTTGCAATGCTCTCAAAGCCGTTTCTCTACCTGAGCCTGGGCCTTTTATTTCAACAGATAAAATTTTTATTCCAAGTTCTAAAGCTTTTGTCCCCGCTTCATCTGCCGCAATTTGGGCAGCATATGGGGTTGATTTTCTAGATCCCTTAAATCCTTTCTTTCCAGCAGAAGACCATGCAACTACATTGCCATGAACATCTGCAATTGAAATAATAGTATTGTTAAAGGTTGACTTTACATAAGCAATTCCAGTTGTAACATGTTTTTTAATTCTTTTTTTTTTTGAAAAACTGGACTTTACCTTTTCTGTAATACTGGAGTCTTTTGTGTCAAGCTTTTTTGTACCAATTTTTATTGAATCTTTTTTATTTTTATCTTCCATATATTATTTTTTCAATGGAGTTATTTTTTTTCCAGCTATTGCTATTGCTTTACCTTTTCTGGTTCGGGCATTACAACGAGTACGTTGGCCTCTAACTGGAAGTTTTTTTTTATGTCTTGATCCCCTATATGTAGCCAAGTCAATCAATCTTTTTATATTTAATGAAGTTTCTCTTCTTAATTCACCTTCCACGTCAATATTTTTATCAATATATTCTCTGATTTTTAAAATTTCATCATCAGTAAGTTGATTTACTCTTTTGCTAAATGGAATATTTAAGTTTTTACAAATTTTTTGAGAGTTTTTATTTCCAATCCCATAAATATAAGTTAGTCCAATGCGAACTATTTTATTTTGAGGAATATTGATGCCTGCTATACGAGCCATAAGTTAATGATGTTAGATTTTTTCAAAGAAACTTATATAAAAAGCAAACATAATGTCAATCTCTTATATTTTCCAAAATTCCCTTTATTTTATCATAAATTTCAACGATTTTTTGGTTTCCATCAATCTCAAGAAGAAGTCCCTTTTTATTGTAATAATCTAGTATAGGCTTACTTTTTACAACATAAGTTTCATATCTGTTTAAAATGGTTTTAGAGTTATCATCAGTTCTTTTTTTTAGATATTTCTTTTCACACTTATGATTTTTTGAGTTTGGTGGGTTAAGGTAAACATTAAATATTCTAAAACACCTAATGCAAATAATTCTTCCATTTACTCTTTTTGAAACAATATCTTTGTCAACTTTTAAGTTGAACACAATTGAAATTTTCTGGTTAAATTCTTTTAACAATTTTTCTAAACTATAAGCTTGCGATATAGTTCTTGGATACCCATCAAAGATTAGTCTATTGAAATTTTTAGGATCTGAAATAATTTTTCCAATCAAAGTGTTGACCAGATCATCTGATACAAGTTCACCATTGTTTATTATCGATTCAATTTTTTTACCTAGGTCTGTTTGAGTTTTAATTTCACTTCTTAATAAATCGCCAGTTGACACTTGCTTCAAATTAAAATTATTAATTATATTATTCGATTGCGAACCCTTTCCCGCACCTGGGGGACCGAATAATATTAGATTCATTAATTCCCAAATTTAGCTTTTTTAATTAAAGTTTGATACTGACTGCTCATTAGTCTCGTTTGAACTTGAGTTACCGTATCCATTGCAACAATTACAACAATCAATATCGATGTGCCGCCTAAATAAAAAGGAATTGGATATTTAGCTATTAAGAATTCTGGCATTAAACATACTAATGCTAAATATAAAGCTCCAATAGTTGTTAGTTTGGTTAAGATATTATCTATATATAAAGCTGTACTTTCACCCGGTCTAATTCCCGGTATATAGCCACCATGTTTTCTTAAATTGTCAGCGGTTTCATGTGGATTAAAAACTATCGAAGTATAAAAAAAGGTAAAAAATATAATTCCAGATCCATATAAAATCATATAGAGAGGTTTGCCCTGTGAAAAAAGAGCAGATATATTTAAAAATATTTCATTTTGAGAAAAAGTAAAATTTGAAAATGTAACTGGTAACAACAATAAAGCAGAGGCAAAAATTGCAGGTATTACTCCAGCAGAATTAATTTTTAAAGGTAAATGGGATGATTCACCTCCATACATTTTGCTTCCCATTTGTTTCCTTGGATAATTAATCAATATTTTTCTTAAGGCTCTCTCCATAAAAACAATAAAAATAATTGTACAAATCAATAATAGGAATATAGAAATTATCATTATTGACGAAACTGCACCTGTTCTACCTAGTTCAAAAGTTGTTACAAGAGCCCTTGGAATTTCCGCTACAATACCAGAAAATATAATTAACGAAATTCCATTACCAATTCCTCTTTGAGTAATTTGTTCACCTAGCCACATTAAAAACATAGTGCTAGCTACTATCGTTATTACTGTACTAATTCTAAAAAACATTCCAGGATTAATTACTAAATTTTCCGCAGACTCTAATCCAACTGACAATCCATAACCTTGAACAGTAGCCAATAAAACTGTTCCATATCTGGTAATTTGGGTAATCTTTTTTCTTCCCATTTCACCTTGGTTTTTAAGATTTTTGAAATAATCGGAAACTCCTGTCAATAATTGTACAATAATAGAAGAAGAAATATATGGCATAATTCCAAGCGCAAAAAGAGCCATACGGGCAATAGCCCCTCCTGCAAATACGTTGAACATTCCCAATAAACCTCTCTGATTAGAGCTCATAAGTTCTTGTAACGATAGTGGGTCTATACCTGGAATTGGTATAAAAGTACCTAATCTATAAATTGATAATATTATAATAGTAAAAAAGATACGATTCTTTAAGTCATTAGTTTGAGAAGGGGTACTAATCATTGATAATATCTTTCTTAAAATTTATTTTGTTCTTAATTTTATTGATCCACTTTTTTTTTCAATTTTTTCTTTTGCAGATTTCGAAATAAAATCAATCTCGAGGTTAATTTTGTCTTTGATATCACCATTGCCCAATATTTTTATTTTATTTATTTTATTTTTCAAAATCTTATTTTTTTTAAGTTCACTTAAGTTAATAAGAATTTTATTATTTAATTTTCCTTTAGAAATAAATTCTTGCAATTGTTGAAGATTTATTATTGCAATATTATTTTTTTTAATTTTGTTAAACCCTCTCTTAGGAAGTCTTCTATATAAAGGCATTTGCCCACCTTCAAAACTTTTTATTGCTATCCCTGAACGAGCTTTCTGACCTTTGTGTCCACGACCTGATGTTTTACCTTTTCCAGATCCTATACCTCTTCCCAGTCTAATTTTTTTAGTCTTAACTTTGTAATTTAGTGAATTCAGATACATTTATATTTTATTCTCAGTTATTTCAGATTTTTTTTTACCACGTAAATTAAAAATATTTTTTGGTGAAAGTTGATTCAATAAGCCCTTCATGCAAGCTCTAACTACGTTATGAGAGTTTGATGAACCCAATGATTTAGCCACAATGTCTTTTATTCCCACAACCTCACATACTGCTCTTATTGCTCCACTTGCTATAATTCCTGTTCCTTTGGGAGCCGACCTTAAAAGCACTTTTGCCGACCCTTCTTTTGCAAAAACATCATGATGTAACGTTCTTCCTTCTTTAAGTGGAATATGAATTAATTTTCTTCTAGCTAAATCTGTGGCTTTTTTAATTGCATCCGTAACCTGCTTCGCTTTAGCGTGAGCAACCCCCAACTTACTAGATTGGTCCCCGACAACCACAAGAGCTGAAAAGGTAAATCTTCTTCCTCCTTTAACTACTTTTGTAATACGATTTATATAAATTAGTTTTTCTTTTAATTCATCTATTTGCATTTGTTAAAATTCCAAACCATTTTTTCTTAAAGCTTCTGTCAATAATTTAACTCTTCCATGATACTTATAGTGACCTCTATCAAAATATACCTTGGTTATATTTTTTATAATTGCTCTTTTTGCAAGTGCTTCACCAACAAATAATGACAAATCCGATTTTTTTGTTATAACAATTTTCTTAATATCTTTTTCTACAGAAGATGCGCTAACTATAGTTTTATTATTTATATCATCTATTATTTGAGCAGAAATATTTTTATAAGATCTATTAACGGTTAATCTTAATCTACTATTTATATTAGATTTTTTTAATTTATTTCTTATTCTCATTTTTTTTTGTACTATTTTATCTAACTTCATTTTTTATTTCTTTTTACCTTCTTTGCGTAGTATGTACTCTCCTTTTTCTTTAATTCCCTTACCTTTATATGGCTCGGAAGGTCGAAATGATTTTATTTTTGATGCAACCGTACCAACCAGCTGTTTATCTAAACCGCTAATATTAATTATTGTTTGTTTTTCTACGCTAATTTTTACATCTTTTGGAATCTCGAAATCTGTACCATGGCTATAGCCAAGTTGTAAGTTCAAACTGTTGTCTTTTATAGCAGCTTTGTAACCAACTCCAGTCATTTCTAAAGTTTTCACAAAACCTTTATTAACTCCAATAACAGCATTATTTAACAGGCTCCGGTTCACACCCCACATTTTTTTAATATCATCATTTTTTCTTTTGGGTTCAATTGATAATTCGTTGTTTTTACTAATCTTTACATCAAAGAGTTTTGTATTTAGATTAATTTTTTTAATACCCAAAGGTCCTTTTACATCAATGCTGCCACCATTAATTGACAAATTGACTTCTTTCGGAATTAAAATTTTTTTTTTACCAATTTTTGACATTAAAATACCTTACAAATAATTTCACCACCAACTTTAGCTTTTCTTGCTTCTGTATCGGTCATTATTCCTTTGGAAGTGGAAATAATCGCTATACCTAAACCATTTTGTATTATTGGAATACTTTGAGCGCTTGAATAAAATCTTCTTCCTGGTTTAGAAATTCTTTCAATATTATTTATCACTGGTGAACCCGAATTATATTTTAAATTAATTGAAAATTTTGTTTTTTTTTCATTAGTTTGATCCAGTGAATAATTTAAAATAAAACCTTCTCTTTTAAGTATTTCTAAAATTTTACCTTTAAAAGATGAGGCTGGCATTTCAATTTTAACATATGATCTCATTTGACCATTCCGAATTCTAGCTATCATGTCACCTATAGGATCTGTAAAACTCATATATTCCTTTCTTTCTTACCAACTCGACTTTATCATTCCAGGGACTTTTCCCGCTAAAGTTAGTTGTCTCAAAGTTATTCTTGAAATTTTTAATTTTCTATAAACTCCTTGTGATCTTCCAGTAATTTCACATCTATTTTTAATTCTAATTTTAGATGAATTTCTTGGTAATTTTGACAATTTCATTTGAGCTTTAAATCTTTCTTCTAAACTTATTTTCTTGTTCATAATTATTTCTTTTAGTCTTCTTCTCTTTTTTGCAAATTTCAAATTTAATGCAATTCTTTTTTTATTTCTATTTACTGAACTTTTTTTTGCCATATATTTTTTAAAATCAATTTTTATTTTCTTTGTTAAAAGGAAAATTAAATTCCTCTAATAAAGCCAAATTATGATCGTTATTTCTACCATGAGTCACAATTGTAATATCTAAACCGCGTATTTTTTCAACTTTATCAAAATTTACTTCTGGAAAAACTACATGCTCTTTAATCCCAAGGGTATAATTGCCAAATTTGTCAAAACTTCGTGAACTTAAGCCTCCAAAATCTTTTATTCTTGGAAGGGCAATATTAATGAGTCTATCAACAAATTCGTACATTTTGTTTTTTCTTAAAGTTACTTTTAAACCGGCGTCTGTGTTTTTTCTTGTTTTAAAGTTTGATATGGATTTTTTAAATTTCGTAACAACTGGTTTTTGTCCAGTTATCATAGCAATATCATCTGAATAAGATTTCAAAATTTTTTTATCATTTCCATCGGTGCCTAATCCCATATTGATAACAACTTTTTTCAATTTTGGGCTCATTAATTTATTCTTTAAGGAAAGCTTTTTTGCTAAATCAGTTTGTATTTTAGAATAATATAACTCTTTTAATCTTGGATTCATTTTTTATTAATTCCTTTTTTTTTCGGTTTTGTCTTTTTTATTCTCTATTCTCTTTAAATTTGATAAATGAATAAAATTTTCTTTAGAAATAATTCCTCCCTTTTTTTCTTTTGTTGTTTTTAAATGTTTTTTAACAATATTTAGCCCTTTAACCTTTGCTTTATTTAATCTATTTATTACTTCAATAATTTCTCCTGACTTATTTTTATCCTTACCTATTATCACTTTTACTAAATTTCCCTTTTTTAAACTCATAAATTACAAAACCTCTGGTGCTAATGAAATTATTTTCATTTGTCCTTTTGATCTCAGTTCTCTCGTTACTGGGCCAAAAATTCGTGTTCCTAATGGTTCGCCCTTTTCATCGGTTAGCACTGCTGCATTATTGTCAAATTTTACTTTTGAACCGTCGTTTCTAAAAATACCTTGTTTGGTTCTTACTATTACAGCTTTGTATACTGAGCCTTTCTTTACTTTTCCCCTTGGAATAGCTTCCTTGATACTAACTACAATTGTGTCCCCAATTGAAGCATATCTTCGCTTTGAACCACCTAAAACCTTGATGCATTCAATTCTTTTTGCTCCTGTATTATCAGCCACAAATAATTCTGTTTGAACTTGAATCATTTACTTTCCTCTAATACTTTGAATTTTTTATTTTTAGAATAGGGTTTTGACTCTTCAATATGTACAGTGTCACCAATTTTAAATTTATTTTTTTCATCGTGGACATGATATTTTTTTTTATTTGTAACAATTTTTTTTAAAAAAGGATGTTGAAATTTTCTCTCTACCAGCACAACTATAGTTTTTTTATTTTTATCACTAATCACTTTTCCTTTTAATATTTTCTTTGGCATATTATTTTTTATTAATTAATGTACTAATTCTTGCTATTGTTTTTTTTGTCTCTCTAAATTTTGATGGATTTGTTAACTGTCCATTAATTTTTCTAAACCTTAAGTTAAACAAATCTTTTTTAAATTTTTCAAGATTTTTGTGCAATTGATCTTTTGTAAGTTTATTTATTTCTTTAAGTTTCATAAATTATCTTTTTATAAATTTTGTTTTAATTGGAAGTTTTGCTGATGCTTTATATAAAGCCACTTTTGCAACCGATTCTGTTACTCCATCAACTTCAAATAAAATTCTACCAGGCTTTACTCTGCAAACCCAAAATTCCGGAGTTCCTTTTCCTTTACCCATGCGCACTTCCGTAGGTTTTTTTGACACAGGAATATTAGAAAATATTCTTGTCCATACTTTTCCCGTTCTTTTCATATATCTTGTTAATGCTACTCTCGCTGCTTCAATTTGATTTGAAATAATTCTATCTGGTTGTAGGGCTTTTATTCCATATTCACCAAAATTAAGTTTGTTACACCTGGAGGCCTTTCCATGTATTCGCCCCTTATGCGCTTTTCTATATTTCGTTCTTGCCGGTTGCATCATAGTTAAATTTTATTAGTCTCTTGACTGAATTCCTTTCTAAATATTTTTCCTTTATATATCCAAACCTTGACTCCTATCATTCCATAAGTAGTTAAAGCTTCCGATTCAGCATAATCAACATCCGCTCTTAAAGTATGCAAAGGAATACTTCCCTCACTTAACCATTCGGATCGAGCAATTTCATTGCCAGCTAATCTCCCGCCTACACAAACCTTTATTCCTTTAGCACCAAGTCTCAGTGCGGACTGTATTGCTCTTTTCATAGCTCTTCTGTAGGAAATTCTTTTTACTAACTGTTGGGCTATATTTTCAGCAACCAAATAACTATTTAGTTCAGGTTTTTTAACTTCTTTAATGTTTAAGGTAATCTCGTGACTGGATAATTTTGACAATTTTTTTTTAATTTTTTCTATATCACTTCCTTTCTTCCCAATAACAAAACCTGGTCTAGAGGTATAAATAGTTACAAAACATTTTTTTGCTGATCTTTCGATCATAACTTTAGATATTCCTGAGTTTACTACATTTTTTTTTATATATTCTCTAATTTTGAAGTCTTCAATTAGATTATTTCCAAATTCTTTTTTTTTTGCAAACCAAACAGAGTCCCATCCCCTGTTGACACCTAATCTAAAACCGATAGGATTAACCTTTTGTCCCATGATCCTCCAGTTTTCTAAGTTTGTCTGATAATACTATCGTCACATTACTATAAGGTTTTTTTATAGGGCTTGCTTTTCCTTTTGCCCTAGGTCTAAATCTTTTCATTACGATTGATTTGCCACAATATGCTTCTTTTACAAATAATTTATCAATATCATATTGAAAATTATTTTCTGCATTGGCTACGGCCGAGTGTATAGTTTTTTTTATTTCTTTACATATCCTTTGGTTGGCAAAAGTTAAATCTCTTAAAGCATGGTCAATTTTTTTACCAACTATACCCCTCAAAATCAATCCTATCTTCCTTGTGCTACTCCTAACATTTTTGTTAACCGATCTAACTAAATTTTCTTTATTTGTTACTTGCTTATTTTTTTTCATCTAAATTTTTCTTAGCTACGGACCCTTGTTCTGCTACTTGTTTAGCTTTTTTGTCTGCTGGAGTATGACCAGAAAATTGCCTGGTTGGTGAAAACTCACCAAGTTTATGTCCAACCATATCTTCAGAAATGGAAATTGATATAAATTTTTTTCCATTATGTATCAAAAAGGTTAATCCTACAAATTCAGGAATTATTGTGGACTTTCTAGACCAAGTTTTGATTGGTTTTATATTTTTTGTTGTATTCTTCTGTTTTTCAATTTTTTTAATTAAACTTGAATCTACAAATGGTCCTTTCCATACTGATCTAGCCATAAATTAAACTCTCTTTTTCCTTCTCATAATAATATATTTGTTTGTTCTCTTATTGTTTCTTGTTTTTAAACCTTTTGCAGATTGTCCCCATGGTGAAACAGGATTTCTGCCTCCTGAAGATTTTCCCTCACCTCCACCATGAGGATGATCTACAGGATTCATTACTACTCCCCTTACACTTGGTCTGATACCTAACCACCTGCTTCTTCCAGCTTTACCGATTTTTATATTTTTTTGATCAGGGTTAGATAAAACGCCAATGGTAGCTTTTGCTCTACTAATTATTTTTCTAATTTCACCAGATGCTAGTTTTATTATTGAATATACTCCATCTCTACCAGTAATTTTAACGGATGAACCTGCTGATCTTGCAATTTTAGCACCTCCACCAGGTTTCATTTCAACGTTGTGTATTGCTGTTCCATCAGGAATATCACTTAAAGGCATACAATTTCCTATTTTTATCTCTTTGTTATTTCCCGAAACAATCTTGTATCCAATCTTAATTCCTTGAGGTAGTAGCATATATGCCCTTTCTCCATCTTCATACTTAACTAACATAATATGTGAAGTTCTATTTGGGTCATATTCAATTCTTTCAACTACTGCTTCAATATCATGTTTATTTCTAAAAAAATCTACTTTACGAAATTTTTGTTTATGTCCAGATCCTCTTCTTCTAGAGGTAATTCGTCCCAAATTATTTCTTCCGGAAACAGATTTTTTTCCAAATGTAAGTGATTTGATCGGCTTGCCTTTCCAAAGTTCTTTTTTCGCAATAATAACCGTGCCTCGGGTTGATTTTGTATAGGGTTTAAATGTTTTTAATGTCATTTCATATGCCTGTGGTTAAATCTATATTTTGACCTTTTTTTAATGTAATAATTGCTTTCTTGTATCCCCGAACTTTAGTTTTTTTACCTCTTACTATTTTAATTCTTCTTTGTTTATTAATTATATTTATTTTAATAACGTTTACTTTAAAAATTTTTTCAATACTTTTTTTAATGGATTTTTTATCAGCCATGCTATTTACCTTAAATACTATTTTATTCATTTCAGATAAGTTAGTTGATTTTTCAGTTACCACTGGGCTTAATATGCTGTCATATAAATTTATTTTATTCATGATCTAAAAGACTTTTTTCTAATTCTTTGGTTGAAGATTCGGTAAACATAATTTGTTTATATTTTAAAATAACGTATGTAGTTAAATAAGAAGCATCAATTAATTTTATATTGGGAATATTTCTTGCTGATAACTCAATATTTTTTTTTGTTTTTGAATCTACAACAATCAAAACATTGTTAATTCTATTTGTTTTTAAAAATTTAAAAAACTCTTTTGTTTTACTAATTTTGTCTTTAATATCTTCAAATATTATTAGATTTTTATCTTTAGTTTTTTGAGATATTACACTAATTAAACTATTTTTCTTTTCCTCCTTATTTATCTTTCTTTCTTTATAAACTTTTCCTTTAGGACCATGTGCTACTCCGCCGCCAACAAATATCGGTGCTTTTCTACTTGCATGTCTTGCGTTTCCAGTGCCTTTCTGAGCATAAATTTTGGCTGTAGAACCTATTATTTGATTTCTTTGTTTTGTTTTTGCAAGTCTCGGTTTTGAATTTGCAATTTGAGAATAAAGAACTTGTCCGATCAATTTGTTGTTTATGTCAGAAAAAAATATTTTTTCAGAGATTTCAAATGCTGTTACTTTGCCTTTTATACTAATGCTATCAATTTTCATTATTTATTCACTTTTTATATCTTTTTTTTCTATTTTCTTAGCTATCTCTTCTTTTTTTTGTTCAACTTTTGTAGATGTTGTTTCTTTCGTAACGCTCACTTTTTTTTGCTTTTCATCTTCTTTCTCAAATATTTTATTTTTTTCTAAAATTGTTTTTTTATTTATTTTCTTTACTGAATTTCTTAAGAATACCAATGTGTTCTTTGATCCTGGAATAGAACCTTTTAGGTATATTAAATCATTGTTCAAATCTGATTTAATTACCTCTAGATTCAACGTTGTTCTTATTTTATCTCCCATGTGTCCAGGCATTTTTTTTCCTTTAAATACTTTTCCTGGATCCTGACGTTGTCCAGTTGAACCGCCAGATCGATGTGATACTGATACCCCATGCGATGCTCTTAAACCTGAAAAATTGTATCTTTTCATAACTCCGGCAAACCCTTTGCCGATACTTTTTGATGTAACGTCAACGAATCTAACATCTTTAAAAATTTCTAATCCAATTTCATTTCCTTCTTTAAAATTTGATATATTTCCTACTCTGTATTCTTTTAAATATTTTTTGGGTTCTGTAGATTTTTTACTATAAAAACCTTTCATAGACTTAGTCAATTTAGATGTTTTAATTTTACCAAACCCCACCTTAATAGCATCATACCCTCTTTTATCTTTTGCAATTAAGTCTATCACTCTTCCCTTTTCTATTTTTATAACAGTTACTGGAATAGATATTCCTATAGGAAGAAATTCTCTGCTCATTCCAATTTTTGTTCCAATTAAACCAATATTTTTCATTTGTTTCCTTATATTTTTATTTCAACATCCACTCCTGAAGCTAAATCCAACTTCATTAATGCTTCAATAGTTTGAGGTGTTGGCTCTTCAATATCAATCAATCTTTTATGTGTTCTTGTTTCAAATTGTTCTCTACTTTTTTTATCAATATGCGGGGACCTTAGGACCGTATATCTTTCTATTTTTGTTGGTAGTGGAATAGGACCTTTAATGTTGGCACCTGTTCTTTTTACAGTATTTATTATATCAAATGTCGACTGATCTAAAATTTTGTTGTCATATGCTCTAAGTTTAATTCTAATATTTTGTTTTTCCATCTTTTAAGCCATCCTTTTAGTTACTTCTTCCTGAACATTTTGAGGTACTTTTTCATAATGATCAAAAAACATTGAATATTGAGCTCTTCCTTGTGACATTGATCTTAAACTATTTACATAACCAAACATATTTGCAAGAGGTACCATTGCTGTTATCACTGTTACATTGCCTCGAGATTCAGTGCCCTCAACATGTCCCCTTCGGCTATTTAAATCGCCAATGACATCTCCCATATAATCTTCTGGTGTAACAATCTCTACTCTCATAATCGGTTCAAGAAGTTTCAAGGAAGCCCTTATGCATGCCTCTTTAAAGCAATGTCTTGATGCTATTTCAAAAGCCAAGACACTTGAATCTACATCGTGATGCAAACCATCAACTATAGTTACTTTATAATCAATAATTGGAAATCCAGCTAAAATTCCAGAATCTGAAACACTCTCTATTCCTTTTTCCACTCCTGGTATAAATTCTTTTGGAATAGATCCACCCTTAATCTTATTTTCAACTTCTCTACCCTTTCCAGACTCCAGAGGTTCTATTGCAAGTTTAACTCTTGCAAATTGTCCAGCGCCACCACTTTGTTTTTTGTGTATATAATCAAATTCAGCACTACCCAAAATTGTTTCTCTATAGGCTACTTGTGGTGCGCCAATATTTGCCTCTACCTTAAATTCTCTTTTCATTCGATCAACTATAATATCTAAATGCAATTCGCCCATACCCTTTATGATTGTTTGACCAGATTCCTCGTCAGATGACACTCTAAAAGACGGATCTTCCCTAGACAATCTTCCTAAAGCCTCTCCCATCTTTTCTTGATCTGCATTGGTTTTTGGTTCAACAGCAATCTCAAGAACTGGATCTGGAAATTCCATAGGTTCTAGTACGATTGGATTGTCTTCATCAGATAAGGTATGTCCCGTTATTGTATATTTTAATCCCGCTAATGCCACAATATCGCCTGTATTAACTTCTTTTACATCTTCTCTATTATTAGCGTGCATAAGCAACATTCTGCCAACCCTCTCCTCCTTATCTTTTGTAGTGTTATAAATTCCGGTGCCTGATTTTAATGTGCCTGAATATATTCTTATAAAAGTTAAAGTTCCCACAAAAGGATCGGTTGCAACCTTAAATGCTAGGGCTGATAGTGGTTCTTTGTCATCAAATTTTCTTTCAATTTCATCTTTTGAATTAGGTTTTGTGCCATTAATTGACCCTATATCTTTGGGGCTTGGCAAAAAGTCTACCACAGCATCCAATAATGGTTGCACACCCTTATTTTTAAAAGCTGAACCAGTTAATATTGGTACAAAATCAAATTTTAAACCACCTTTTCTAATACAGGATATTAAATCAGACTCTGATATTTCTTTTCCATTTAGATAATCGTCCATCAATTTTTCATCTTGTTCTACGGCTGTTTCCATTAATTCTTTCCTATATTTTTCAGCCTGTTCTTGTAACTCATTTGGTATTTCTACATATTCAAATTCCGCTCCTAACTTTTCTTCTTTCCATAAAACTGCTTTCATTTTAACTAAATCAACTACACCTTTAAACGATGACTCGGTTCCCACAGGTATTTGCATAACTAATGGTTTTGATCCAAGACGATCTTTTATCATTTCAACGCATTTAAAAAAATCTGCTCCAGTTCTATCAAGTTTATTTACAAAACAAATCCTTGGAACCTTATATTTATCTGCTTGTCTCCAAACTTGTTCTGATTGGGGTTCTACTCCAGCAACACCGTCGAATACTGCAACTGCACCATCTAATACCTTCAGAGATCTTTCTACTTCAATAGTAAAATCAATATGCCCAGGAGTATCAATAATATTAATTCTGTGATCTCTCCAATAACAAGTTGTCGCTGCTGAAGTAATTGTAATACCTCTTTCTTGTTCCTGTTCCATCCAATCCATTGTTGCGGCACCATCATGAACTTCCCCGATTTTATGACTCTTACCCGTATAATATAGAATTCTTTCCGTTGTGGTTGTCTTTCCGGCATCAATATGGGCCATGATCCCAATATTTCTATATTTATCTAAAGTATGCGTTCTAGCCATGATTAATTACCACCTAAAATGTGCAAAGGCTTTATTTGCCTCGGCCATTCTGTGCATATCTTCTTTTTTTTTTATTGCTGAACCTCTGCCCTGATATGCGTCATAGAGTTCAAAACAAATTTTATCGGACATATTTCTATCTTTCCTCTTTTTAGAAGCATTAACTAACCATCGAATTGCCAAAGCCTTCGATCTTTTTTGTTTGACCTCAACAGGTACTTGATAGGTTGCCCCACCAACTCTTCTTGATCTTACTTCAATAGTAGGTTTAATATTATTTATTGCTGCATCAAAAATTTTAATTGGCTCTTCTTTTGCCTTTGATTGTAATTTATTTAAAGCTTCATAAACAATTTTTTCAGCAATTGTTTTTTTTCCATCGTACATTATTGAATTCATTAATTTTAATATTAGATTAGATTTATATTTTGCATCTTTTAAAAAAATTCTCTTTGGCGCTTTTCTTTTTCTAGACATAAATTCTATTATTTTGCTCTCTTTGCTCCATACTTTGATCTTTGTTGTTTGCGACTAGTAACTCCCTGCGTGTCTAGATTTCCTCTTAATATGTGATATCTAACTCCCGGCAAATCCTTAACTCGACCTCCTCTAATTAATACAACAGAGTGTTCTTGTAAATTATGCCCCTCTCCTGGAATATAACAAGTTACCTCATGTCCATTAGACAATCTTACCCTCGCAACTTTTCTTAATGCTGAATTAGGTTTCTTGGGTGTTGTTGTATATACTTTGATACATACACCTTTTTTTTGTGGTGAGCGTTCTAATGCAGGAACTTTGTTCCTGTATTTTGGTTTAACCCTTGGTTTTTTTTTCAATTGGTTAATTGTTGGCATAATTTAATATAATTTTTGGATGAAAAAAGTATGAATAGATCAACACTTTGTGGCAGCGTCTAAGGCTAATCAACCTTACTTCCAACCATAAAATTTTGGCTAAAATACTAATAGAATCGTAAATTGTCAATAATTAATAACACAAAAACAAACTATCATTCAGCTGTTATTGATTGTTCGGCAACTTTATCTACAACTTTTTCAGAAAGATACTTTTTATCTTTTTCTTTTGCTAAATTATTCCATTTATTCTTAACCGTACCCGTGCCAGCTGGTACCAATCGACCTACTATTACATTTTCCTTTAAACCTTTTAATTTATCTATTTTACCTTTTATTGCTGCATCAGTTAAAACTCTAGTAGTTTCTTGAAAGGAAGCTGCAGAAATAAATGAATTTGTCTGCAAAGAAGCTTTGGTTATACCCAAAAGAACTCTTTCTACGATAGCTGGGTTTTTCCTATTTTTTATTAAATTTTTGTTCTCCTCATCTAGTTCATTTTTATCAATTATTTCTCCAATTAAATATTTTGAATCTCCAGGATTTTTAATTTCCACTTTTTTCAGCATTTGTCTTACAATTACTTCGATGTGTTTATCGTTAATTACTACACCTTGTAATCGATAAACTTCTTGAACCTCATTTACAAAATAATCTGTCAATTCCTCTACACCTAAAATTTTCAAAATATCGTGTGGGGCTGGGCTTCCATCCAGCAAATATTCACCTTTTTTAATATTTTCTCCTTCATTAAAATTAATGTGTTTTCCTTTTGAAATTAAATAATTTGAAGCTTCTCCATTTTTTGATTGAATTGTTATTTTTAATTTACCTCTAACTTCCTTACCAAAATTTACCATGCCATCATTTTCAGCAATAATTGCACTTTCTTTTGGCTTTCTTGCTTCAAATAATTCCGCTACTCTTGGGAGCCCTCCAGTTATATCTTTTGTTTTCGAAGTTTCTTTTGGCAATCTTGCGATTACGTCACCAGCTAAAATACGCTGGCCATCTTTGACTGATAAAATTGAATCCGGAACTAAATAATATCTAGCTTCATTGTCATCTGATTTTTTAATTATGTTACCTTTTTCATCCCTTAAGGTAATCCTAGGTTTCAAATCTGTATTCTTAGATTGTGATCTCCAATCAACAACTGATTTTGATGAAATTCCGGTTGCATCATCAACAGTTTCGGCTAACGATACTCCATCTATTAAATCAACATAATTTGCTATGCCACTTTTTTCGGCTATCACCGGCATTGTATAAGGGTCCCATTCGCAAATTTTATTTCCCTTTTTGATTATTTGATCATTTTGATAGAAAAGTTTTGCTCCATAAGGTACTTTGTAAAGTGCTATTTGTTGTCCGTTATCATCTTCTATTGCTAACTGAGTATTCCTTCCCATAACAACCTGATTTTTCTTGGAATCTTCTATTAAATTTTTATTAATTATTTTTAAAATACCGTCTTTGTCCGCAACAACTTGAAAGTCTTGTTTAATTTGAGCAGTTCCTCCTACGTGAAATGTTCTCATAGTTAACTGTGTTCCGGGTTCGCCGATTGATTGAGCGGCTATCATCCCAATTGCCTCTCCCAAAGTTACCAATTTACCTCTTGAAAGATCTCTTCCATAGCAAGTGGCACATATTCCATCTTTAGATTCACATGTGACTGTTGAAAAAACCTTAATTGATTTTACTCCAGCTGAATCAATTTTTTCACAAGCCTCCTCGTCTATCATTTCTTTTCTCTTAATCAAAATTTTACCATTAAGTGGATTTTTGATATCTTCAGCAGAAATTCTACCTAATGCTCGGTCAGATAAACTAACTAAAATATTACCTCCTTCAATAATTTCCGAAAGAACAATACTTTTATTGGTTCCACAATAATGTATCGTTACTGAGAGGTCTTGAGCTACATCACAAAGTCTTCTTGTTAAATAACCTGAATTTGCTGTTTTAAGTGCGGTGTCAGCCAAACCTTTTCTAGCACCATGGGTTGAATTAAAATATTCAAGAGCAGTTAATCCTTCTTTAAAATTTGAAACAATTGGTGTCTCAATAATTTCTCCAGAAGGCTTTGCAATTAATCCACGCATACCAGCCAATTGTTTCATTTGTGCAGCCGAACCTCTCGCTCCAGAGTCTGCCATCATAAACACCGAATTTAAATTGCTAGTTTTTTTACCTGGGTCATCTTTTGCAGTAGAAGAAATTTTTTTCATCATCTCTGCTGCCACTAGATCGGTACATTTTGACCAGGCATCAACTACCTTATTGTATTTTTCTCCTCTGGTAATTAATCCTTCAGCATATTGGTTTTCATATTCTTCAATCATTTTTTTGGTATCATTTACTATAGTTTGTTTTTTTTTAGGAATAATTAAATCATCTTTTCCAAATGATATACCGGACATAAATGCATATTTGAAACCAAGATCTTTTATTTTGTCGCAAAAAATTACCGTACTTTTTTGCCCACAGAATCTGAAAACTAAATCAATAATTTCTGAGACTTGTTTTTTTGCTAGTATTCTATCAATTAGAGAAAATTTAATGTTCGGGTTTTTTGGTAAGATGCTAGCTAATAAAAATCTTCCAGCTGTACTCGTATATTTCTCATTTACAATTTTTCCTTTTTCGTCAATCGTTTCAAATCTTGAAATTATTCTAGAATGAACATTTATTGCATTACATTCTAAAGATTGTTCAATTTCAGAAGCATCTACAAAATAACCCTCTATTTTATCTGTGTTAATTGGATTTTGAGATAAATAATATATCCCTAAAATCATATCCTGGCTCGGCACAATAATTGGTTTTCCGTTAGATGGGCTTAAAATATTATTTGTAGACATCATTAAAATTCTTGCTTCAAGTTGAGCCTCTAAGCTTAATGGAATATGAACAGCCATCTGATCGCCATCGAAATCTGCATTAAATGCAGAACATACAAGTGGATGCAATTCGATTGCATTTCCTTCGATTAATTTAGCCTCAAAAGCTTGGATTCCTAGTCTATGTAACGTTGGAGCTCTATTTAATAATATTGGATGTTCTCTAATAATGTGTTCTAAGGCATCCCACACTTCATCTTTTTCTTTTTCTACTATTTTTTTAGCTTGTTTTATTGTTGTAGATAAACCCATTTTATCTAACCTCGCGTATAAAAAAGGTTTAAATAATTCTAGTGCCATTTTTTTTGGTAAGCCACATTGGTGAAGTTTTAAATCGGGACCAACTACAATTACCGATCTTCCAGAATAATCTACTCTTTTTCCTAACAAATTTTGTCTAAATCTACCATATTTACCCTTTAACATTTCTGATAAGGATTTTAATGGTCTTTTTCCCGTTCCGGTTATAACTCTACCTCTTCGACCATTATCAAATAATGCATCAACCGATTCTTGCAGCATTCTTTTTTCGTTTCTTATTATTATATCTGGAGATTTTAGATCAATAAGCCTTTTTAATCTGTTGTTTCTATTTATGACCCTTCTATATAAATCATTTAAATCAGATGTAGCAAATCTACCCCCATCTAATGGAACCAATGGTCTTAATTCTGGAGGGATTACACTTATAGTTGTTAATATCATCCACTCTGGCTTACCGCCTGAACCTATAAAATTATCTATTAACTTTAATCTTTTAATTGCCCGTTCCTCGGCAACTTTTGATTTTAATTGCTTTACTTGTTCAGAAAGTTTTTCTCTTTCATCTTTTAAATTTAAAGACTTTAGTATTTCCAGTATTGCTTCAGCTCCAATACCTGCTGTAAAAGCATCTTCACCAAATTTGTTTTGATTATTAGTCAGTTCTTCCTCGCTCAATAACTGATTTCTTTTTAGTGTTGTTAGTCCCGGTTCAATGACAATAAAACTTTCAAAATACAATATTTTTTCTACTTCTTTTAATTTCATGTCGATTGCTAGAGAAATTCTGCTTGGTAAAGATTTTAAAAACCAAATATGAGCAACTGGTGTAGCTAAATTAATGTGACCCATTCTTTCGCGTCTTACATTAGACTTTGTGACTTCCACTCCGCATTTTTCACAAATGATTCCTCTAAATTTCATTCTTTTATATTTGCCACACAAACATTCATAGTCTTTAATTGGTCCAAATATTCTACAACAAAATAATCCATCTTTTTCGGGTTTAAAAGTTCTATAATTAATTGTTTCGGGTTTTTTAATTTCTCCAAAAGACCAGGATTTAATTTTTTCAGGACTAGCCAAGCTAATTTTAATGCTACTAAAACTTTCTTCTACAGGGGGTTTCTTCTTAAATAAATCTGTCAAATCTTTTTTCATAATTTATTTCAATTCAATATTTAATCCTAATGACTTAATTTCATTAGCCAGTACGTTGAAAGACTCGGGCACACCTGATTGAAAATTATCCTCCCCTTTAACTATCGTTTCATATATCTTAACTCTTCCAGCTACATCATCGGATTTAACTGTTAGTATTTCTTGTAAGGTATAAGCAGCTCCATATGCTTCTAAAGCCCAAACTTCCATTTCACCAAATCTTTGGCCTCCAAGTTGAGCCTTTCCTCCTAAAGGTTGTTGAGTTACCAAACTATATGGTCCCGTTGATCGAGCGTGTATTTTGTCTTCCACAAGATGATGCAATTTCAACATATAAATAGTACCTACTGTTACATTTCTTTCGAATTTTTTCCCTGTTCTTCCATCCCATAATATTGTTTGTCCAGATGTAGGTAAATTAGCTAGCTTAAGCATATTAGTTACATTATTTTCCTTAGCTCCATCAAATACCGGAGTAGATATCGGAACTCCTTTAGTTAAATTTTCACAAAGATCATTAAACTCAATTGATGATAAATTTTTAATAGCTGTATCGTAAAAATCCTTTCCATAAATTGATTTCAGCAAGGAAATAACGTCCTGACTAACTTTTGTTTTGCTACTATTTTTGTTAATTAATTTTTTTAGATTTTCCCCTAATTCAGAACAACTCCAACCAATGTGGGTTTCTAAAATTTGCCCAACATTCATTCTACTTGGAACCCCTAGCGGATTTAAAACAATATCTACAGGTTTGCCATTTTCCATATAAGGCATATCTTCAACTGGAACTATCTTGCTAATGACTCCCTTGTTTCCGTGCCTTCCTGACATTTTGTCACCAGGTCTCAGGCGTCTTTTTACTGCAACAAAAACTTTTACCATTTTCATTACGCTTGGCAATAATTCATCTCCTTGTCTAATTTTTTCAACTTTGTCTTCAAATCTTTCTTTAATATCCATTTTAACTTTTCTATGTTGTTCTATTAGCGTTAAAAGACTCTCATTTTTAGAATTATCCTTTAGTGATAACTTAAATAAATTGTTTAAGTTCATTTGTTCTATTTTTTTTTCTTCAATTTTTTCATCTGGTTTAAAGTTTTCAAATTGTTCTTTAAGCGCTGAATCTTTAATTATTTGAATGGCTCTTTGTATCGTATTTCTTTCCAAGATCTCCTCTTCAACAACCTTATCTTCTTGTATCATCTCTATTTCATTTCTTTCAATTGCTACGGATCTTTCATCCTTTTCTACGCCGTACCTATTAAACACCTTGACATCTACAACAACTCCGTCACTTCCCAATGGTAGACGCAAAGATGTATCGACAACATCAATTGCTTTTTCACCAAAGATAGATCTTAAAAGTTTTTCCTCTGGTCCAGTTGGGGTATCACCTTTTGGCGTAACCTTTCCTGCTAAAATATCATTAGGTTTAACTTCGGCTCCAATATAAACAATCCCAGATTCGTCTAAATTTTTTAATACTTCTTCACTTACATTTGGAATGTCTCTTGTTATTTCTTCCGTTCCTAATTTTGTGTCTCTTGCCATCAATTCATATTCTTCAATATGAATTGATGTAAACACATCGTCAGTCACACATCTTTCAGAAATTAGAATAGAATCTTCAAAATTATACCCAAGCCAAGGCATAAATGCTACGGTAACATTTTTTCCTAATGCAAGCTCACCCAATTTTGTAGACGGACCGTCTGCAATTATATCTCCTTCGGAAACCAAATCACCAACTCTGACTAATGGTTTTTGATTAATGCAAGTATTTTGGTTTGATCTTTGAAATTTTAATAAGTTGTAAATATCAACTCCTGATTTACTTAGATCCTTCTCGGAGGCAACTTTTACAACTATTCTTTTTCCATCGATTTTATCAACCACACCATTTCTTCTTGCAACTATTGTTACTCCTGAATCAAGAGCAACATCTTTTTCAATGCCTGTGCCCACCAAGGGGGCCTCCGGTTTAATTAAAGGTACTGCTTGTCTCATCATATTTGAACCCATTAAAGCTCTATTTGCATCGTCATTTTCTAAGAAAGGAATCAAAGATGCAGCTACGGATACAAGTTGTTTTGGTGATACATCTATATAGTCAATATTTTCTGGTTTGGACAAAACAAAATTTAAAGATTTTCTACAGGAGACTAAATCTTCCAAAAAATTTCCACGATTATCAATCGGAGAATTTGCTTGTGCTATGGTATATTTTGATTCATCCATAGCCGATAAATAATCTATTTTGTCAAGAACTTTAGCATCAACAACTTTTTTGTATGGGCTTTCAATAAAGCCATATTTGTTAATTCTTGAATATGTTGATAAACTACTAATCAGTCCTATATTTGGTCCTTCGGGTGTTTCGATGGGACAAATTCTTCCGTAGTGTGTTGGATGCACATCTCTTACTTCAAACCCCGCTCTCTCTCTTGTCAAGCCTCCTGGACCAAGAGCTGAAACTCGTCTCTTATGAGTTATTTCAGACAATGGATTAGTTTGATCCATAAATTGCGAAAGTTGAGAAGTTCCAAAAAAATCTTTTAAAGCCATCGTTAATGGTTTTGCGTTAATGAGATCTTGTGGCATCGATGACTCAATCTCTAAAACAGACATTTTTTCTTTGGTTGCTCTTTCTATCCTATATATGCCAATGCGTGTTTGATTTTCAACTAATTCCCCCACAGATCTAACTCGTCTGTTACCTAAATGATCAATATCGTCAACCTCATTTTTACCATCACGAAGATCTAACATAAATTTAATAATTGCAATAATATCTTCGTTTCTAAGTATAGTTATTTTGTCTGAACAATTTAAATTCAATCTCGAATTAAGTTTTACTCTACCAACATCTGACAAATCATAGCGTTCTGAACCAAAAAATAAATTTTGGAAGATTTGATTTGCAATTTCAAGAGTAGGAGGTTCTCCTGGTCTTAAAATTTTATAAATATCGGTAATTGCTTCTTCTTTAGTATTATTTTTATCTGCCAATATGGTTTTAAGCAAATAAGGTCCTTTGTTAATGGAGTTAGTATTGGAAATTTGGATAATTTTTATATTATTTTTTATAATTTTATCTAAAATTTCTTCAGTGATTTCCGTTCCTATGGAAATATTTTTCTCAGAGTTCAAACTTATATTGTTATGCAAAAATCTTCCATAAATTGCATCGTTTGAAACATAAATATCTTTTAATCCATTGTCATAAAGCTTTTGTGCTTGTAACAAATTAGTTCTAGAACCCAATTTAACAACTATCTTATTAGTCTTTGCATCAATTATTTCTTCTGAAATTTTTTTAAATTTGTAGTTTTCTGGTTTAAATGTTGTTTTCCATTTAGCTAATTTAGAATTGTATTCAAATTTTTCACTTTCATAGAACAACTCGGCTATTTCTTTTTTATTATAATTCAATGCTAGTAACAAAGTTGATACAAGCAATTTTCTTTTTCTATCTATTTTGAAATACAATAAATCCTTTATATCATATTCAAAATCTAACCAAGAACCTCTATTTGGAATTACTCTACAATTAAACAATTTTTGGCCACTAGAGTGTGTTTTTCCCTTGTCATGATCAAAGAAAACCCCTGGGCTTCTATGCATTTGATTCACAACAACCCTTTGTACTCCATTAACTATAAATGTTCCGCTAGGTGTCATCATTGGAATTTCTCCCATGTAAACTTCTTGTTCTTTAGCGGACAATATTTCTTTTGTATTATTTTCGTGATCAATTTCGTAAATTACTAGTCTTAAAATAGGTTTTAAAGCTGATGAATAAGTTAAATCCCTCTGAATACATTCTTCTACACCGTATTTTGGTTTCTTCAATCGATAAGAAACAAATTCTAATGTCGCTTTTTCTGCTAAATCTTCTATGGGAAATATGTCTTTAAAAACTCTAGCTAGACCTTTTTGTATATAGTTTTTATCATTTTTATCGTTTAAATTTAAAAATTCATTATAGGAATTTTTTTGGACTTCTATTAAATTTGGAATTGATAAACTTTCTTTTAACTTCCCAAAATTTTTTCTGATATTCTTTTTCTCAGTAAACGATAATTGCATTTATTGAATCTGATTCTTAATAATCAGATTTAAAAATTTTGTTATTTTAATTCTACTTTGGCTCCAGCAGCTTCTAATTTTTTCTTAATTTCTTCTGCTTCTTTCTTATCGACACCCGACTTTACTTCTTTAGGTGCTCCTTCCACTAAATCTTTAGCTTCTTTTAAACCTAATGTTGTAAATGTTCTAATTTCTTTTATTACGTTAATTTTTTTATCTCCAGCAGAAGTAAGTATAATTGTGAATTCACTTTGTTCCTCCTCTGCTGCAATTCCGCTCGAAACAGGTGCGGTAACAGCAGTTGTTGCCGCAGTCACCCCCCACTTTTCTTCTAATTGTTTTGATAGTTCAGCAGCTTCTACTACTGTTAACTTTGATAAATCTTCGATTATCTTATTTAAATCGGCCATAAAATTTCTATGTTGATTGTTTGCTTTTTTCGAGCGCCAAAATAGCAATTTTTGAGCCAGGCGCAAGTAAAATACTTAATAATTTTTGTGCCGGAGATCGTAAAATACTAGCAATTTTGCCTCTAGCTTCATTTAATGTTGGTAGAGTGGCTATTTTCAGCACATCTTCTAGTTTAAGAAGCTCCTCTCCCATTAGTCCTCCGAGAATCTTTAGGTTTTGATTCTCTTTTGAAAATTTCGTCAATATTTTTGCAGAAGAAATTGCATCTTGAGATAGCGCTATCGCAGTTGGTCCGGAAAACATGTCAGCAATATCTTTACATTTTGTATCTTTTAAAGCTAACTTTGTAATTCTATTTTTAGTAATTTTAAACATTATGCCATGCTTCCTCATTTCAGCTCGCAACATATCTAATTGGTTAACGCTTAAACCTTGATAGTGAGTTACTAATACTGAATCACTTGTTTCAAAAAATTTTTTCATTTCGATGATGTAATTCTTTTTTTGTTCTTTGTTCATCATAAAATCAAATACTTTTGTTCAGTTTAAGTTTATAAGATATTCCCATTGTAGAAGTAATAAATGCACTTTTAATAAAATTACCTTTTACTCCTGAAGGTTTTTCTTTAGAAATAACGTCAAGAACAGCATTGAAATTCTTGATTAAATTGTCATCCGAGATATTTTTATTTCCTATCGATAAAGCAATATTCCCATCCTTATCATTTTTTATTTCAAGTTGTCCCGACTTTATATCTTTCACCGATTTAATAATATCATTTGTAACAGTTCTAAGTTTTGGGTTTGGCATTAATCCCTTTGGACCTAATATTTTTCCAAGCTTACCTAGTTTGATCATCATTTTAGGAGTTGATACAAGTTTTTCAAAATTGATTTTTCCAGCAGAAATATTTTTAATCAAATCATCAGAGCCAATAACATCAGCGCCGCTTTTTTTTGCTTCCTCTAATTTTTCTTCTTCACAAATAACTGCGACTCTAACTTTTTTGTTTTTTGCTACCGGTAAATTAAGAATAGTCCTTATGTTTGCTTCGCTTTTTTTTTGTTTTAAATTAAGTCGGAAATGAACGTCAACCGATTCATTAAATTTTGCCGTACAATTCTTTTTAATAATTTTTAACAAATTTTCAATTTTATCATGTTTTAAAATTCTAGTTTCTTGAGGTAACGCTTTATATCTTTTAGAAATCATTAAATTTATTCCTTAATTTCAATGCCCATAGAACGTGCAGAACCACATATAATTTTAGTAGCTTCTTTTAAATCTATGGCATTAAGATCTTTCATTTTTTCTTTAGCTATTTGTTCCGCTTGATTCATCGTTATTGAGCCTGTAATAATTCTTCCTGGTTCTTTAGAACCACTCTTTAACTTTGCAGCTTGTTTAATAAAATGAGAAGCTGGTGGTGATTTAATAATAAAATCAAATTTTTTATCCTTGTAAACCGTTATAACAACTGGTACAGGATTCCCAATCAAATTTTTTGTTTTCTCATTAAATGCTTTACAAAATTCCATAATGTTAATTCCTCTTTGTCCCAAAGCTGGTCCGACTGGTGGAGCAGGATTAGCTTGCCCTCCTTTGATTTGAAGTTTTACGTATTCTTTAATTTCTTTTTTTGCCATTACTGTACTTTTTCGACCTGATTAAATTCCAATTCTAAGGGCGTTAGTCTTCCAAAAATCATAACCGAAACCTTAAGTCTTGATTTCTCTTCATCAGTCTCTTCAATAAGACCATTAAATGAGGCAAAAGGACCATCAATAACCTGGACCTTTTCGCCAATATTGTAAGTTATAAGAGATTTTGTTTGAACTACTCCATCTTTAATTTGTCCTTTAATTTTTTCTATTTCTTTTTCAGAAACAGGAAGTGGATTTCCTTTTTGACCCAAAAAACCAGTCACTTTTTTTATATTCTTTATTAAATGATATAACTGGTTATCCATATCCATTTTAATCAAAACATATCCTGGAAAATATTTTTTTTTTCTTTGAATTCGTTTACCCCTTCTAACCTCAGTTACCTCATGAGTGGGTACAAGCACTTCTTCGATCTTATCCTCTAATTTCGCTTTTATGGCTTCTTTTTTAATTAAGTCTGCGACCTTCTTTTCAAAGCTAGAATACGACTGGACAATATACCAATTTTTCATAATTTAAAAACTTATAGTTAATGTAAAATTCAATAAAAATTTGAGTATTTGATCTAAAATTAAAAAAAATATGGCAGCAACTATAGCTAACAAAACAACCATTACAGCACCTGTTAGCGTTTCCTTTCCTGTTGGCCAAGAAACTCTAAAAGCTTCGTTCTTAACTGCTTGAATAAACTTTAATGGGTTAATCATACTGTATTCCTAATTTGGCAGGAGCGGAGGGGCTCGAACCCACAACCTCCGGTTTTGGAGACCGGCGCTCTACCAATTGAGCTACACTCCTAAAGAGTTTTACTCTAAAATTTTAGTTACCACGCCAGCTCCAACAGTTTTGCCGCCCTCACGGATTGCAAAATTTAATTTTTCATTCATTGCAATTGGTGTAATTAATTTAACTGTAAATACTGCATCATCGCCGGGCATTATCATTTCAGTACCTTTCGCAAGTTCAACCTCTCCTGTAACATCGGTTGTTCTGAAATAAAACTGTGGTCTATATTTTGTAAAAAATGGAGTGTGTCTTCCTCCTTCTTCTTTTTTTAAAACATATGCTTGAGCTTCAAATTTAGTGTGCGGAGTTACGGATCCGGGTTTAGCTAATACTTGCCCTCTTTCAACGTCTTCTCTTTCAATTCCCCTTAACAAAGCACCTATATTGTCACCTGCTTCCCCTGTATCCAAAAGTTTTCTGAACATTTCAACTCCAGTACAAACAGTTTTTTTTGTATCTCTAATTCCAACAATCTCTAATTCTTCTCCAGTTTTAACTACTCCTTGTTCAACACGTCCAGTTACAACTGTTCCGCGTCCTGATATAGAAAAAACATCTTCAACAGGCATTAAAAAAGGTTTGTCTTTTGGTCTTTGAGGTTGAGGGATGTGCTCATCAATTGCTTTCATTAATTCAATAATTGAATTTTTTCCAGTTGCTTCATCCTTTCCTTCAACCGCGTCTAACGCAGAACCTTTAATTATAGGAATTTTGTCTCCTGGAAATTTATAAGAAGTTAATAGTTCTCTAATCTCTTCTTCAACCAAAGCAACCAACTCTTGATCTTTAACCTGATCAATTTTATTTAAATAAACTACAATTGCTGGAACACCAACTTGTCTAGCCAATAATATGTGCTCTCTTGTCTGTGGCATCGGCCCATCAGCAGCACTAACAACCAAAATCGCTCCATCCATTTGGGCTGCACCTGTAATCATATTTTTTACATAATCTGCATGTCCTGGGCAATCTACGTGGGCATAATGTCTCTTATCAGTTTCATATTCTACATGAGCAGTAGCTATCGTTATTCCTCTCTCTTTTTCCTCTGGCGCTTTATCAATTTGATCATAGGCAATAAATTCTGCACCACCCTTTTCTGCCAAAACTTTTGTTATAGCTGCAGTTAATGTTGTTTTCCCATGATCCACATGACCAATCGTACCTACATTTGCATGCGGTTTTGTTCTTTCAAATTTCTTTTTCTCTGCCATTTTTAATACCTCAATAATTCATGCCTTTTTTTTCACATCTTAGTTGGAGCGGGTGAAGGGAATCGAACCCTCACGACCAGCTTGGAAGGCTGGTGTTCTACCATTGAACTACACCCGCATCATTCCAAACGTATCACACTCGCTCGTTGCATTAAACTTTCTTGAATGGTGGAGGGGGAAGGATTCGAACCTTCGAAGACCGAAGTCAACGGGTTTACAGCCCGCCCCATTTGACCGCTTTGGTACCCCTCCAATCTTACAGGGGTAACCCCCTTTCAATAAAGCTTTTAACAACAAGATTTTATATGCATGTTCTTAAATAAAAGCAATAAATGATTTTATTGAAAAAAGTATGATATTAGTGAAAAAATAATTGAAATATCATGATAAAATCATCCTTTTTAATTGCAGGCAAACATGCTGTCACAGAAGCATTAAAAAATCCAAACAGAAAAGTCCTGAGAGTGTTCTTAACTGAAGAATCAAAAAAGAAACTAAATAGTGAAAATCAAAATAAGCATTTATTAAAAAACATAAAAATTTTATATAAAACCAATAAAGAATTGGACAGATTGTGCTCGAAAGATCAAATTACCCATCAAGGGTTAATTGCTGAAATTATACCATTAGAAGAAGCCAATATAAAAGAATATTTAACACAGAATTCGGAAAAAAAATTTATTACTTTTGCTGCCATTGAAGGAGTTACTGATCCTAGAAATATTGGGTCAATAATAAGAAGCGCATCATCATTTGATATCGACGGAATAATCGTTGTTAAAAGATCCTATCCTGCTCGAAGCAAACTTCTTTATAAAAGCGCTAGTGGATGCATGGAATTATTAAAAATATTCGAAGTACCTAATATTAATACAACTTTAAAATATTTAAAATCAAAAAACTTTTGGATAAGTGCTTTTGATTCTCAATGTGAAAATGATTTTTTAAAACATAATTGGGATGGAAATAATGTTTTGCTATTTGGTTCAGAAGGTTATGGCTTAAAATATCAAACAAAAAAAAATTCAGATTTTTTACTCAAAATAAATATAAATAAGAATGCTGAAAGCCTCAATATTTCAAATAGCGCATCAATTATATTCCACCATTTACATCAAATAAAAAAGATGAAATCATTCTAATTTCTTATCCCATAAAGTCGAGCGTTTAATAGGTCTAATTTTTTAGTTTCATTTAAAACCCAATTTTTTCGTTTATCATTTGAAATGTTGCAATTATAACCCACAACAGGCTCGTAACAAATAACCCATAACATTTTTGTGTCAGAAGAAATATTATCAATATTGAGAATCTTAAAATTATTATTTTTAAATACGTCGACAGACAAAATATAATTTACGATGATCTCGTCGATTATTTTGGGTGCATAAAAAGTTAAATTTTTTGTCTCATGCTTTTCTAATTTATCAAGGAGTTTGGTAAATTCGGGTTTTGTATTTTTCCTAAATTGAATTTCAATATAATTATTTACAATGGTTGGAATTAAAATACTTATAAATAGTAAAATTTTTAATTTTTTGTTATCAATTTCAAAAATCAAAGCTGATATAAGTATTAAAATAGGTATTAAAACAAATATAATATATCTGTCAGTAAGAATCGGAGTTTTTAACAAAGCATAAAACAAGGGAATCAAATAGGAAAAAAACAAAATAAATACAAGTGGTAAATAATTATTGGATCTAAACAATATCATCTTTCTAAAGCGAATTATTAAAAAAATTAATGTAGATAAATAAATTAATCCCATAATTTTTGATCCAAAAAATCTTGAAAAATAATAATTGTAATAAAATTTCCAATTTTCATGTTCTAAAAAATATTCATTGTAAGAAAGTTGAGAAATTAGATAATTATAATTTATTATTAGGTATATAAATAAAATAAATGGAATTGATAAAAGAAACAAAAAATTTTTTTCTCTGAACACAAAAAAAGAATAAGCAGAATGGGCAATTTGCGAAAAAATAATAATAAATACAAAAGGATGTGCCGATAAACTTAAAACAGAAAAAATAATAAATAGGGAAAATATATATATTTTTTTAAAATTAGTTAAATTTGGTAATATTATTTTATAATAAAAAATCAAATTTATTGTGCTTAATAAAAAAACAAGAGTATAAGTTCTTGTCTCTTGAGAATACTTAATTAAATATATGTTTATGCTGACTAATAAAATTGTTAGTAAAAATGAGTTATTTTTTGCTACTTGATAAGAAAGAATAGCTACAAGGGGAATTGATAGTATGCCAAAAATAAGTGGCACGTGCCTACCTATTTCAGGGTCATAACCAAAATATTTTAAATAGATTTTTAAAAATAACTGAAATAAATAAGGAGTCTGATCATCAACAAGTTCCCTTCTAAGAAATGTAGTATGAAGAGTGATATTTGGATCCGCAACCCAGAAATCAACCAGTTCGTCAAGCCAATAGTTTTCAAAATTTAATTGATATAATCTTAAGAAGATCCCGATCAAGATAAATAATATAGAAACCGAAAGAATACTTTTTTTATCTAGCATAAATGTTTAAATTAATTTGTTTATTAACAACTGCTTCTAAAATGCATCAATTTTTGTCTGAAATTTACCAAGAATTAAAGCGTGAATATCCGCTGTTCCCTCATATGTATTAACTGCTTCAAGATTAATTAAGTGTCGAATAATATGATACTCATCTAAAAGACCGTTAGCACCTAACATGTCTCTTGCATCTCTAACAATTCTAAGAGCTTTATTGCAATTATTTCTTTTCAACATACTAATAGCTATTTTAATATCTTTGTTCTCATCCATAGCTCTTCCGGTATGGAGGCAGGCACTAAGACCAAGTGAAATTTCAGTTTGCATATTTGCTAATTTTTTTTGAATCAATTGTTTGACAGCTAATTGTTTATTAAACATAACTCTATTTTCTGCATAATTTTTAGCAATTAACCATGATGATTCCGCTGCTCCCATTACTCCCCACGCAATTCCATATCGAGCTTTGTTTAAACATGAATAAACAGACTTCCAGCCTTGTGTGCTGGGTAAAATGTTTTTTTTTGGGACTTTAACGTTATTTAAAATTATCTGACCTGTAGGACTTATTTTTAAACTTGCCTTTTCTATCATAGAAGTTGTCAAACCTTGTGATTTTCTATTAACAATAAATCCATGAATTTTTTTTTCTTTACTTAAAGCCCAAATAATAAAAACATCAGCTATATGAGCATTGGTAATCCAATTTTTGATTCCATTGATTATGTATCCGTCGGATACTTCGATAAAACTTGTTTTTATAGAAGACGGATCAGATCCTGCTTCACTTTCAGTTAATCCAAAACATCCAACTAAGCTACCATTAATAAGTTCAGGCAAATAATTTTGTTTTTGCTCATCTGAACCAAAATAATATATTGGGTGAATCACTAAAGAAGATTGGACCGATATAGCCGAACGATAACTGCTATCAATTGATTCAAATTCTTTCGCGACCAAACCATACGCAACATTAGAAGTCTTGGCACCTCCATAACCGTTTATAGTGCTTCCCAAAAAACCTAATGAACCAAATTCTAGGTAAATTTTTTTATCAAAAAAACATTTTTTATTGTCTTTTATAACCCTGGGTAACAATTTTGAATTGCAATAATCATTTGCTGTTTTTTTAATTAACTCTTCTTCTTCAGTTAATAGTAGATTCAAATAAAGAGGATCCATCCAATCAACTTGACGAAAACCTCTTTTATGTTGTTTTTTAACCATGCATATCAACTATTATTTCTTGCTAATCACTAATAATTTTTTATACTAAATATATCACATAATAATCATGTTAAATAATAAGTCTATTTTAATCACAGGTGGAACTGGGAGTTTTGGTAAGAGATTTGTTAGTAGAATCTTAAGTAAATATAAAAAAATAAAAAGAGTGGTAATTTATAGCCGTGATGAACTTAAACAACTTGAGATGTCTAATGAAATTAACATAAAGTTGTATCCATCTGTTAGATATTTTATAGGCGATGTGAGAGATAAAGAGAGACTAACATTTGCTTTAAATAATATTGATTATGTTATTCATTGCGCTGCTCTTAAACAAGTTCCAACTGCTGAATATAATCCATTAGAATACATTAAAACAAATGTCATTGGGGCACAAAATGTCATTGAAGCATGTTTGAGTCAACGATGCATTAAAAAAGTTATAGCACTTTCAACAGACAAAGCTGCCGCACCAATCAATCTGTACGGTGCTACGAAATTTTGTGCGGACAAACTTTTTATCTCTGCCAACAATATAACAGGAGAAAAAAATTTAATTTTTAGTGTTGTTAGATATGGAAATGTTTTAGGAAGCAGAGGATCAGTTGTACCAAGATTTTTAAAACAGAGAAAAAATGGCAAACTGCAAGTAACTGATTTAAACATGACAAGATTTAATATTACTTTAGATGAAAGTGTTGAATTTGTTCTTTGGGTTTTAGCGAATTGTACTGGAGGCGAAATTTTTGTTCCAAAAATACCAAGTTACAAACTATCTGATGTTGTTGAGGTTATTGGATCTGGGTGCAAAATAAAAAATATTGGAATAAGATCCGGAGAAAAGCTGCATGAGGAAATGATTACCAAAAATGACAGTGTTAATACAGTAGATTTTGGTAAATGCTATGCAATTTTATCTCCTGATTTACTTCATGAGGAAAATTATATAAAAAATTATTGTAAATTAAAAAAAGCTAAATTGTTAAAAAAAATTTTTTCCTATAATAGTGAAAAAAATAGAAACTTCTTAAGTAAAGAAAAAATAAAAAAATTAATTAAAAAGGAGTTCAATTATACTTTATAAATTGTGATACCCTACGCACGTCAACATATCTCAAATCAAGATATTAATTTTGTAAAAAAAATTTTAAAATCAGAATATTTAACTTCTGGACCAACAGTAATTAAGTTTGAAAAAAAAGTAGCAGAATACTGTAATGCCAAATTTGCAGTTGCTACAAATAGTGCTACATCAGCATTGCACATTGCATGTCTTTGTTTGGGTTTAAAAAAAGATGATTATGTCTGGACTAGTCCAGTATCTTTTGTTGCTTCATCAAATTGTGTTTTATATTGTGGTGCAAAAATAGACTTTATAGATATAGATCCTTCAACATTTAATATTTGCATTCAAGCTTTGAAAAAAAAGCTTATCATTGCAAAAAAAAAGAACAAATTACCAAAAATTTTAATTCCTGTTCATTTAGGTGGACTATCATGTGATATGTTAGAAATAAGAAATTTAGCCAAAAAATTTAAATTTAAAATTATCGAAGACGCGTCACATGCTATCGGAGGAAGATATAGAGATAAACCTATAGGAAGTTGTAAATATTCTGATATTACTGTTTTTAGTTTTCATCCAGTTAAAATAATAACATCTGCGGAAGGAGGAATGGCATTAACTAATTACAAAAAATTAACAAATAAAATGAAAATCCTCAGAAATAGCGGAATAACTAGAGATAAAAAAATAATGAAAAATTATAATAATAATCCATGGTACTACGAACAACATAAATTGGGATATAATTATAGATTATCAGATGTTCATTCTGCATTAGGATTAAGTCAATTAAGCAAAATTGATATTTTTACTAAAAGGAGGAATTATCTTTCCAATATTTATGACAAAGAGCTAAAAAAATTAAATATTAAATTCCAAAAAAATTTAAATAATTCATATTCATCAAGACACCTTTATATTTGTAGGGTTCCAGAATCCAAAAGAAAAAAAATAATTTCTTATTTATTAAAGAAAAAAATTATGACTAATTTACACTACATACCAATATATAAACATCCTTTTTATAGGTACTTAGGTTTCAAAAACTATAAATTAAAAAATACTGAAAAGTATTATAAAGAAGCTTTAACTCTACCACTATATTATTCACTTAGTATAAAAGAACAAAAAAGGGTTATAAAAACATTGCGAGAAGCTTTGAAATTAAAATAATAAATTTTCATATAGAAGGGAAAAATTTTTATAATAATTTTATTTCAAATGGGGTCGTATAAACGACCAATTCATTCATCCAGGATCCGTTAAAGAAACCAGTTATAGATCGGTGTATCAACTGCGATCATCATAAAGAAATTAAAACAACAATCAGAATAGAATTCGGGGAAGATATTTTCAACACGAGTCCCATCTGTAAAAAATGTTATTTTAGTTAAGTGCCGATATGCCAGCTCCAAGCATAATATTTCATTTAATCAAGAAACAGAAACAAGGAACTTTGGGGTCCTGGTTGATGACTTGGATAACCAATATAGCAAAATCTCTTGTAACTTATTTAATCTTTAAGTTTTTCAGGAGGCACTGAAGAGAGAAAATGGATGCAATTAGAAAACGAAAAGGGAAATGGTTTGTAGAAATAAATAAAAAATAATTTTTTCTATTTTTGAAATTACTGCTACCAATACTTAAATTTTTTTAACATTTTTTTTTCCATATTAGTAATTTTCTTTACACCATTTCCATAATAATTTTTTGCTTTTTTAAAATATAGGTTAAATGATTCATTCCTCCTTCTTCCAAAGAAGCGGCTTGATCAGAGCCCCACATACTTCTATCAATGGTAACATGTCGTTCAATGTTTTTTTTAAGAATGAAAAATATTATATTTATTTAAAAAATTTATTATTTAAGTATGGAATTTTTAAAAGAATTTTGGGAATTCCTTAAAATTAGAAAGAAATATTAGCTTATGCCAATCATAATTGTTTTGGTATTATTTGAAGGATTAATTATTATTAGCCAGGAATCTGCAATTGCACCTCTTATTTATACAATTTTTTAGAATTGCCATTGTAATTATTTCAAAACTTTTTTTAATTTAAGTAAACTGCATTCATTACATAATTTATCAAGTGGTTCCTTTAATAATTTAGTAATTTTAATAATATTGGTCATGCCATCAGATTGAGCAATCAAATTCAATCTTAATCGCTTGGTATCATTCTTACCTTTTTGGGATAGTGTTGAATACAATCCTCTTTTACCAAGATTTGGTTCACCAAGCACAGTAGTTTTAGGATACAACTCCAATTCTATAGCGTCTATAATTTTTTTCATTACCTTAAATGAACCTTCAAGACCTTTTTGGGTTACAACATTAAAATTATCTTTATGTGTGTGGTATTCTGGATATTCAAATTTAGATCTTGAAAAACAACATACAGGCAAATCTATTCCAGGTGCGCAATACTGTCTTTCATCACTTGCTCGATCTAAATAGGAATATTTTTTTCTTTTGATAAACCAAATAGTGCTGCTTCAATGGCATCATCAGCAAGAGTGTTACCGTTACGACTACCTACATAACTATAAGCTCTTTCATCTCCAACACAGGTGAGATTAAATCCACATATCATATTTGATTTCATAACTCTCATAAATTTCGAAAGATATGCTATTGAACCTATTGTTTCAGGAAGTAATACAAATCTATAAGTAAATTTCGATTTAGGATAGTTAGATTTTATGTAGTGCATAATTGCATTTAATAAAACCGGGCCTGACAATTCGTTATTTGCCATGGAAGGATGGCAAATATAGCTACTAAAAAAAATTTCTTTTTTAGTTTTACCTTTAAATATTGCATCGCTTAATTCTAAATTTCCATTTTTTAGATCACTATCAATAATTACTTTGTAATTTCCGTCAGGTAGTTTGCTTTTTTGATTTTCCGATAAACAAAAGCCCCACCTTTCTTTATAGAAACTTGTTACATAAGGTATAGAGTCTGGCTGATCTTTTTGAGTGTATATATGGTTTAATAATTCTTTTTTAGATATTTTTTTATTTACAGGTTTCGAATATCCAACTATGTGAAGATTACATTTTTTAAATTCGGCATATCTTTCCCCTGATTCATGTTCTAAGTAGGCATCTTTTATATTCCATTCCTTTGGAATTTCCCAATCAAATACTTTTTGACCAGTCTTAAATTTTAATCTTCTAAATTCAGGATTTATTTTTTCAAAATAAGATAGAGTCATTCTTGTACCGTCACCGGTAATTGATCTGCAAATCGAAAAAAGATCTTTGGCCCATTTTAACATTTGAAACTCAGACATATTATTTTATTGAGATAATTGTATTAATTTTATCTTTTTCTTTTATGTTTTGTTGTTATTTCATGATTAAAATTAATTTGCTAATTATATTCTAATTATTTTAGAAAATAAATCGATAAAATTTAAAGAGATTTTAATTCTATTAAATACATTGATAATAATGATTGTTTAAATGGGTGTATTTTAAAACTTAATGGAAGATACGGGATAATTCCTCACAGATTATAATTCTAAATTATTATTTTCATAACGTCACTCACCATCGGTTGGATTTATTTTTAAGCATTGCTTACTTGAATGCAATTGTTTTTTTATAATCACATTTTCTACTCCTTATACTTTTTTTCAGATTGAGAGCGGAAATAGAAATCACACGAAATGTAAGATTGAAACGTACGGCAGATTAGTCGCAAGCAAGCTACAAAATACCCAAATGCAAGAACACCCTGCGAACTGCTGCTGTGGCATTAGCATGCTATAAGGGTTTATTTACTCGAAGAATTAATATAAATATCTAAATTAATTTATAAGCCCTCATAGCTCAATTGGTAGAGCAACTGATTTGTAATCAAGTGATCAACCAAAAACTAATCAAAAGTTATCATATTTCCCCATAAAATGATTCAAAAAAGTAAATTTATTTTCATGCACTACACAAGCACTACAGATGCATGCAAATGATGCAGAAAAATTATGAATAACAACGGTAAATACAAACGTAGATCATAATTTCAACGTGACTGTTGATGAACTTAAAAATAAACAAGGTCAAATAAATCTAAACAATAAAATAATTGATGAGTTTTTAATTTTTTATGATAAATGTTTTTATAAATTTCCAACTTCATAACACAGTTGAACAAAATTTGAAGGAAAAATAGCATTTCTTATAAAGATTTTTTTCCAATTTTTATTGATTGAATAATCCGAATCACTGTAAGCTGACAATTTATTTTTTATAATTGAAAACGGAACTTTTGTATTATCCCAAACTTCGAAATATAGATACTTAGAATGTGTATCAACATAATTCATATATCTTTTAATTGTTTTTTTGTCCATTTCATGTAGGCAACCTACCGCTATAAAAATATCAAACGTTTTTTTTTCAAAAAAACTAAGTTGATGAGGAAAAATAAATAATATATCGTTATTTAATAATTTATTCATCATGTCGACCTTATCTTTAATATCAAAACATAAAGAAATTTTTTTTTTAGGAAATGCTTTTTTTAATCTTGAATAACTAATAAATACTGATAAAGGAATATCACATATTACATATTTAAATTTTTTATTATTACTAAGTATGACTTCTGCTGTTCCAGCTTGTCCCGCACCCATTTCTAGAATAATATTGTTTGGTTTTGAAAAAGAAGGAATACTAGTTATTGAATGATAAGCTAGTAAAGCGCCTATTTTATTCAATGTAATTTTTACACCTTCAATTTCTAAAAAAAGATCATTAAAGGTTTCATTATTTAATGATTTCAGTAGCTTAAATTCATCAAGTTTTCTTAAATTTTCATATAAAAGAATAACTAAATGATTGTATTTATAGCTTTGATCATAATCTAGCAAATAATGTTTTTTAAAAAGATTTATTTTATAATTAATTTTAATGTTTTCTACATTCTTAACGGCATTTTTTATCATATAGTTATCGGTATATTCAAATTTGTTAGATATAGAATTTTCATATAAGTTAAAAAATTGGTCATCAATATTTTTTGTATATCTGTTTATTCCTGCTTTTATGAGTTGCTTGTAAATATTTATGTTTATATAATGCCAGTAATTTGAAGTATATTTGAACGAATCTGATAATATAAATTTTTCTGTAATTTCTATTAGCTCTTGGGGCAGATTTGATTTCGGAGTATTTTTCCAAAATTTATTAAAATTAATTCCAAAAATTTTCAGTTTTCTTTTAATGAATTCCATAAATTATTGACTTATGAAAAACTGATCATACATGTTCTATTTATTCGTGATCAACCAATATAATAGGCGTGGTCTAAGAAAAATTAATTTGGAAGTTTCGGATTCCTTGATTTCTTCAAAATCTTTTAGTTCATGATGTTTTTCACTTAATATTTTCATAATTTTATTATACGTCCTATAATTATAATTTCAGCTCAATTATCATTTCAAAATAATTATCCTGTGAGCTGTAGGATTTCAGGCACTACAGAAGCACTACAGATGTGTCACAACCAGGTTACAAAGTACTACTTTACCAGCTTTGCTGGAGGCGAGGCTGCAACAGCAGCCGAGCCTTTAATCCTTTAATAGCTTGAAAAATTTAACTAAATAACCTATTTATTCTTCCAAGCCCTCATAGCTCAATTGGTAGAGCAACTGATTTGTAATCAGTAGGTTCGCGG
>CAJWDL010000001.1 GCA_913030805.1 uncultured Candidatus Pelagibacter sp. | reverse complement strand
CACCGATACGAATTGATTCGTATACCTTTTGAGAGTCTGCTGGGACATATTCTGCACTGCCACCCATGTCTTCCAAAATTCCACCTATCACATAGGCCATTACCACTTGGCTTGACCAATTGTGAATTGGAATTCTGGTAGGTTTCTTACTATCAGCAGACAGAGCAATTCCTGTAAAGCTAACTAAAGAAATTACTATTGCAGATATAAGAGATATTAGTCTTTTCATATTTTTTCCTCCAATAATAATATTGTCGGCAAAATTGTATGGTTTGGGCAACTAAGAGTCAATTCGAATTGAAACTTAATCAATCATCGAGTTATTATTCTTCCACATGAAAATTTGTTAACTAAACTCAATATGGGTTTTCAAACTTTACCACCAGAGGTTGAAGGATATTTTGTAAGAGGTGGAGGTTTGTCGATTATAGAAGTTTTGCCAATCTACAAAAATTTCCATCAATTTTGTTTAATAATATCCGCAATATTAATTTCACCGTTGTTTAATGGTCTTAAATAAATTCCCGTATAAATATGACCGTAAGTTTCTCTTAACATTTTTAGCAGATTAATGTCTGCTGTTTCAGAATTGGGTATTAAATTCGTTGCAACACATCTGGGTATTTTTTTTAAAACTTTAAATAAACAACCATTTATTGAAATTTCTTGGTTGATCCATTTAAATTCAATCCAGGGATCAATATTTTTTACATAAATGTTTCCTCTAAATCGCTCATGTTCAATTTTACGATTAGTTTTTTTTTCGAAATCCTTAATACTACTCATGTTTATAAGAGAAATTGTATTATCTGGCATGCTGTCAAAAAACGGAAAATTTATGTTGTGAATTAGATAAGGTATATATTTTGTTATCTTTTCACGGTCTATTAATTCTTGTGAAAAAATTTTATAATTATCTCTTTTATCCAATGATATTTTATTAATCAATTTATTGTCCAACAATAACGACAATTCATTAATTTTATAATCAAATTTATATTTGTTCAAAAAGGGAGAATTTTTAAGAGTTAAAAAAAAATTTAGATTCCTGTCTTTGGGATTTTTTTCATAATTATCTGCTTTTGACCTATTAATAAGTCTAGTAAAAGCAAAAATTCTATCATTCGCGATACCAATTTTTTTTTAACTATAAGTTTTGGTGAATAGGAAAAAGACAATGATTTAACAGGTGAAAAATATAACTTTTCTATTATAGGCGTTGTCATCAAAATTTGATTAACTATTTAACTCATTTACCATGGTTTATGTTCTGATTTTTTATCAGTCAATGTCAATTGCGCAAAATTAATCTCTAATATACTATTGTTTCACATGGAAAACATATCAACTAGTTTGTTTATAAGAAATCCCGGCTTAAGGATTTTGCCACCAGGGGTTGAAAGATATTTTGTTAGAGGTGGAGGTTTATCAGTTATAAAAGTTTTGCCTGAAGATAAATTAGAAATAATTAACGATGAAGGCAAGCAAACATGTGAAGTTGTTGTTTTTAATTCTAAAGGTAAATGTGACCTATCAATATTAAATTTAAAAGAAAACTCGGAGGCTGGTTTTTCAAAAAAAACAATTTCGAACGATGAAAAAATTGCAAAATTATTTAAACAAAAAAACTTTGATATTAATAAAGCAAAATCTTCAATATTATTTGATAAAGATTGTTTAACAGGCGAAAAAATAATTTTAAAATCCAAAGATAAATGCACAGTTATACTTGCGGCTCCTGGCGAAGCTATGAACGTTCATAATCAAAATCCTCCAACTGATTTAACTGTTTTTTTAAATAAATCTAAATTTGATGATAATAATAATGGAGAGCAATTTGTTTTGCCAGAGCCTTTGGGTGACCCTTTAAACGAACAACTTATTAAAAGACGTACTGCATATACTTATGAAGTAAAAGCTGGAGAGTACATTCAAATCATAGACCCTGGTGGTAGACAGTGTTCAGATTTTTTGGCTTTTGATAAAGCAAAACTCGATAAAAGAATTGAAAGTATAATTGATGCTACAGCCACCCGTACATTTATGGGAGCTGCCTACCCCGCACCCGGTTTATTTTCAAAATTTTTCGATATGGACCATGACCCAATGATTGAAGTTGTCAGAGACACCGTTGGTAGACATGATACTTTTAATTATGCATGTACTGCAAAATACTATGAAGATATGGGTTACTTCGGTCATATAAATTGTTCGGAAAATTTTAATAATGCTTTAAAAAAATATGAAGTGAAATCAAGAAAAGGTTGGACTGCTATTAATCTTTTTTTTAATACAAGCATTAATCAATTAAATGTTGCATCTTTTGATGAACCGTGGTCAAGACCTGGTGATTATGTATTATTTAGAGCGTCAAAAGATTTAATATGCGCTTCTTCTGCATGCCCATGCGATGTTGATCCTGCAAACGGATGGAATCCTACTGATATATTTGTTAGAACTTATCCAAAAGAACAAAAATATTCGAAAGCAATAGCATTTAGAATGCAAGCAGACTCGGAACCAAAATTAACCAAAGAAACTGGATTTCACAAAAAAACATCCAAACTTACTAGAAATTTTATTGAATATAATGGCTATTGGTTAGCAAATAATTATACCAATTATGGAACAATTAACGAGTATACGGCCTGTAGAGAAAAAGCTATAGCAATTGATTTATCTCCGTTAAGAAAATTTGAAATTGTAGGTCCAGACTCTGAAAATTTAATGCAGTATGCTCTTACAAGAAATGTCAAAAAACTTTCAATAGGGCAAGTTAGTTATTCGGCCATGTGTTATGACAACGGTTGCATGATTGATGACGGGACTATTTTTCGCCTAGGCAAAGATAATTTCCGATGGGTTGGTGGTCAAGAATATGGTGGTACATGGCTTAGAGAATTAGCTAAGAAAAAAAAATATAAAGTTTGGGTAAAATCTTCAACTGATCAAATTCATAATATTTCAGTTCAGGGACCAAATAGTAGAAAAATTTTAGAGAAGTTTGTTTGGACTCCACCCACCCAACCGACAATAAATGAACTTCAATGGTTTAGGTTTTCTATTGCCAGAATTGATGATCATGTGGGCACACCGATTATTATATCCAGAACAGGATATACAGGTGAACTGGGTTTTGAAATTTGGTGTCATCCTAATGACGCTTCTAAAATTTGGGATAAAGTTTGGGATTCAGGAAAAGATTTAGGCATAGCTCCAATGGGTTTAGAAGGTTTAGATATGGTAAGAATTGAAGCTGGACTTATATTTTATGGATACGAATTTAATGATCAAACGAATCCTTTTGAAGCCGGCATTGGATTTTCTGTCGCGCTAAAAACCAAGGAAGATGATTTTGTAGGCAAAAACGCGCTAATTAAAAGAAAAGAGTCTCCACAAAAAAAACTTGTTGGTTTAGAGTTAATAGGCAAAGAACAGGCTAGCAATGGAGATGGTGTACACGTAGGAAGAGCTACCATTGGTGTAATAACCAGTGGGATGATATCTCCTAAGCTAAATAAAAATATTGCACTTTGTAGAATGGATATCAAATATTCAGACATAGGTACAAATGTTGAGATTGGTAAAATTGATGGTCATCAGAAAAGGATCGCTGCAAAAGTAATTAAATTTCCTTTTTATGATCCTGAAAAATCAAGAGTAAAATCGTAGAATGGCATTTCCAAAAAAAGCCAGATTTGTTATTATCGGAGCTGGAATTCATGGTTTAAGTACAGCTTGGCATTTAGCTGAAAAACTTAAGAAAAAAAACGGAAACAACATTAATAACGATATTGTAGTTGTAGATAAAGGGGGGATTGCATCAGGCGCAAGCGGTATTGCCTGCGGTGTAGTTCGAAACAATTACTTCCAACCAGCCATGAGAGAACTCATGACGCACAGCGTAAGAATTTGGGAAAGTGATCCAAAAGTTTTTAGTTACCATCCAGTTGGTTATATGCAAATAAGCCCTGAAAGCATGAGAAAAAATATATCCAGTATCTATGAACAACAAAAGGCTATTGGTTATGAATCTGAATTTATTGAAGGAAAAGAAGATTCTATGAAATATATGAAAAATATATTTCATGATTGGCAAGCTAAAGGAATTACTTCAGTTTTGCATGAAAAAAGAGGTGGATATGCTAATAACACTGCTTCGATTTATGGTTTGGCGAATAAGGCTGAAAGTTTTGGAACAAGAATCATAACGGGCACACAAGTTACTGGTTTTAAAAGAGGCAGTAATAGTAAGGCTGTAACCGGTGTCGTCACTTCTAAAGGAACAATTGATTGTGAACAAGTTATTGTAGCTGCTGGTCCATGGATTAAAGGTTTGTGGGACAAACTTGAACTTCCAAAAAAAATTTCAATCAAAGATGAAAAAGGTAAAACACACAAAGATTATCCAATGTGGATATATTGGTTTCTAACTGAAGGCGTTTTGGGAGTTGACCCAAATTTTCAAAAAACAGATGATGGTAAAATACCTCCAGTTATTCATGTAGATAGTGATGCTCATTTGTTTTCGGATGTAGATGGATCGTTAATAACCGACAAAATGTGGGGTATATATTATAAACCAGACTTCAATTTCAATGGAGTTCAAGGAGGAACTGCGCCTTATAAAATTAACAAGCCTGCAGATGATGTAAAGGTAGACCCTTATGGAGTAGACTCTGAAGAGCACCAAACGGGAGATGAGTTTGCCCACATGTGGTGTTCAGCTTTGGCTCATTGTCAAAAAAGATTTGGGGGAAAAATTAAAGTGTACAAAAAAGGTCCTTCAGGTGGACTTGGTTGTTTTACACCGGATTCTTTTCCTGTATTTGATCAATTTTGCGAAAATGTTTATATAATTGCGGACTCCAACCACGGATATAAAATGATAGGGGTGGGAGATCTTGTTTCAGATGAGATTTTGGGCCAAAAAAGTTCTTTACTCAAACCATTCAGATTCAATCGATACGCGAAAGGTGAATTGCACCCAGTTTCTAATAGCCCTTTCCCTTGGAGCTAAATCTAGACGAGTAATTATTTTTCAGCTAACATATTTCATTATTTAATTGAGTTAAGTTCAAGAAATTAATCTTTGAGGGAGGATTTGCTTTATGACGGACTTGGAAAGACACGTTAATGCTCCAGGACGTGCAAAATTAGTAAAGGAAGTAAGAGAAAAAATTAACGAATTAGGAATTACTTATATTTATTTTCAATTTATTTCGGTCACAGGACGTATTGTTGGTAAAGGGATTCCTGCTGCACATTGGGAAAGAACAGCAGAAAAAGGATTTCAATTAGTTTATGGGTCAACAGCCAATTTATTTGTTGACCGTCACAAAAATTATATTGGTTATGGTCCTGAAGCCCATGAATTAGTAGGTATTCCAGATCCAGAAACATTTGCACAAATACCATGGGATAAAAGAGTAGGAAGAGTTTATTGTACTTGCTTCAGAAATAGAGAAGAAAGAAAAAATCCAGCTGGACATTTAACTTCGGATTGTCGAGGTAATTTAAGAATTATTCACGAAGAATTTAAAAAAAAATATAAAGGTTTACATTTAAGAATTGGAACTGAACCTGAAATGATGTGGTTAACCAGAAATGACGACGGTACACCAACCGGTAAAGGTTTTTCAAAACCTTTCTGTTATCATATAGATCAATTTGAATCTTTAAGGCCTGTTTTTATGAAGGTGATAGAGTACTCAACCGCTATGGGTTTGGACATGATTCAAGGAGATCATGAAGATGCTCCAGGTCAATTAGAATTAAACTGGACCTTTGACGATGTATTGAGAAATGCTGACAGATTATCAACTTACAGGCAAATTTGTGGACAGGTAGCTAGAGAAAATAACTTAATTGCATGTTTTATGACGAAACCATTTATGGGAGTTTCTGCTAGTGGTTGTCACACAAACATGTCTCTTTGGAAAGGTGGATCCGAAAAATTAAATAAATTAGGTTTTAAAAAATTAGCTGGTCACGAAGGAAATTTCAAATATTTATCTGGAGGAACAAACACTTTTATGCCAGATACAAAAGATAGGCAATTACCTGGTAAAATTGGATTAAAAGCAATTGGCGGAGTAATGAAACATTTACCCGCATTAACTGCGATTGGTTCGTCCACGGTAAATTCTTATAGACGTTTGTGGGACACTGGTTTTTGGGCTCCTGTTTATGCTGACTGGGGTTATCAAAATAGAACCTGCGGACTTAGAGTTTCGGCCCCTGGAAGATTTGAATATCGTTCAGTTGATTCGATGCATAATCCTTATTTAATGGGAGCCGCATTACTTAAAGCATTCGATGATGGAATTTCAAATAATTTAGATCCAGGAAAACCTGAATCGAGAAATATTTATGAAGCACAAAAAGCAGGCAAGGATGTTAAGAAACTTCCATTGAGTCTTGGAGAGGCGCTAGACCGCTTATCAGAAGATGATGTAATTAAATCTGCTCTTCCAGATGAAATGTACAAAGTTTTTCATTGGTACAAAAGAGATGAATGGGAGAAGTTTTTAGGTGCCACAACGCAATGGGATTTGGACACCTACTTGGATTGCTTGCCATAATTAGAAAGAAAGTATTTATATGTGTGGAATAGCAGGATTAATCCATAAAGGTAAAACCGTTAATATCGGCAAAGAGCTTCAAGATATGTTGCAAGCTCTTAAACACAGGGGGCCAGATTCTACAGGTTACGCCCTATATGGCGAGGGTAGTAAGGGTGATTATATTATGCGTTTTAAAGTTGGTGAAAATGTTAAAGAAGGAAGTTCGGCCATTAATGAAGACAAGTCAGTCTACGATGCAAGAAAAAAACAAGTAGATAAACACATAGTAGATTTAGGCGCAGATATATATCAGGAAGAACGCCTAACTCCGTATTCATTTAGATATGTTATCAAGTATGACAAAGATCTAATGGAATTTTCAAAAAAAGTTGAAAGTGTAGAAATGACCGAAATATTATCACTTGGAAAAACTTTAGAATTGGTAAAAGATATTGGAGATGCAAATGCTGTCTCAAAACAGTATGGGTTATACAAAATAAAAGGCACACATGCTATTGGTCACTCAAGAATGGCTACTGAATCAGGGGTAGATATACGTTCTGCGCATCCATTTTGGGGCTATCCTTTCAGCGATGTATCTGTGGTGCATAACGGACAGTTAACAAATTATTGGAATAACCGAAGAGCGCTAGAGAATAAAGGAATGCGTTTTATGTCTGAATGTGACTCGGAACTTATTGCTGTTTATTTAGCAGAAAAAATGAGAAGTGGTGGAACCCTACAAGAAGGTATGAAAGATTCCCTTAAAGAATTAGATGGCGTTTTTACTTATTTAGTTGCGACAAAAGACTCGTTAGGTATGACAAAAGACACCATGGCAGCAAAACCAATGGTGCTTTATGAGTCTGATGACTTAGTTGCATTGGGATCCGAAGAAATAGCAATAAGAACTTTGCTGCCTCAAGAAATTGATACTTATGATCCTTATGAGGGAGAAGTCAAAGTATGGCAAATCTAAAACAGACAAAAGATTCCAAAGCACATTCAATGGGACTTCATAAGGAAGTCTTGAAAGGTAGAACTCAACAAGTTTTTTTTAATCCTGAAGAAGCTGAAAATTTCTTTTACTATGGTGCTTACGATGTTGATTTTAATAAAAGAACTGAAATCGATGCGAAAGACCTAACCTGTAATAAACTTAACGAAAAAATAAATTCTTTTATGCAAGAGGGTTATGGAACTATTGTTGTCAAAAACCCTCAAGGAAAGCACAGTCTGGGAGTAGGAATATTAAATAAGCTAAATTTAATTTTTGAGGGATCTCTTGGATATTTTGGTATTGGATGCATTGATGGACCGGTTGTAAGAATAACAGGAAGAGTTGGTTGGTCCTGTGCAGAAAATATGATGGCTGGCAAAGTTCTAATAGAAAAGAATGCAGGTTCTTGTTTCGGCGCAGCCATTCGAGGTGGAGACTTGATTTGCAAAGGAAGCGTTGGTGCAAGAACTGGTATTGATATGAAAGGTGGCACAATTATCGTTGGCGGTGATGCTGGTGCTTTTACCGGTTTTATGATGCAAAGAGGAAGAATTATTATTTTGGGAGATGCAGGAATTAATTTGGGTGACTCAATGTATGATGGCACCATATTTGTTGGTGGCAAAATTAAATCTTTAGGTAGTGATGCGATTCAATCAAAACTTACACCTCAAGACATGGACTGGCTAAGGAGAAAACTCAAAGTTGCTGAAATTGGATCTGATTTTGATGTTTCAAAAGTGACTAAGGTTGTTGCAGGCAAAAAACTTTGGAATTATGACCAATTAGAGCCAACAGAGAAAAAAGGGGCAATTTAACTTATGGCAAAAAAGAAAAATAATCGAAAAACTGAGGAAAGAAATAAAAGTTTGTTAGGAAAAAACACAATTTTTACACCAGAAGTTATAGACGATATTCATATAAAAGCTCAGCTGGGCCGTTACCGAATGCGTGGTATGGCTTTAATGAAAAAAATTCCAACCTTTGATGATTTGGTATTTTTGCCTGGAACACTTACTCGTTTTGTAATTGAAGGTTATAGAGAAAAATGCGAAACAAAAACAATTATTGGTCCAAGATGCAAAAATCCTATTGAATTAGATATCCCTGTTTATATCACCGGTATGAGCTTTGGCGCACTTTCTTATGAAGCAAAAACGGCTTTAGCTAGAGGAGCAACAATGGCTGGAAGCGCAACATGTTCTGGAGAAGGTGGAATGATACCCGATGAAAGACGTTACTCTGAAAAATGGTTCTATCAGTGTATCCAATCTCGTTATGGTTTTAATCCGCATCATGCTCAATTAGCAGACGGAATAGAAGTTTTTATCGGACAAGGACAAAAAGTTGGAATGGGTGGTCATCTAATGGGACAGAAGGTAACTGATCAGGTTGCTGAAATGCGTTCCTTGCCTTCGGGAATAGATCAACGATCACCAGCAAGACATCCTGATTGGCTGGGTCCAGACGACCTCGCATTAAAAGTTCAAGAATTGAGAGAACTAACGGACAATCAGATACCAATACAATTAAAATTAGGTGCTGCGAAAGTTTATGATGACATACGTATGGCTGCAAAATGTGGTCCAGATTCAATTTATTTAGATGGAATGGAAGGATCCACGGGAGCAGGTCCGCATATCGCAGCTGCAAACACAGGTATTCCAGGCATTGCCGCTATTCGTGAAGCACGCAGGGGATTGGACGATGTTGGTAAATCAGGAGATATAACTTTGATTTACGCAGGAGGAGTAAGGGATGGGGCTGATCTTGCAAAATGTTTAGCCTTAGGTGCTGATGCAGTTGCAATTGGAACTGGATCAATGATTGCATTAAATTGCAATAAAGAAATTCCAGAATCTAATTTTGAAAAGGAAATGGGTGTTAAGGCTGGATATTGTTATCATTGTCATACAGGCCGTTGCCCTGTTGGAGTTGCAACACAAGATCCAAAATTAAGAAAAAGATTAAATCCAGATGATGCTGCTCTTAGAGTTTATAATTATCTTCATTCAATGGCTTTAGAGTTACAATTGTTAGCACGTGCATGCGGAAAAACAAATGTCCATTCTTTAGAACCGGAAGATTTGGCCGCATTGACTATGGAAGCTTCTGCTTTAGCAAAAGTTCCTTTAAGCGGAACAAATCATACTGTTGGAGTTGATGATTATCATAAAATTTGAATAATTATGGCAAAGAAAAAAAATAAAAAAATAAAAAAAGTTTCCAAAGCAAAAGAAAAAGAGAGCGCTAGAGAAAAAATGATCGGTCAGCATATTGGTTACCGATACGATGTAAATTTATTGCCTGATTATAAAAAAATTACGCCGTTTCTTAAAAAATATGTTGAGCATATGGGATGGGACGACTTGAATTGGTTAGAGGATATCCACATGGGTTATGAGGAAGGACGTCCTGCCGTTTTTGATAGAAATGCAAATGGCTGGGTTACTATTCCAAAAAAAATCAAACTACCAAATAGTCAGCAAGATAGAGATATGATTGCCCGAGAGTTATTAATTAAGTTTCAAATGTCACCACGACATCCTTTGGTAGATTTAAAAAAAGCGTACAGAAAAAGTTAAAGTCTACAAGCATTAGTTGTATTGGATTTTAAAAGTACTGTGAAACAACAATTCTATATTCTTGTACTACTCGTTATGCCTAATAAGATATTCGCTGATTCTATTAAGGGAGGTTAAATATGACTGACGGATTAGATGCACTAACTGTCATATTTACGGAATTTTACTACTGGATGACGGTAGTACTCATGTTTTTAATTCACGTGGGATTCTGTATGTATGAAGTTGGAGCTTCACGTTACAAACACCATCAACATACTCTGATGAAAAACACATTGCTGATACCTTTGGTAACAATAACGTGGTTTTTCTTTGGTTGGTGGATTTATTGGGCATTTCCAACTGGACCAGGCATTGCTCCTTCAATAATGACTGAGAGTACTGGTTTAATTTTGGGAGGAGGCTTTGGTGCAAATGAACTTGCCAATCCAACAAATGCTTTAATGGCAATTAATCTTAATGATCATATCATGGGAGTGTTCTGGGCTGCGTTCTTACTATTTTCTTGGACTGCAGCTTCTATTGTCTCAGGAGCAGTTATTGAAAGAATTACAACTTTTGCATTTGGTATACTTGCCATTGCAATTGGTTCTGTGTTCTGGACAATTGACGCAGCTTGGGGATGGCATTTCGATGGTTGGATGGTTAAAGTTCTAGGCTATCACGATGCATATGCTTCTGGTGTAATTCATGCGATTTGCGGTGGATTTGCCTTAGGTGTACTTGCGGTTTTGGGTCCACGGATTGGAAAATTTTCACCTAGTGGAGAGCCGAGAAATATTGGACCGAGAAACCCTTGGTTAGTTTGTATTGGATTGTTTTTAATTTATACAGGCTTTTGGGGATTTTATGCAGCGTGCAATATTCCAATATTTGATTTGGGACCAGAGTATGGAATGGAAGGAACAACATTCTTCACGGCAACTAATATCTATGTAACACCAACGACACTGAGTGGCATTACAATGAACTTCTTGCTATCTTTGGCTGGAGGATTGCTAATGGGATACTGGGTTTCTAAAGGCGATCCATTCTGGACTTATTCAGGAGGACTAGCTGGTATCATCACTTCTTCAGCGGGTAATGATTTGTATCATCCGATGCAAGCATTGTTAATAGCTGCTGTTGGTACATGGTGTGCATATAAACTGCATTACTGGGTTGAACGTCGTTTCAAAATTGACGATGCTGTTGGCGCAGTTGCGGTACATGGTTATGCTGGAGTTGTTGGACTTGTAATATGCGGTTTCGTTCTATGGGGTTATCCTTCATCAGGATATGCTGGTTATGCAGCGATTAATCCTATGGGAATGATTGCGGGAGCAATTATTATGTTCTGTATTCTAGGCTTCATACCAGGTTGGATACTTGCCAAAATACTTCATGGCGCAGGTAAATTACGTATACCTCGCGAAGTTGAATTGGCTGGTCTGGACTATAATATAAATGAGCAAGCTCGAAAAGATGAAAGAGCAGTTGCTTCATCTAACAGATAAAGGAGGAACTATATGGCTACATTAACAAATTGGGTTGATCATCTGACCGCAAGTGAGGTGGCAGGACAAGTTTATCCTTACGTTGGAACCGAACTGTGGTGGGTACTTGCTGGTATCGTTTTCTGGATATGGTGGACTATCGCTACAGCTACTGGAGAAGATGAAGAACATCAGAAATTAGCTAAAAAGAAATATGGAGCTAATGACTATAAAAGTAATATTACTGAATGGTAATATTATAAAATATTAAAAATTTAGGGCGCTGGTTTTGCTAGCGCCCTTTTTTTTGAGTTAAATTTAAAAAAATTGTTATGCATGATGAAGATCAGAAAAAAACTGAAATACCTCATCGAATGAGCAGAATTGCTTTTCCAAAAGCAAAGTATGGAGTTTACTTGGCAATAATGATTATTGCCGTTGTTTTAATAATTTTTTACAAAGATTTTATTTTTAAATAATTTGTTTTATGGCAAAAAATTTAGCATCAATTGCGAAACAAAAAAAAATTAAGTATTTTTTAATAAGTTTTGTTGATCTATTTGGTGTATTAAGATCAAAGTTAGTTCCAGCAGGCGCTGTCAAAGACATGCAAAAAAACGGAGCTGGATTTGCTGGATTTGCTACTTGGTTGGATATGACCCCCGCAGATCCTGACATGTTTGCAATACCTGATCCTGATAGTTTGATTTTATTACCATGGAATAAAGAAGTTGGATGGCTTGCTTCAGATTTGTGGATGAACAATAAGCCAGTGGATGCATCTCCACGTATAATGTTGAAAAAACAAATAGAAAGATTAGGTAAAAAAAACCTGATAATGAAATCAGGTGTTGAATGTGAGTATTTTCTAATCAACAATGAAGGCACAGGAATAGCTGATAAAAGAGATATTCAGTCTAAACCTTGTTACGACCAGTCGGCTCTTATGCGTCAATATGAGTTGATAAAAGAAATATGTGACTCAATGATACAGTTGGGATGGAGCCCTTATCAAAATGATCATGAAGATGCAAATGGTCAATTTGAAATGAATTGGGATTATTCTGACTGCCTTCAAACAGCTGATCGGCATGTTTTTTTTAAATTTATGGTCAAAACAATTGCTGAAAAACATGGATTAAGAGCCACTTTTATGCCAAAACCTTTTGAAAACCTAACTGGAAATGGATGTCATGCACACATTTCTCTTTGGCAAGGAAATAAAAACATATTCTTAGACAATGGAGACCAATTTGGTTTATCAAAAATAGCTTATAACTTTCTTGGAGGTATTTTACATTCTGCTGAATCACTGGGTGCCTTTTTTAACCCTACAATAAATAGCTATAGAAGAATTGACGCTCCAGCTACTTCTTCTGGAGCAACTTGGTCACCAAGTAGTATCACGTATAGCGGAAATAATAGAACTCACATGATAAGAATACCTGATGCAGGTAGATTTGAATTGAGATTAATGGATGGTTCTGCAAATCCATATTTACTACAAGCAGGGATACTTGCTGCAGGCAGTGACGGAATGAACAACAAAAGAGATCCTGGCAAACCTTTAATGATCAACATGTATACAGATTACGGAGATTATCCTCATTTAAAAAAACTGCCAACTGATTTGGAAAGCGCCTTAGAAAAACTTGATGAAAGTAGAGAATTAAATGAAGCGTTTGGTGAAAAAATAATCAACAGTTATATAAAATTAAAAAATAATGAGATAAATAATTTTAACAACAATGAAACTTTTTCAAAGGAAAAACCAATCACAGATTGGGAAAAATTAAATACCTTGGATTGCTAATTATTTAATCACCCATTAAATGATAAGAGATTGTTCTGTTCTGATTTTTTAGTCGATGCTCAAACAAATAAAGTCCCTGCCATGTTCCCAGGATTGGTTTTTTATTTTTAACACTTAACGTGAGTTGAGTATTGGTTAACATTGTTTTTAAATGTGCAGGCATATCATCTATGCCTTCCATGGTGTGCTTATAAAAAGCATTATTCATTGGAATTAATTTATCAAAAAAATTTTTGATATCGTAAAGAACATCTGGATCAGCGTTTTCCTGAATAGTGAGTGAAGCACTGGTATGTAAAATATTCAAATTTAACATCCCATTATGTATTTTTTGTTTTTTTACCCAATCAGTGGTTTCTTTTGTAAAATTATATAAGCCTTGGCCTTTTGTTTTAACAGTCAATTCATAAAAAATTTGCATATTGTTATTTTTTCATAAACTAAAAATTCTGATCATATTCAGCACGACGTTTTTTTCTCAAACCAAAAGGCCCTGGAATAAAAAATGTGAGTGGTTTTGTTTTTGCTTTCAGTTCTACTTTATGAAGATTGTCAGCAGAGCGAAAACCAATATAACCAGGAGGTCTCCAGTGTTTTCCATCACTTAAGGTTTCCTGATAACCATCCCTTAGCATAATTGTTATATAAGGACACATATGGTTATGAAACCCATCTCCGTGATCATTATCCAGCATTTCATGAATTATAATATTAAAAGGAAACCATTTGGGTCTTTTTTTAAATAACACATAATATCTATTCATCCATGGTTTTGCTTTGTGATATTCGGGATGAGAGGGTCCGCGGTCCAGTAATAACCTTTTCCTTCCAAGTTTTTCCAACATTATTAAAAGCATTAAATTAATTTACATTTAAGAATATATATTTAAAGAAATATATTTTTTAATTGGAAATAAATAATGATTTATTGGTCAAAACATATAGATGATTGTTGCTTATTATAGGCTCAGATAATTCAGAGTTGCTAAGTTTAGACACTTTTTCAACTTTGCCTGTACTAACAGAGCAGATTATTAAATAACCAAGATTAGTTGTTATATATACTTTATCTGAGGCAATTAAAAAACCTTGCATAAATAATTTCTTTCTTTGTTTTGCTTTAAATTTATCGAGAATATAATTTGACCTGATAATTTTTCCTTCAACATTATCGATCACTATCAAGTAACCCTCTTGCGATATAGTAAATAGCAAATTGTCTATTAAAATAGGCCTTAGGTTTGAATTAATATTTAGTATCCAATTTAACATTCCAGAATCTAGATTTAGAGAATATAATTTTGAAAAATTATTTGAAAAGAATATATTTTTTTTAAACAAAACAATATCTGAGGTTTCTAAAAAATTTGTTTCGTGCTGAATTAAAGTGTTTTGGGTTGGTACAAACCAGTTTAATTCACCATCATCTATATTTACTTTTGCAATATCGCCCGCTGTATTTGAAAATAAAACTGAACTAGGAGTTACAATAATTGAAAGTTTTTTATTTGTTTTTATAAATGTAGAAGGAGTTTCAAATTTCCATATTCGCTTTCCGTCAGTTGTAGAAAAACAATTAATCATATTGTTGCTATCAACGGCATATATTTTATCCTTATAGACTTTTATTTGAGAATTGAACAACGCATCATGTCGTTTAACCCAAATAATTTTACCAGTGTTTGCATCTATTGCGTAGTATTTTCCTAAATTATCTATTACATACAGTTTATCTTTGGAGAGAGCTAGAGAGATGCTTTCTATTTTCTTTTTCTCCTTTTTGCTATAAATATTTCTCTTCCAATGTACTTTTTTTCTATCAACAAATTTTACAATTGAACCTTTCTCACCAACGGTAATAAAATAATTTTCTTCTATAATTAATGGATTCTCTTTGACTGTGCTGTGTGGAATTTTATAAAATTTATATTTAGAAAATTTTTCAATTCGGCCACTAAGTTTTAAGTGAGAAATAAGATTTAAATAATTTAATCCAGACATTATCCATTTTTTATTTGTTTTTGCTTTAGAATTAATATTAATTGTCAGTCCAGGATTAAGCTCTTTTTCAAACCTATTTTGATCATCAGATAATTTTATTAGTGCAACATTAGCTGCTTTTTGTTTTGGTTTGTCTATCCATATACCAGTTTTGGTATCAAAAGAACATTCGAAGAGAATAATCGATAAAGAAAATATTAGAACAGATCTAAAAACTTTACTCATCATAGTTTTTCAGAATTCTTTGTTGAGCTTGGTTAAAAATATTCTTATTAGTTTTTTGAGATGTCAAAATTTGAGAATAAAAATCTTTTGCTTTTTGTCTTTCTCCTTTAAATAAAAAATAATCTCCAAGTAACAGCAAAGAGTGAGGCTTCCAAAAGCTTTCAGAATTAATTACTGGTTTTAAAATCTCTATCATTATATTTTCCGGTTGAAAATCGGCATTAATAAGTGCTTTTTTATAAATCACTAGATTTTTAATTTCCTTTTCTAGATTGACATTATTAAGAACCTGGTCAAATAAGTGATTTATTTCTTTATTTGAACTTACAACTTTATTATCTATTAAAAAAAAAAGTGCTAAGGGAGCGTATGTTGTGTCATGACTATTGATTATTTCTTTAAATTCTTTTGTATAATGTGCTTCTTCTTTTAAATTATAATTTATAGATGCCTTTATAAATTTATTGGCAACTTCAGCTTTTTGCTTTTTAACAATGTCTAAATAAAAAAAAACTGAGAAAATACTTAGCAATATTAAGCCCATTAAAAAATAAATTTTTTTTTTATGTTTAATAAAAAAATTTTTTATTTCTTCCTTTCTAGTATTTTTTGCGATTACAGCTAAATCTTCATCCATAAAATTATAAAAGTCTAATATATATTTTTTCTACTTGGAAAGTTTTTGTTTATAACATCGTGTCTAAATCTCAAAACACTTTCATTTATCATTTTTTTTATATTAGAATATTTTTTTACAAATCTTGGTGTAAAATTGCTCAACCCCAGCAAATCATCGGTGACCAAAATCTGGCCATCGCAATGCCTGGATGCGCCTATACCAATAGTGGGAACAGAAATAGATTTTGATATAATTTCAGCTAAACTTTCTTCAACGCATTCTATCACAATCGCAAATACTCCAGCTTTAGATAATAATCTTGCATCTTCAATAATTCTTTTTCTTTCAAATGAACTTCTTCCTTTAAACTTGAATTTTCCCCTTTCAGATTGTGGCAGCAAACCTATATGTCCCATAACAGGAATATTTTTATTAATTAAATATTTAATGATATTTATAATTTTTTCCCCTCCCTCTAGTTTTAAAGCATCACATTTAGTTGATTTGATTATTTTTTTTGCATTTTTGTATGCTTCTTTCTTATTTCTATATGTTTGATATGGCATATCGATAACTAAAATGCTCTTTGAAATACCTTTTTTTACACTCTTTGCATGCTTAATCATCATATCAAGAGAAACCTCTCTTGTAGATTTCATTCCATACAAAACCATGCCAAGAGAATCTCCAACTAAAACTATATCGCAATACTTATCTAAAATTTCTGCGATTGTTTTTGAATATGCTGTAAGACAGACAATTGGTCTTTTATTCTTTCTTTTGACAATTTCTCTTATTTTTTTATTTTTCATTATTTATAATGAATTTTTTCGTTACTTTATGGACTTTTTAGGTTCAAGGTTTTTAATTTTTTCAGCGATAATACTTTTATTATTACATAATTTCGAACAAATTAATAAAAATTTTTCATTTAATTCTTTTGCTTTTGAAAAATTTGATCTTTCTAATTGTAATTCAATTAACATAAAAAGAGCCTCTTCATTTTTTGGATTCAATAGCAAAGTAGTATTCAAATTTTTTTCTGTTTCGTTTTTATTATCTTCCTCTTTATATATTTTTGCTAAATACAAATATGATAAATAATCTTTTGGATTAAATACTAAAAATTTTTGAAACAAAAATTTTGATTGATCATAATCTTTTTTTTCAAAATATATTTTTGCATCATCAAAAATATTTTGATTTGCGGCAATAGAGTTGTTTGATAAAAATAAAAAAACAATAATTATTTGTAAAACAAAAAGTCTAGTCATTTATAACCTTTAAATTCTTACAGAAAATATAAATTTCCTTAGATTCTTTTCGGCTTGATTTTGGCTTAAAAATCAATACCTCTTTAAATATCTCCTTTGCCCGAATCTGAATCTCTTTAAAAATTGTACCCATAAAAATTTTTGATACAAAATATGCATTAGTCTTCAAAATTTTTCTTGAAAATTCTAGTGCATTTAAACATAAATTACCAGTTCTTAAAGAATCAAGCTCTTTATTGCCTGTAGTATTAGATGCCATGTCAGAAACCACTGTATCTATTTTTGTATTAAAAAATTCCATAATTTTATTTTGGGTTTCTAATTCAGTAAAATCTCCCTTTAAAAATATGGTATTGCTGATTGGTAACATTTCTCTTATATCTACGGATAAAATTTTTCCATTTTTAATTTTTTTGGAAGCAACTTGTGACCAGCTTCCTGGCACAGATCCTAAATCAAGAAGCAACCTAGATTTAGATAAAAAATGAAACCTCTGATCAATTTCAATTAATTTAAATGCTGATCTAGATCTATAACCTCGGTCCTTAGACTCTCTTACATAAATATCTCTATTTTGTTTATTTATCCAATTTTTAGAAATTTTATTTTTTTTCAACTAAACAATACCGTATCTAAGACTTTTGAGAATTTTATTTCCCTGCGTAGTTTCAATTGGAATCTTTATATCCTTATTTACCCTCATGTCCTTGTTGTTCTTCCAAATACCAGCGGCAAGATGCATAATGCCAATTTTTGTATTTGGTAGATAGGGTTCTACAAAACTTTTTAATTCTTGATCGTATTTCGGTAACACATTGCTTACTATCCAGTTGCATGATAACGGCAAAAATTCTGTTTTAACATTATCTACATAGACACTTTTATTTATCGCTAATCCCTCTGATCCAAAAATACTTCCAGCTTTTAAAGTTTTTTTTAGATTTTCCTGCCAAATTTTCCAGCATCCAGAATCTTTTTCCAAAGAAAAAACTCCAATATTCAAGTGAGGGGCAAAAGCAATTTTTCGAGCAATATTCTCTGAAAATCCGGATTTTTTGGCATGCTTATAGTTTTGAGACTTTATTGCAGCTAGACCCCCAAAAATCCACTTTACTCTCGTTAAAACTTTATATCCTGCTCCAATTGTTTGGGTAATGCCAATTTTTCCATTTTCACAAGCCTTAAAATAAATATCAACACATTCCCAAGTATTCACCCAGGCATCGCAATCTATCCATAAATATTTTTTAAAATCGGGAAAATAGTCAGGTAAAAAAGCTCTGGAGACTTGGCTTTTTAACCATTCTTTGCCCAAAATTTTAAATTTTGGAACTTCAATGTCCCAATTTGCTTTTTTGATTATTTCAACCTTGTTACTTAAATTCTGAATTTGATCATCCCTTAAACCTGCGTCAAGAACACAGATAGCGATATTTTTACTTTGTTCAAATTGTTTTATTGAGGAAATTAGTTCAAGTAACAAATCAAAATAATTGGAATCTGCAAGAGTTACGATTGCTTGCGATTTCATTCTTAAAGAATGTCCTCTGTTTCGTCAATATGTTCAGCCTGCTTTAAAATCTTTTCTTTACTATTAAGTCTTCGAAAATGAAGATAGCTAGCGGGAATTGTACAAAGATAAACAACTCCTGTAATAAAAAGAACTTCGAAGGTATAAACAAATACCAGTCCAAAGTATAAACCAATGCCAAACAACAAAAAAATTGTAGTACTTCTTGGAATTGTTATACGTTTAAAAGAATAAGTAGGAACTTTGCTAATCAACAAAATTGAAGTAACGATAAAAACTGTTGAGACAATTAATAGCTTATATTGGTCAAAGTTATATATATCAGACTTATATAAAACTAATGGCAACATCACCAAACCAGCGCCTGCGGGAGAAGGAACTCCCTCAAAAAAATTTTGCTTCCACAAAGTATCATCGCTGTAAGTCGTAATATTAAACCGTGCTAATCTTAATGCACAACAAACAACATACACCAGCACAATTAACCATCCCAATTTTCCAAGTTCATTTAGTGTCCAAAAATACATTATAAAAGCAGGGGCGACACCAAAACTCACAACATCGGTCAGTGAATCTAGCTCTTTGCCGACCTTTGATGTACCCTTAATTAATCTTGCAATTCTGCCGTCCAAAGTATCTAGAATACCAGATATTAGTAAGGCAATTATTGACAAGCCATAATTTTGATCCATGGCAAACTTTATTGAACTTAAACCTATACAAACACCAATTATTGTTAGTGTATTTGGTAAAATTATCCTGGGATTTTTTTCGGGAATAATTCTAAATTTTTTCTGATTTTCAATCATATAATTTGTTTCTTTGCTATTAATGTTTCTCCTGCAACAGCAGTTTGATTTTGTTTTACTAAATTTTTATAATTATTAAAATAAATATCAACTCTACTACCAAATCTTATCATGCCAATTTTTGCACCCTGCTGTAATGTTTGAGATTTGTTACATTCGCAGACTATTCTTCTAGCGATTAAACCTGCTATTTGAACAACTATAATTTCATCTCCGTTGTTAGTTTTAAATTTAATTAAATTTCTTTCATTTTCTTCACTTGATTTATCAAGCGTGGCATTAAAAAATTCTCCGGGTACATAAAATATATCTTCTATCGATGCAAGTGTAGGTGATCTGTTAACATGGCAATTGAAAACGCTCATAAAGATACTAACGCGAGTAAATTTCTTATTTTCCAAAGAAAATTCTTTTGGTCCATTGGTTTCTATTATTTGAGTAATTAATCCATCGGCAGGACTTACTAGATAGTCTTCATCATCAATTGAAATTCTATCTGGATCTCTAAAAAAATAATAAACCCAAATGGTTATTAACAATCCTATAAAACCTAAGAATTTTGAAATTAATAATAAAATAAAAGTAACCAAAACAGAAATGGCAACGAATTTATAACCTTCATTGTGAATTTTTTGAAATATTGCGCTATATATTTGGGTTCCAATTTTCATATTACTCTAATTGATAATTTTAGGTTAATATGTATAAAAACAAATTAATTTCAATTGTTAAGATTAGTTAGAGTAAATGGATAAAATTAAAGTAAAAAGTCCAATTGTAGACTTAAACGGTGATGAAATGACCAGGATTATCTGGGATTTCATTAAAAAAAAACTTATTTTACCTTATTTAGATTTGAAAATTGAAAGCTACGATTTAAGTATTCAAAATAGAGACAAAACTTCTGATCAAGTAACCATAGATAGTGCGAACGCCATAAAAAAGTTCGGTGTGGGAATTAAGTGTGCAACAATTACTCCTGATGAAGCACGAGTAAAAGAATTTAATTTAAAAAAAATGTGGCGCTCACCAAATGGAACCATCAGAAATATCATTGGTGGAACTGTGTTTAGAGAACCAATAATGTGTAAAAATATTCCAAAACTTGTTCCATCTTGGACTGATCCACTAATTATTGGAAGACATGCTTTTGGAGATCAATATAGAGCAACAGATTTTTTAGTTCCAGGAAAAGGAAAATTAGAAATTAAATGGACCTCTGAAGATAAAAAAGATGAAAAAAAATATGAGGTCTTTAACTTTCCTGGTCCAGGAATAGCTTTATCGATGTATAACTTAGATAAATCTATTGAGGACTTTGCAAGATCTTGTTTTAATTATGGTTTAATAAAAAAATGGCCAGTTTACTTCTCTACTAAAAATACAATTTTAAAAACTTATGATGGAAGGTTTAAAGATATATTTCAAAAAGTATTTGATCATGAATTTAAAACCAGGTTTGAAAAAAATAATATTACTTACGAACACAAGCTTATCGATGACATGGTCGCGTGTGCAATGAAATGGAGCGGAAAATATATTTGGGCATGTAAAAATTATGATGGGGACGTTCAATCGGATACAGTTGCTCAAGGATATGGATCTTTGGGATTAATGACTAGTGTATTGTTAGCTCCCGATGGCAAGACGATGGAATCTGAGGCTGCCCATGGTACTGTGACTAGACATTATAGGATGCATCAACAGGGAAAAGAAACTTCAACAAATCCTATTGCTTCAATATTTGCCTGGTCAAGAGGATTGGCACACCGTGGAAAATTAGATTCAAACCAAAAATTAGTCGATTTTAGCAAATCTTTAGAAGAGGTTTGTATAACAACTGTTGAAAAAGGATCTATGACAAGAGATTTAGCAACACTAATAAGCCCTATCAATAAATACCTCACTACCAATCAATTTTTAGAAGAAATTAATGGTACGCTAAAGAAAGTGTTTAATTAATTTTTTTTAAAATTTCTTTATAAGATTCGTCAATTTTTTCCTGTTTTTCACCTCCGGCCTGGGCGAAATCTTTTCTTCCTCCTCCTCCTTTGCCCCCCAAAACTGAAGATCCGACTTTGATTAGGTCAACGGCACTATATTTTTCTGTTAATTTTTCCGTGACTCCTATTGCTAAACCTAATTTGTTTGAATGGATAGCGTAAGCAATTACAATTCCTTCTTTTAATGCTTTTTTTCCCTGATCAATTACAGATCTGAGTTCTTTTGTTGGTAAATCTTGGATTATCTGAAACCTTATTTTTATTTTATTAACAATTTCTTCCTTTATTTTGTTTTTTTCTTTATTTTTAAGTACAGAATTTATTAACAATTTTTCATGTTGTTTTACTAATTTTTTTAATTGTTCATTTAAAGGTTCGTTACTATCTTTTTCTAGGTTTCCACCCAAAGAAAGAATTTGTTGTTTTGTTTTTTCAATTTTTTCTGTAAATCTTTTGTCCTCAACTCCTTTTTCCTTTTCTTTATTTTGTAAATGTTCGCTTAATTGTGTCGCTCTAAGAGCCTCTACTCTTCTAACGCCAGCGGCAATTGCTGATTGACTTATGATTTTAAATTTTCCTATCTCAGAGGTATTTTTAACATGCGTTCCACCACAGAGCTCTGTTGAAAAATAGCTATTGTTATCTTTACCCATTGAAAGAACCCTTACTTCTTCACCATATTTTTCTCCAAACAAAGCAATGGCGCCGCTACTGACGGCTTCTTTGGGTGTCATCAATCTAGTTTTTACATCACTTTTTGCATCAACCATTGTATTTACGTAATTTTCTACTTTACCTATTTCACTTTCATTAACTGGTTTCATATGGCTAAAATCAAATCTTAGGCGATCGGAACCGACGAATGCTCCCTTTTGAATTACATGTTTTCCAAGAACCCTTCTGAGTGCTTCGTTTAGCAAATGAGTTGCCGAATGATAAGCCCTAATATTCGCTCTTCTATTTGAATCTATTTCTAAATTTACCGAGTCTCCTTTTTTGATTTTTCCCTCAACTAGTTGGCCTATGTGAATATGGAGGTCTCCTAATCTTTTTTGAGTATCCCTAACCGAAAATTTAGAATCTGAATTAAACAACAAACCGCTGTCTCCAATTTGCCCTCCCGACTCTCCATAGAAAGGTGTTTGATTAGTAATAACAATTCCTTCATCTTTTTCTCTTAATGAATCTACCTCTTCTCCATTTTTAATAATTCCTAAAATAACACCTTGGGATTTGTCAGTTTCATATCCTAAAAAATCCGTAGGTCCTAGCTTGTTTCTAATTGAAAACCATATATTTTCTACCGAACTATCGCCTGATCCTTTCCAATTTTTTTTAGCTTCTTGTTTCCGTTCACTCATTAATTTTTCAAATGAAGCAATATCCACTTTCAAAGATTTGGATTTTAAAATGTCCTGAGTTAAATCAAGAGGAAAACCATAAGTATCGTAAAGTTTAAAAGCAACTTCTCCTGGCAATATTGTCTTAATGTTTTTAATTTCATCATTAAGAATATTTACTCCCCTTTCAAGAAGAACTAAAAATTTCTCTTCTTCCATCTTAAGAGTTTCGCTAATTAGAGCTTCCGCCCTAACAAGCTCTGGATAAGATTTGGACATCTCGTTAATTAAAGTTCGGACAATTTTACAAAAAATAGGTTCTTTAGTTCCTAGTAAATGAGAGTGTCTCATCCCTCTTCTCATAATTCTTCTTAAAACATACCCTCGACCTTCATTAGAAGGAAGAACTCCTTCGGCTATTAAAAAAGCACTAGCACGAAGATGATCGGCAATAACTCTAAAACTAGCCAAATTATTTTCGCATATTTTTACCTTTAAAATTTCAGAAGCTGAGTTAATTAATTTTTTGAAATGGTCAGTTTGATAATTATCATGTGTACCCTGCAATAAAGCTGAAATTCTCTCTAGACCCATGCCAGTATCAACCGAAGGTTTGGGTAGATTAACTCTTTTATCTTTTGAAACTTGTTCATATTGCATAAAAACGAGATTCCAGATTTCAATAAATCTGTTTCCATCTTGATTTGCACTTCCGGGAGGACCACCATCTAAATGATCACCATGATCAAAAAAAATTTCGGAACAAGGACCACACGGTCCCAAATCTCCCATAGACCAAAAATTATCTGAAGTTGAAATTTTGTAGATTTTATCTGAACTTAAACCAGCTATTTTTTTCCAATAATTATAAGCCTCCTCATCGTCATAATATACACTGGCACTTATTCTTTCTTTTGGAAGGTTAAAATCTTTGGTAATTAAATTCCAAGCCAATTCAATAGCTGTATCTTTAAAATAATCTCCAAATGAAAAATTACCCAACATCTCAAAAAATGTATGATGTACAGGTGTATATCCAACATTTTCTAGATCGTTATGTTTACCTCCAGCTCTAACACATTTTTGTGATGTGGTTGCTTTGTTATAGTCTTTTTTTTCTAAACCAGTAAAAACATTTTTAAATTGCACCATGCCTGAATTAGTAAACATCAAAGTCGGATCATTGATTGGAACCAAATTGCTTGAATCCACAATTTTATGATCGTTTTTTTTAAAATAGTTTAGAAATGAACTTCTTACCTCATTTAAGGTTTTATTACTCATGCTGAATATCAAAATACATTTTTTTAAAATGATGTCTACAACAGATAAACAAAAATAAAGGTGTTTTATTAAACACCTTTATTTGTTTTAGATGGCTTTTTATTAATCTTTTTTACTATTTTCTTTAGAATCTTTTTCAACAACAAGATTTTTCTCTACAGGATTGCCCTCTATTTTTTTTGCAATAACGCCTGCTTTGGTTCTAACTGCCATTTCAATTTCAGCTGCAACTTGAGGATTTTTTTCCAAATAGACTTTTGCATTTTCTCTGCCTTGTCCAATTTTTTCGCCTTTGTATGCATACCAGGCGCCAGCTTTTTCCACAATATCTGCTTTGGCTCCAAGATCTATTAGTTCTCCTGATTTGCTAATTCCTTTCCCATACATTAAATCAAATTCTACTACTTTGAATGGTGGTGATACTTTGTTTTTTACTACCTTAACCCTCGTTGAATTGCCAATTATCTGATCCTTTTCTTTTATTGCTCCAATTCTTCGAATATCCATTCTGACAGATGAATAAAATTTCAATGCATTTCCACCAGATGTAGTTTCTGGATTACCAAACATAATACCAATTTTCATTCTTATTTGATTTATAAAAATCACCATCGTATTAGTTTTCGAAATGGAGCTTGTAAGTTTTCTTAACGCTTGGCTCATCAACCTTGATTGTAGACCAACGTGATGATCACCCATCTCACCTTCGATTTCAGCTCGTGGTGTTAATGCAGCAACGGAGTCAATAACCAAAACGGAAATAGATCCCGATTTAATTAAAGTATCTGCTATTTCTAAAGCTTGTTCACCAGTATCTGGCTGAGAAATTAAAAGTTCATCAGTTTTAACTCCTAATTTTTTTGCATATATTGGATCAAGCGCGTGTTCTGCGTCAATGAATCCACAAATTCCTCCGGTTTTTTGTGCTTCGGAAATTACTTGCAACGCTAGGGTAGTTTTACCTGATGCCTCGGGTCCATAAATTTCTATTACTCTTCCTTTTGGCAGACCCCCTATCCCCAAAGCCAAATCTAAACTAAGTGACCCTGTAGATATTGATTCAATATCCATAACAGTTTGTTGACCTAACTTCATTACAGAGCCCTTGCCAAAAGTGTCATCGATCTGACTTATGGCTGCTTCTAGGGCCTTATTTTTCTCTTTGTTTTCTAATTCCTGATTTTTATTTGATTTAACGATTTTTAGGTTATTTTTTGTCATTTTTACCCTTTTTTTCAATATTCATTATACGAATCACTAATTTAAATGTACACATTTTGTTCTTTTAATCAATAGTTATGAATTGTTATATTTTAAAGGAAAATTAACACTTAATTTAAGCCTAGATAAGACCCAGTTAATCGACCAATTGATGAAAGAAGCCTAAATTGAGATAAGAGAAAGTCTCTCTTTGAGTTTACCAAATCAATTTTAGCATTAAGCAATATAGAGTTGGATTGTATGACATCGAGAGTTGATCTTCCCGACCCAGATTCATATTCAATAGTAATGCCTTCATTTGCTATTTCAGCTGCTTTGACTTGATATCTAACGGAAGTTAAAAAACTTTTAGAAGATTGAAAATTAGACCAAGCATTTGCCACCGAAGCTTTATTGAATTTTTTAGAATCTTCAAGTAATAATTGTTTTTGCTTTCTCAAACTTTTTGATTTTTTTAGGTTGGCTATATTCTTTCCTCCAGAAAATATTGGCCAAGAAGCTTCGGCTTTTAAAATTTCCTTATCTGTTTCATCATGGGATGAACTTATATCTTCAGTTTGTGTCATTTTATATGAAAGTGATGCTGATGGAGATAGTTCAGATCGTGCTATAATTATATCCTGTTGAGATTGTTCCAATTCCAATATAGCTATATTTAAATCAGGATTTTCTTTTTTCGAAATTTTATTTGCTGAAACCAAACTTCTTGGAAGTCCATAATTAAAAACGTATGTCTCGTTTAGGTTTTCGTAGTTATTTATAACACCTATGGTTTTTTCATAATTTAATTTACTGGTTATTAGATGGTTTCGGATCTCAATTAATTTAGCATTTGCGCCCGCCAAAGAAGCTTCTGATTGGGCTAAATCGGTTAAATTAATTTCACTTCGCTCTAATCTATTTTTGTCATTTTCCACCTGTCTTTCTAGCAAATCTACATTTGAAATATTAATCTCAACCTTTTTTTTATTTACAACAAGATTTGTATAAACTTCTATAGCTTCAAGTAAAATTTCTTGTTCTGCTTTTTTTAATTTCAATTTTGATAATTCTAAACCTATAGTGTTTTTTTCAAGATTTGCCATTCCGCCCAAACCCTGAAAAAGTGTCTGCTCAATTAATATTGATTCTTGGCTGGGTTTAACATCTGTGCTCCTAACGTCTGCTCCGCTTCTATTTGTTAGTTTTGTAGTATTTTCATCACTTACATATCCAGAAATTGTAATTGAAGGCAAAAAATCACTTTTTGCTTCATTAATTTTTTCTTCGGAAATTATTAAATTTTCTCTTTCCGCATTTAATTTTGGATTATTTTTATATGCCTTGCTTAAAGCCTGTGTTAAAGTTGTAGCATAAGATTGATTTAAAAAAATTGTAGTAAAAAAGATAATTAAAATTAATTTTTTCATTCAATTTATAAATTGAATTTTATTTATTTGGTGTTTATCATTTAAATTCATTATTACAGAAGAAATTTTTGGCATATCGTTAAACATGTGCTGAGTTATTCGCTGATAAGTAGACATAAAGTTTATTACTTCTTTTTTATTCATAATTTTTAAATTTTTTTTACTACTTGCTTTCAACCAAAGTTTTTTTTCTTGTTTTAATCTCCATTTTCTTAATAGATAAAAATTTCGTACTTTTAAATATATTAAACCATCAAGTTTATTAAATAGTTTTTTATATTTTGTTTCAAGCTGCTTATTTACATACTTTCTCCATCTTAAAGATTTGTCTTCCGTTTTTTCTATCAAATTTACCGTTTTTTTTAAATCAAATACTTTTTGAGGTCTGGCTCCAACGCACCAGCCTTCGAAAATAACTACATCGGGTCTCGAATAAATATTATACCATAAATTTCTCTTACACCTATCATCAATAGATTTGTCAAACCTTGGAAGTTTAAATTGTGTAAATTTTTTTGACTTAACTTTATTAAAAAATCTGACCATCATTTTCATATCATGTGTACCTGGAACGCCTCTTATGCTTAATAAAGGATGTTTAATTTTTGACAAAGAAATTCTTTCTTTTCTTGTTTTATAAAAATCATCTATAGAAATTCTAAAAACTTTTAACTTAAAGTATTTTTTTAAAATTAATAATAGAATTGATGAAATAGTAGTTTTTCCTGTTCCTTGTCCTCCGGATAAACCAAGTAGCAAGGGTTTTCTATTATTTGTTTTATTTTTTATCCAATAACATAAAGGTATTAGAAAAGCTTTGATCATTCGATTTTTATTTTTGAATTTCTCTGTTTTTGTCTCTTGGAATTTAATATATTTATAACAGTCTTTGCGTACAGCATTGAAGCATTGATTAACTAATAACATTTAATATTATTTTTTTTGATCCAGGGGATGGTTGACACCGTCATTAATTGCAACATTTTTTAATTCAAACGGATTAATACCTTCAACGCAGGCTATATTTATTCCATAAATTTTTGGATTGCTTCTCGGATTGTTATGCGTATGGATTCCACAATTTGAGCAAAAATAATGTTTTGCAGTTTTTGTATGATATTGATAAAGCTTTAAGAGGTTCTCTCCTTTACTTATCTTAAAATCTTCGGGGCCAATCATTCCTATGATGTATCCTTTTCTTTTGCATAATGAACAATTGCATCGCATAAGTTTTTCAAATCCTTCGTCTGGTACTCTAACTTGGATTTCTACTCCACCGCAGTGACAGGTTAGCTTTTTCATTTATTTTTAATTTGATTGCTTTATCATTATTTTTATATCCTAGTAACAGTTATCCACAGCATATTTAGATTTATTTTAGATGTTCCTATTTTGATTCTTTTACGATTCTGATTTGGACTCAAAATACAACCTGATAGTTGACTATACATTTTAACATGTTAATAATAAGAACAAAATAAGAACATTTATGAGTTCGTTATTACCATTTTACTTACACAAAGCGAGTGCTGGTTTTCCTTCACCAGCAACTGACTACGTAGAAGAAGATGTAGATCTTAACATTCATTTAATAAAAAATGCACCCGCAACTTTTATAATTAGAGTCCAAGGTAAATCCATGTCCAATGTTGGAATATATGACGGCGATCTTTTAATAGTTGATAAAAGCCTAAGACCCAAAAATCTTTCAATCGTAATTGCAAATGTAAATGATGAACTTGTAGTAAAAAGTTTTATAAAAGAAAAAAATCTACAATTTCTTTCTTCTGGTTCAAAAAACCTTGACGATAAAATTATCATAAACCCAAGCTCAGATATTTTTGTTTGGGGTGTTGTTACCTATGTCATACATTCCACATACTAAAAAAATAGCTTTGGTTGATTGCAATTCTTTTTATGTATCTTGTGAAAGATTATTTAAACCACATATTCTTAAAAAACCAGTAGTTGTTCTTTCAAATAATGATGGGTGCATAATTTCAAGATCTTCCGAAGCAAAAATATTAGGTATCAAAATGGGTGATCCATATTTTAAAGCAAAAGAAATAATTACTAAAAATGGTGTATATGTGTTTTCTTCAAATTATTCACTATATGGAGATATATCTAGAAGAGTAATGCGAATTTTAAAATATCTTGTCCCAAATATAGAAATTTATTCTATAGACGAAGCTTTTTTGGATTTATCAAGTATACCAAATAATATGATTTCATCTTTTGGTAAAAAAGTTAGAGATACAATATTACATTGGACAGGTATACCAACAAGCATTGGTATAGCAAAAACTAAAACTCTCAGCAAAATAGCAAATCACATAGCTAAGAAACAAAAATCTGGTATTATAAATTTAATAGGTTTAGAGAATATTGACTCGATATTAGAAAAAATAAAAATTAATGATATATGGGGTGTCGGAAGACAAACGTCTAAGTTTTATATTAAACATGGTATTAATAATGCAAAACAACTAAAAAATATATCTAACAATTGGATAAAAAATAATTCGAATGTCTTAGCTTCTAGAACAGCAATGGAATTAAGAGGTATTTCTTGTATTGATTTAGAAAACTATCAAGCAAAAAGAAAAAGTTGTTGTGTATCAAGATCGTTTGGCAAAAAAGTAGAAAATTTTCAAATACTTGTGGAATCTATTGCTTCTCATTCCTTAAATGCTGCGGAAAAAATAAGATCAGAATCTTTGTTAGCAAAAACTATAACTATTTTTATAAGAACAAGTCTTTTTCAAAACAAAAAAATATTTTATTCAAATTCAAAAACAATTGATTTTCCAATCGCTACCGACAATAGTATTGAAATAGTAAAAAGTGCTTTAGGAGGATTAAAATCTATTTTTAAAAAGGGTTATAAATACCAAAAAACGGGAATAATTTTATCAGGATTATTGGATTCAGAAAAAACTCATAATCTATTTTTCTCATCAAAAGAAAAAAGAATAAAAAGTTTGATGAAATCTATTGATTACACAAATTATAGATATGGACGTTCAACTTTAAGCTTGGCTAACGCAGGTCTAAATAAAAAAAAGAATATAGGAAGAAAATATTTTTCAAAAATTGATACTACTAATTTTGATTATTTGCCGATCATAAAGGCTAATTAACACTATCAATGCTTGAAATGTTATCCAAAGATTTATTGAACTGATCTAAATTTTCACGATTTGAAACCCAAATTATTGCGAAAAGTAAAATTACAATTAAAAATACAGGTAACAGGGTAATAAAAGATAAAGATTGAAAAATTAACAATAAATATACAGATAAAAAAATAAAAGATCGTAAAAAAACAGTTTTTTTAAAAACCGCAATTATAGAAAGAGAATGGATTAAGAGGCTAAAAAAACTCATTTTAGATGGACCGTAATATCTCAAACCCTTAATGGAGGATACGGAAATTCGATCTGGAATTAATTTGGTTAATGATCCTGAAAAACTGCTCCAAGCCGAAGGTTCTTTGATTATTTTAACCACAGAATCTCTAGGTAAACAAGTATAATTTCCAAACTTAATTAGATGTCCTGTGAATATATAAGTTAAATATTTATGAATTTCATAACAAAATTTGAACAGCGGTCCTTCCGATCTCTTAGTTCTATCTGCGGTAATAACTTTGTTGGGATATTCTTTTGACTTATTAAAAAGCAAATTTAATTCCTCGGGTCTATCTTCGCCATCTGCATCCATGAGTATTACATAATCAAAATTTTCTCTTTCGATGATAAATTTTAACCCGGTGGCAAAACATCTTGCGTGTCCTTGATTTTTTTTCATATTCAAAACTTTCACTGATTTTATTTTTTTAAAATTTGAATCTATATCTGACTTTGCTTCGGTTGAAAAATCATCAATAATTAAAACAGACACTTCTGATTCCCATTCAACAATCTGTAAGTCGATTTCTTTTAGGAGTTTAGAGGCCGACTTCCAATCATTATACACAGGTATTAAAATTATAAACTTTTTCATTTTTTCCCAATCATACAAACATTATGGTTAAAATATTTAAGTTGTAATAAAACTACATGAGACAATGTATTTGAAATGGTACAAATCTTATTTACAAGTATGTTTTCATCATAATCTCCAATTACAATTATTCCTCCATCTATATTTTTGGGTATTTCTTTTATTCCATGCCACCAACCTCCTGTCCATTCCGGTTTCGATTTTAGATGATATGATAGGTTTCCTGCTTCCCATACATTTCCAAACACTATTTCAATTTCATTTGAGAAAGTGTTATCCCATTTAGTTTGAATAAGTTGAGCTATTTCTTTTCCAGGATAATCTGTTCTTTGACCTTTTTTGGAAATTGAATGATAAATATAAATAGATGGATACAAAATAAACAGAAATAAAAACACATTTAAAAAATACTTGAATCTTTCTCTGTAAATTTTAGTTTGAAATATATAAACACATAATACTCCACTAAATAAGTAAAAAGGAGTCATCCACATAGTTCTAATTCTTGCACCCAAAAAAAATGAGGTTAGAAAAATTAAAAGCAATGGTACGATATTTATTATAATTAGAAATATCAGCTTTTTATCCTTAAGATTTATTTTATATTTAAATTTTGAAACAACAAATAGCAACATTATAAAAAATGGCACCATTATTCCAATCTGTTTTGCTAAAAAAATTATTGGATAATATAAGTGGTTCAAAAAAATTGATTCCTCTAATCCTGTTCTATGTAGTGCGTAGTTAATAGTAATAAAATTATTTTCTGTCAGCCAAATTAAATGAGGCAAAAAAACTATTGAAAAAGCGATTAGAGAAATTAAACATTTAGAATTAAACTCTTTTTTAAACATCATGTAGATAAAAAATATATTTAAGGTCATTAACAGATAAAAAAATAGATAATGTGATAAAGCTCCAAATCCTGCAAAAAATCCAAATAATAACCAACTTATATAATCATTTTGCGTAATTCCTTTCCAACAATAGAAAACCGTTAAGGTCCAAAAGGGTAACTGGCAAACATAAACATTGAATTCTGGTGAAGTAAAATTGTAAAAACAAATACCTTCTAATAATAATACCGATATCAACCTATGAATCTGTTTTTTAAAAAAATCCTCAGAAAATTTCCACACTATTATAAAGCTTATGACAACAAATAGCTGGCTAAGGAGGTAATATGCCCAATCCTGGTTTGAAAAAATTGCAAATACTAATCCAGAAAACCATGCGCTTGATGGTGGATGTTTGCTATAGCCCCATTGAATATCGCTAGCCCAAGCTAAAGCTTCTATTGTATCCAATGGAAGATTCGAATTTATCAAAGAGGGAATTAACGTCCAAATTGATACATGAACAAATAAAAAAATTACAAAAAATTTGCTAATCTGACCTTGTTTAATAGACATAAATATAATTTATATAAACTAACTTAACTTGACAGTAAATTAATGCTGAATATACTGCCCCCCATTTATTTTGTTATGCCTGCAAGAAATTCAAAGAAATATATACCCAATAAAAAAGAAAAGTACATGTGTGAAAAACACAAGGCTTATTTTATACAAAGATTAACTGAATGGAAAAATGAAATAATTAAGTCTAATTCTCAGGCTTTATACTCTAGTGATTTAGTTGACAATATTTCATCCCCAGATGTTATTGATCAAGCAAGTTCTTACACAGGGAAAAATGTGGAAATTAGAACGGTAAATAGACAGATAAAACTTGTTTCTAAAATTGATGCAGCTTTAAGGAGATTAAAGGAGGGAACCTATGGATTTTGTGAAGAGACAGGTGAGCCAATTGGTCTGAAAAGGTTAATCGCAAGACCTATTGCAACTTTGTGCATTACTGCGCAAGAAAAACACGAAAAAGAGGAAAAAATTCACGTGGAATTATAATTTTATCTTAGGTATTTTTTCTCCGGTATTTAAACAATCGTATCCTTTTTTTACAGCCCACCTATTAGAAATAGATTTATACCATCTGCTTAAATGTTTATATTTTTTTAAACCAATGTCATGCCATTCGTGCCTAGCGATCCAGGGAAAAGTTGCTATATCGGCTATTGAATAATCTTCACCAGCTAAATAATTATTTTTACTCAAAGCTCTATCTAAAACTTCATAGACTCGAACAGAATTCTTAAAAAATCGATCTTCGGCATATTTACTTTTTTCAGGATTAAAATGATGAAAATGATGATGCTGACCAAGCATTGGCCCAACATTGCCCATTTGAAACATTAGCCATTCAAAGATTTTGGTTTCATTTTCCTGAGGAAGGAACTGTTTACTTTTTTTGGCTAAATAAATAAGTATAGCACCTGACTCTATAAGAACTAAATTTTTTTCATGATCAATTATTACTGGAATTTTTCCGTAGGGATTAAGTTTAAGAAATTCAGGTTTAAATTGTTCATCTTTACTTAAATCAATATGTGTTATTTTATAGTTGATCTTAGTTTCCTCTAACATGATAGACACTTTTCTTCCATTCGGTGTCGGCGAATAAAATAATTCTATCATACAGCTCTATGATTTTTTTTTACCTAATCTCTCATGGATGATTTTAGACGTTGTTGTGAATTCATGTCTATATTTTTCGTTAGGCCTAGCTAATTCAAAACATCCTCTAGCCGCCAATGCACCCTCATGAAAACTTGATAAAATTAATTTAATTTTACCTGGATAGGTACAAATATCCCCGATAGCAAATATTCCTTCCTTATCGGTTTGAAAGTTTTCTGTACTAACAGTTATATGTTTTTTGTCTAAATTTAGTCCCCATTCTGCTATTGGCCCTAATTTCATAACCAAACCAAAAAAACCAAGAATATAATCTGTATCAATCTTTTTTATTTTTCCTTCATCGTCCTTTATTGTAATAGATGTAATTTTATCATCTCCTTCAATAGAATTTATTTGATAAGGTGTTTTAATTTGAATTTTTCCATCTTTTTCAAACCTTTTAATAGTTTCAACATTTTTGGATGTCCCCCTAAACTCTGATCTTCTATGTACTAAAACAACTTTAGAATTTTTGGATAATTCTATTGACCAATCAAGCGCCGAGTCCCCTCCACCAAAAATACAAATTTTTTTATTATCAAAATATTTTTTATCTCTGATTGAATAAAAAACACCACTATCCTCAAATTTTTCAGCTTCTTTTAAAGGAAATTTTCTGGGCTCAAAAGAACCAACTCCGCCGGCTATAATTACACTGGGTGTGATGAATACCTTTTTTCTATTTGTAGTAATTTTCCATTTAGTTCCCTCCTTTACTAATTGATCTACTCTTTCATTTAAATGAAAATTAGTATTAAAAGGTTCTATTTGCTTCATTAAATTTTTAATTAGAGTTTCTCCCGTACATTCTGGAATTGCAGGAATGTCATATATTGGTTTATCAGGATAAAGTTCACTACACTGACCTCCCACCTTATCTAGGTTATCGACAACTTCAGCTTTTAAACCTAATAAACCTAATTGTTGTACAGTAAACAAAGCAGCAGGTCCTGCGCCAACAATTAGAACATCCGTTGAAATCATTTAATTAACCTTGTTTTGATGGCATTCTTAAAATTAACCCATCAAGTTCATTAGAAACTATCAACTGACAACTTAATCGACTAAATTTATTTGGTTGACAGACCATATCCAACATATCTTCCTCACCTTCGTTCTTTTTCTTAAGTTTATCAAACCATTTTTTATCGACATAAACATGACATGTAGCACATGCCATTGATCCACCGCAGTCTGCATCAATACCGGGAATATTATTCTGTATTGCTCCTTCCATAACACTCATGTTACTAGGTACTTCGACAATGTGTTTTTTGTTTGTGTGCTCAATATAAGTTATTTTTGCCATGAAAATTTACTTATAAATTACAAAAAAATTGAGCAAGCAAAGAATACTGGTTCTATTTTTTAACAATTAAAATTCTTATTATTATCATCTTGATTCATTAATATTGGTTACGAGCAGCAACCCAAATAACCAAAGCAAAAGCAATTTTGTTAATGAAATCCGCAAAGTTATAAATAACATTTAATGTGTTGGAATCTATACCACCGGTTAAATATCCAAAAACATACCCCAAAGGATATATTGTCCAACCAATTACTACAATCATTCTCATTTTTCCAAATGCTGTAACTAGTTCTCCATTAGTGGATTTAGCACAAAGTCTTCCGGCCTCCCCTGGAAATATTTCGTATAAAATATATATCCATCCCACCATCCATATAACAAAACCTAGGAAAGACGAAATATATCCGGCTTCGCCAGCATAGCAACCAAGTACCATTACTAATGGGGCAATCAAAAACTTCCAAAATAATATTGGTGAAACTTTTTTAACTACAGATAGCACTAGGTAAAATTGTATAGTTAGCAGTGGCATGGTAATTAACCAGTCAACGTATCTATAAATTATTGGAGAGTCGCCAGTTGCAACCCATATGTTGCCCACATACATGGAGTGTATGAAAGCAATGCCGGTAACTATGCCTGCAACAGCAATTGGAGCTTTCCAAGCCCGAGTAACTGAACTATGTTCTAGAAAAAAAAACGCCGTAGTTGCTAGGCAAGCTATTGACACAAGCCAAAAAGTAAATCCAACAAAATCATCGGGCTGAAGCAAAGCTACCTTTGAATAAGCGTTACTTGATATTCCAATCAATGCCACCAATGCTATTACAATTATTTTGACTTTACTCATGAAAACCTTTTGTTGGTTAATTTTCCTATGTTATCAAGTTTAATTTTAAAGCAAATTAATTAAGTAAATCTTAAAGATAATTCAACAAAAAATTTTAAAATTTTAGCGGTTTTCCTTCTGGTTTACCCGTTATCTTGCCGTTTTTCATTTTAATTTCGCCATTAACAATTGTAATTACAGGAAATCCTTTAACTTCGACGCCATGAAAAGGTGACCATTTACATTTGCTCTTTATTTTGTCGTTATCAATTTTTACAACTTTATTCATATCAACAATAGTTAGATCTGCTTCATAACCTTTTATTATAAATCCTTTTTTTTTAATGTTGAATATTTTAGCTGGATTTTCACTTACGAGTCGTACAAATTGCTCAATTGTTAATTTTTTTCTATTTACATGATCTAGCATAATTGGAACTAAAGTTTGTACCCCTGGCATTCCGGATGGAGACTCTGGATATTGTTTTTTTTTATTTTTTCTCAAGTGCGGAGCATGATCTGATCCAATAATATCTGCTATGTTATGTTTTATTGCATACCAAAGTTTATCTTGGTGTTCCTTTGTTCGAATAGGAGGATTCATTTGTGCTAGAGTTCCTAATTTTTCATAACAGCTTGGAGAAGTTAAACTTAAATGTTGAGGGGTAATTTCGAATGTAATGTTTCCTTTATGCTTTGATAAAAAATCAATTTCTTCTTTTGTAGATACATGTAATATATGTGCTTTTTTGTTCAGTCGTTCTGCTATTCTTATAATTCTCCTTGTAGAGGAAATGGCACATTCTTCATTTCTCCAAATTGTGTGGGATAATACTTTTCCTTTTTCTATTAATCGTTTTCTTAAATTTAATATCTCTTCATCCTCAGAATGAACAGATATTATTTTTGAACTGCTAGAAAAAACTTTTTCAATATCTAATTCATTTTTTACTAACAAATCGCCAGTTGATGAACCAACAAATAATTTGACCCCACAACATCCTTCTAAATTATCTAACTCTCTTAATTCTTTGAAATTATTAGGAGTTGCACCAAAATAAAAAGCATAATTGCAAAACATTCTGTTGTTTGCCAAATTAATTTTTTTTAAAAATTCCTTTTTACTAGAGGTTGATGGATTAGTATTTGGCATCTCAAATATAGATGTTATGCCACCCATAATTGCAGCACGACTTCCAGAATATAAATCTTCTGAATCAGTTGCGCCCGGTTCTCTAAAATGGACCTGGGTATCTATGGCGCCAGGTAATACCAATAAATTTTTTGCATCAACAACTTGACTTGTTTTAAATGCTGATAATTCTTTAATTTCTCTAATTAATGAGTCCTTTATACCAATATCAACTTTTTTTAAATTTCCTTCAATAAAGCATAACCCATTTTTAACAATTAAATCAAAAGATTCTGACATTTTAGAATTATTAACTATATTATAAGGTAATAACTTTCAAATATGAACATAGATGAAATATATATCTTAGAAGATAGAGGTTTTGTTTTCATAAATGGCGAAGATGCTAAAGATTTTTTGCAGAATATTATTACTAATAATATCAATGCCGTTACAGATAATAATTCCTCTTTTGCTTCAATTTTGACACCCCAAGGCAAATATCTCATAGATTTTTTTATTATTAAACACAACGACGGTTATCTGCTTGATTGCGAAAAATCAAATGTTGAACAATTAATTGAAATATTTTCCAATTACAAATTAAGATCAAAAATAAATTGTAACAATAAAAGCAATGATTATGTTGCTGCAGTAATTTCAAAAGACAAGTTTGTTTCTTTGGAAAATAGCAAAAATTCTTTAGGTTTTACAATGCAATATAGAACAAATCCAATTTTTATAGATCCAAGGAATGAACTTGTAGGTGCTAGATTAATTTCTTCATTAGAAAAATTACATCTATCAATTAAAAAATTGAATCTAAAAATTGCAAATAAAGATAATTACTACAACAAATGTTATGAAATTGGCATACCTGAAAAAAATTTAAGTAAGTTAAAAGAAAAAATTTTTGGCATTGAAAATAATCTCGAAGAATTAAATGCCATAGATTTTAAGAAAGGTTGTTATATTGGCCAAGAGAATACTTCCCGGATTAAATTAAGAAGCAAGTTAAAAAGAAGACTGCTACCAGTTAAATTAATGAAAGGTAAGATTAATGAAAATGAAGTAATCAAATTTCAAAATTTCGAAGTAGGCAGAATTCTTATTGATCAACCTTACCCTTTTGCAATTGTAAAACTCACAGATCCAAGTATCAATAAGTTTTTAAATGAAAATTTACAGTGTGAATCCGGAACCATAAAAATATTTGCACCCAAATGGCTACGGTTATAGTATGGCACAAAGAAATGGAGTAAAAAATGAAACCATTATCACAAATTTTATTTTGGCTAGGGATTATTTCAATTCCACTTTCGTGGATGATGTGGCACTTTGGACCAGAAGTTGAAATCGGAAAGCAGGTCTTTAAAAACATTGAAGATCCGATATTAAGATCGGTTCTGATGGAATCTCACGCAGAACACTGGGGCATTTTTATAGCAACTTGGCCTGTCACCCTTCTGGTGTTGAGCTATATCATTGGAAAGAAAGCTAAATAAATAATATAGGAAACTTTAGAAGTCATTATAAATTTAAAGGTAAATAGGGATAGATTTCAAAGGATTCTTGTCTGGTAATATCTTCGGCTTGTTGTGATTTTTTTTTTAACGCCCAAGATTGATAAAGTTTACATAATTTAAAAACCTTTTCATATCGTTCGATTAAATTGTTTGTGGATAATTCTTTTATAACTAAATCTTTTTCTTTTTCGATTTGTTTAATATCTTCATGAGTTAGTAGTTCTCTAGAATCTGAAAGATAATACCCGGTTTCATCTTCACTGGGATTTTCCTTAATTTCTTTAATTAATTTTCGAAATAATTGACCGCTCATAAGATCTTCTTCATATTCTTTGCGTTCAATAAATTTATAAATTACAGTTCTTAGGGGAGGTTTTTCCATTTTGGACCAGAGCATCGTAAGCCCTACATATATTATTTCATAAAGTCTAATAGAGATTGGCTTCCCTCTGACTTTCCTTCTCCATGCCAGATAACGTCTTATTTCCACATCGTGTTTAGTCATTGATTTGTTTAATTATTTTCCATACATTATAAAGTTGATATACTAATAATATAGTTAAGAAAAAAAAAGTCTTATTGACATAAATCAATTTGTAAATGTCATGATGTGACTTAAATTGATTTAAAGACGAAGGGATGCCCTTGTGTCAAGTTCCTTAAAAAATTATTCTTATATATGTTAGATAACCAAAAACACGTGTAGAAATATTTTTTCTATTTTGGATAACGTTTAAACGTTGCTAGACGATTATCGAGTTTATAATAATCCAGCTTTCGTTTAACGAATATGTTCATTTTAGTTTTTAGTTTGGTTGGTCCATTAAACATTCCAGCTGCAATGTGAACAATGTTGCTGCCTATAACCTTAAAAAATAAACTTGCTCCACACTTCCTACAAAATCCTTTTTTGGCTCTTTTTGAAGATCTAAACCACTTTAATGTTCTTTTTTTTAAAAATTTAACATTTTGTTCTTGAACATTTGTATACGCCGCATAGTGGCCATGTGTCTTCATACACTGTATACAATGACAATTATGAACATCGCGGTGATATCCATGCGTTCTCAACTGTATGCCACCGCACAGGCAACTTGCTTTTAAAGATAGTTTTTTCATTACAATTTAGTCAGTTTGTTTTCAAAATCTTTCACAAAATAATTTTTTCCTTTTAATACAATTTTATGATTTTCATTACTAAGTTTTCTTTTTTGTAAGAATATTCCTCCTGGATATTTCTCGTTTATCTTGCCGTCAGATTTTATTGTTCTCCAATACGGAGTTACTTTTTTTCTTCCATCCTTTATGTCTTCCTCGGCTGCATTTGCCGCTATCCATGCGAAGATACCGGTCACGATAGGGCATGCGGTTGTTGTCTTATGCTTTTTGGCAAGTTTTCTCCTTATTTCATTAATGGTTGTTAATTTTCCTTTTGGTACTTTTTTCATCAAGGTGTTGACCTCTAGTGGAGAAGGTAATACAAACTTTCCCTTTCCCCAAGATTTGCTTAATTTTTTTGGAATAGTCTTGATTTTGGGAAAATCCTTTTTATCATATAACTTTTTCCTGAATCTAGACTGATTTTTTTTCATTTTTAGATCTATAAAGGATGCATATCAAAAAATCTAGAATTTTGGTGCGGCCAGATAGATAAATCTTACCCTTTTGCATTGATTAAAGTTGTTGATCCGGACTTAATAGATTTTGTAAAAACGGCACTTGATTGTGGCAAATCAAAAATTAAAATACATAAACCTGAATGGATTTAAATTTTAGAAATCCACTCTTCCTTTTTTTTCTCGTCTAGAAATGATGATTTAAAAGAATTAATAAGAAGTGTTTTTATCTCTTCTTGGGAGAGATTCAATGCTGTCTGTGTTTCAATTAAATTTTTATTTAAATAGCCACCAAAGTATGCAGGATCGTCTGAATTAACCATTGTCATTAATTTTTTATCTAACATTTTTTTTAAATTATGATCTTTCAATTTATCAAAAACTCTTAATTTTATGTTTGAAAGAGGACAAACTGTTAAAGGAATTTGATTTTTAGATAATTCTTCAACTAATTTTTCATCTTTTAAGCATTGAACACCGTGGTCAATTCTTTTTACATTAAGAAGATTTAATGCTTCCCATATATATTCAGGCGGTCCCTCTTCGCCTGCGTGAGCAACAGTTATAAAGTTATTTTTAATTGCTTTTTTAAATAATTTTTTAAATTTACTTGGAGGATGACCTAATTCAGATGAGTCTAATCCAACTCCACAAATTTTATCTTTGTGCTTAAGAGCCTTTTCTAAAATTTTGAATCCTGAAGATTCATCTAAATGCCTGAGAAAACACATTATAATTTTAGAACTCAAACCAAAATCCTTTTTCGCTTTTTGTAAAGCTTTATAAATTCCATTTATTACAAAATCAAAATCAATTCCTCTATCTGTGTGCGCTTGAGGATCAAAAAAAATTTCAGTATGAACTATATTTTCTTCTTTGCATTTTAATGCATAAGCCCATGTTAAATCAAAAAAATCTTGTTCATTTATTAAAATTTTTGCACTTTCGTAATATATTTTTAAAAAAGACTCTAAATTATTAAAGTTATATGCTTTTTTAACATCAACAATATTTTTAAATGGAATTTGAATATTATTTCTTTTAGCTAGTTTAAACATTTGCTCTGGTTCAAGAGATCCCTCTATATGCAAATGCAATTCTGCCTTGGGTGATTTTTTTATAAATTCTAATATGCTCATTAAATAATATAGTTTTCTATTTATTATTTTTGTGTAAGCTATTATATAAAAGTCAAAATAATATATTATATTAATTTATGAATAAGCAAGAAAAACAACAAATATCTATCATTTAATTAATTAAAATTAGTGAATTAAAAAATAATGATTTTTGGTGCGGCCAGAGAGACTCGAACTCTCATAGGAAATTCCCACTTGGCCCTCAACCAAGTCTGTCTACCAGTTTCAGCATGGCCGCATTGTGCGACAGAATAAATGAATGACAATTTATCTGCAAGTTGATAGATTTTATATATGCAATTAAACGCTGAAATAAAAAAAGCAACAGATCCAATTTATCAAAAGGTTTCTAAAGTTATTCCTGAAATTGAGTGGTCATTTCATGCTCCGCTTATTCACAAAATTAATATGCTAAAAAAGGAAAAAAATGCTGTGGTGTTGACACATAACTATCAAACGCCTGAAATTTTTCATGGAGTTTCTGATGTAGCCGCTGATTCACTGGCCTTGGCAATCGAAGCATCAAAAACGGAAGCTGACATAATTGTATTGTGCGGAGTTCACTTTATGGCGGAAACTGCAAAATTAATGAATCCAATAAAAAAAGTATTATTACCGGATATGGGTGCGGGATGTTCATTGGCCTCATCAATTACAGGAAAAGATGTAAGACTACTTAAAGAAAAATACCCCGGTGTACCTGTTGTAAGCTATGTAAATACCTCTGCTGAGGTAAAAGCTGAATCAGATATTTGCTGCACATCTGCCAATGCTGTCCAGGTAGTCGAGTCATTGGGCGCAAGCAAAGTTATTTTTTTGCCGGATCAATATATGGCAAAATACATTTCAACAAAAACAAAAGTCCAAATTATATCTTGGGTTGGTACTTGCATTGTGCATGAAAGATTTAGTGCACAAGAAATTAATTACGTCAAAAAACAAAACCCTGGAATTAAGATTCTTTCACATCCCGAATGTTCTCCAGGAGTTATTGCGGTTTCTGATTTTACCGGTTCAACAACGGGCATGGCTAAATATGTTAATAAAAAACAGCCAGAAAAAGTTATGTTGGTTACCGAATGCTCAATGAGCGACAATGTTCAGATTGAAAATCCAAATGTTCAGTTCGTTAGACCGTGTAATTTATGTCCGTACATGAAAACAATCACCTTACCTAAAATTTTAGATTGTCTTGAAACTGAAACTAATGAAATTCTTATACCGGAAATAATATCCAGAAAAGCAAGAAAAGCCGTTGAACGTATGGCTGGCATAGGTCGTAGTCATTAAAACGTGATAAAAAAAAAAAATTCTTTAAATCAAAAATACATTAAAAATCTAGTAAAAAATGCCATATTGGAAGATTTACGTCCAAATGGTGATGTTACCAGTCAACTTATTAAAAATAAAAAAAAAATTAAAGCAAAAATAATTTCAAATCAAGCAGGTATAATGGGAGGTTTAAATTTTGCAAAAGAAGCCTTCAAATATTCAGATAAAAAAATTAATTTTAAGACAAAAACAAAAGACGGTAGAAAAATAAATAAAGGAAAAGTCGTAGCTATAATAACTGGAAATGCTAAGGGAATCCTAAAAAGCGAAAGAGTAGCTCTTAATTTTTTAAGTTTAATTTCGGGAGTAGCAACAACAACGAACAAATTCGTCAGTAAAGTGAAGGGAAAATCTTGTAAAATTTGTTGTACCAGAAAAACTTTGCCAAATTTAAGATTAATACAAAAATATGGGGTTAGATTGGGGGGAGGACTTAATCATAGATTTAACCTTAGTGATGAAATTTTAATAAAAGACAATCATATCGCCATAGAAGGAGATATCCGTAAATTAGTCAAAAAAGCTATTAGAAATAGAAAGGGAAAAAAAATTACTGTAGAGGTGGACAACCTTAACCAGCTTAAAAAAGTCATGAGCTTAAAATTTGACAGGATATTATTTGATAATATGAATCTCAATAATCTTAGAAAAGGAATCAAACTGTCCTATAAACTTTATGAAACGGAAGCTTCGGGCGGTATCACACTAAAAAATGTAAGAAAAATTGCCTCAACTGGAGTAAAAAGAATATCCGTAGGACAAATTACTCATAGCGTTCCAGCTGTAAATTTTAAGTTAGAAATTTAAACAAATTATTTTTTTTTCTTCAGATGGGCTTGTGCTGCTGCTAATCTAGCAACAGGAACTCTATAAGGTGAACAAGAAACATAATTAAGTCCAGCTCTAGCACAAAATTCTATACTTGAAGGATCGCCCCCGTGTTCTCCACAAATTCCTAGTTTAAGAGATCTTTTTTGCATCCTTCCACGTTTAGCTGCAATTTTAATTAATTCTCCAACCCCTCTTTCGTCAATGCTAACAAATGGATCTTTGTTGAATATTTTATTTTCCACATAATCATTTAAAAATTTACCAGAATCATCTCTGCTTATGCCGAATGTTGTCTGCGTTAAATCATTAGTTCCGAAACTAAAAAAATCAGCAAACTTTGCTATATCCTTAGCTCTCAAAGCTGCCCTGGGAAGTTCAATCATTGTACCAACATAATATTTTATTTTGATTGAATATTTTTTTTGAACTTCTTTTGCTGTTTTTTCTACAAGCTCTCTAAGTATTTTAATTTCAGTCGCAGTTGAAATCAAAGGAATCATTATTTCGGGTATAACTAATTTTACTTTTTGTTTTTTACATTCAACCAACGCCTCAAAAATTGCCTCGCATTGCATATGGTAAATTTCTGGAAAAGAAATACCAAGTCTACACCCTCTATGTCCTAACATGGGATTTTGTTCGTGAAGCTCAACAATTCTAAATTTTATATCTTTCTCTGTTAAGTTTAATTCCTTAGCGATATTTTCGATATCTTTATCAGTTTTTGGTAAAAACTCGTGTAAAGGAGGATCCAACAGTCTAACTGTCACAGGTAAACCATTCATAATTTTAAAAATTTCTACAAAATCATTTTTTTGATAAGGAAGAAGTTTTTTTAAAGCTCCTTCACGATCCTCCGTTGTTTTAGAAAGTATCATTTGTCTCACTGAAACAATTCTTTTTTCGTCAAAAAACATATGCTCAGTTCTACACAGGCCAATGCCTTCTGCTCCAAATTCTCTTGCTGTCTTTGTGTCAACAGGAGTTTCTGAATTTGTTCTAACTATAAGTTTTCTAAAAGAGTCAGCCCAACTCATTAATTTAGAAAAATCACCTGATATTTCTGGTTTAACAGTTGAAACTTCACCTAAAATTATTTCACCGCTTGAACCATCAATTGTGATTATATCTCCCTCTTTAACAGTAACATCGCCTGTCCTGAATATTTTATTTACATAATCAATGTTAATTTCGGTCGAACCTGACACACATGGTCTACCCATTCCTCTTGCAACTACTGCTGCATGACTTGTCATACCTCCTCTGGAAGTTAAAATACCTTTGGCGGCATGCATGCCATGAATATCTTCGGGGGATGTTTCTGTTCTAACCAAAATAGAGTTTTGCATCATTTCATTTAATCTTTCAGCTTCATCGGCAGAAAAAACAACTTTACCACTTGCACCACCTGGGGAAGCCGGCAAGCCTGAGGCAATAATTTTTTTATTTACTTTTTTGTCAAGCGTTGGGTGTAATAATGTATCCAAAGTATTGGGATCGATTCTCAGAACTGCTTCTTTTTTTGAAATTAGTTTTTCTTTGACCATATCTACAGCAATTTTAATTGCAGATTTAGCTGTTCGTTTTCCCGATCTCGTTTGAAGTATCCAAAGTTTATTATTTTCAACTGTAAATTCTACATCTTGCATATCTTTGTAGTGTTTTTCTAAACGAAAAAGAATTTTTTTAAGTTGTAAGTAAACTTTGGTCAGAGACTCTTCCATGGAAGGTTCTTTGACTCCATCTATAATTCTTGCTTTTTTTGTTACGTGTTGAGGAGTTCTGGTGCCTGCAACGACATCCTCGCCTTGAGCATTAATTAAATATTCTCCAAATAAAAATTTTTCACCGGTTGAGGGATTTCTAGTAAAAACAACACCTGTGGCTGAATCATTGCCCATGTTTCCAAAAACCATTGCCTGTATATTTACTGCCGTCCCCCCATCTGCAGAAATATGGTGAAGCCTTCTATAAACTTTAGCTCTTTTACTTTCCCAAGACTGAAAAACAGCGCTGATTGCACCGTATAGCTGTTCTAAAACATCTTGCGGAAATTCTTTTTTTGTTTCTTTTTTAATCAAATCTTTGAAGTTATTAATTAGTCCACCCCAGTCGTTTTCATCTAAATCTGTATCCGCAATGACACCTTTGGTAAGTTTATAATTTTCAATTAATTCTTCAAAATGATAACTTTTTACATTTAAGACCACCGAACCATACATTTGTATAAATCTTCTGTAACTATCCTGTGCAAACCTTGGGTTGGATGTTTTATTTATCAAACCCAAAACAGTTTTATCGTTAAGTCCTAAATTTAAAATGGTATCCATCATCCCTGGCATTGAAACTTTTGCACCGGAACGAACAGAAATAAGCAAGGGATTATTTAAATCTCCAAATTTTTTTTTTGATACTTTTTCAATTAATTTTAATTCCTCTCTTATTAGTTTAATAATAAAAGATGGTAATTTTCTTTTGTTCTTATAAAACAAATCACATACTTTTGTAGAAATTGTAAATCCAGGAGGAACAGGAAGACCCAATTTTTCCATTTCGGCTAAATTGGCTCCCTTGCCACCTAAGACGTTTTTAGCATTAAAGTTTTTCTTTGGTTTTTTACTGCTAAAATTAAATATAAACTTCCTCAACTATGCCCCTTCTATCTTCGAAAAATCAATGAAATTATCAAAAGTGTTACAAAACATTTCTAATAATTCAAGCCTATTTTTCTTCATATTTTCATTTTCATCGTTAACTACAACATTTTCAAAAAAATTATCTGTAGTTCTTTTTGCACCGGACAAAATCTCTAATGTTTTTTCGTAATTTTCATTTTTTATCACACTAGAAAAATATTTCCTAACTTCATTTATTTGATTAAAAAGAAGTTTTTCTTCATTTTTATTAAATAAAATTGAATTAGGTTCTCCTGTAATTTTTGAATTAATTGTTTTCTTTTCTTGATCCAAAATATTTGATGCTCTTTTGTAGGTCGTTAATATATTTTTTCCCAAATCTTTTTTCAAATATTTATTAAGAGTTAGACATTTTTTGTATAATGAAACAAAATCATCGGAAACTTGTGAGGATGTAACGGCTTCAATAATATCATGTCTTGCTTTTTTTACTTTCAGATAATTTCTCAATCTATCTCTCAAAAAATTAGTTATTACATTTAAGTTTAGTTGATCTGGAAATTTGAAACCCTGCTCTAGGTAAAGAATGTTTGAATAATTTGTTAAATTTTTCAATTGAATAGACAAATTATTTTCAATGATAATCCTCAAAAGCCCATAAGCGGTTCTCCTCAATGCAAAAGGGTCTTTGGAACCTGTAGGTTTTTCTCCAATTCCAAAAAAACCAACAAGAGTATCTATTTTATCTATAATGGAGACGGCAACACTAATGGGTTTCTTGGGTATTTTGCCATCTAATCCTAAAGGTAGATAATGCTCCATAATTGCCATGGAAATGTCGTCATCAAATCCTTGGGCACTAGCAAAATGGCTGCCTAGAATACCTTGAAGTTCAGGATATTCGCCAACTAAATCTGAAAGAAGATCTGCTTTACAAATCGAAGCTGAAATTTCTACTTTTTCTTTATTTAGATTAAGTTGATCGGCAATCATTGCCCCAAGTTTTCTAATTCTTTGAACTTTATGAAACATAGTTCCTAATTTTGAAAAAAAATTAATTGATTTAAGTTTGCCAACTTGTTTAACTAAACTTTGAGCTTTATTTTTTTCCCAAAAAAATTTTGCATCAGATAATCTAGCTGAAATTACTCTTTCATTTCCAATCTTAACAAGTCCTTTTTTATCTTCTAAATTTGTTACAATAATAAAAATATTGGTCAAATTATCTTCCTGGTTAAATAGAGGAAAATATTTATGATGCTGTTGCATGGAAGTGATTAATATTTCTTTTGGTATATTCAAAAAAGACATGTTAAATTTACCTACCAGAACATTTGGTTTTTCAACAAGATCAACTACTTCATCTAATAATTTTTCATCTAATTTTTTTTTTAACTTCCTTGTCCTGCAAATTTTATCTATTTGTTTTACGATCAGCTGTTTTCTGAGATTCTGATCTAAAATGATTTTTTTTCGGTCTAATAATTTTAAGTAAGATCTAAAATTCTTTATTTTTTTTTGTCCTTCCTCAATAATTTCATCTGAAAATGTAAGGTTGCTGCTTAGTAAATGATGAAAACTAAATTGAATTACCTGATTATCAAATAAGGCTAAAATTGATTTTAATGGTCTTCCCCAGGCTAAACTATGATCTGCCCATCTCATGGATTTTTTCCAAGAATATTTATTTAAAATATCTGGAATCATTTTAGCCAGTTCTTGTTTAACCAGGGTAATTTTTGGACCAATTTTGGCAAAAAAAAATCTACCTTTTTCTATGTTTTGTTCAAAAACTTCTGCACGATTTATATTATTTGATTTTATAAAACCTTCCAAAGCAATAGCGGGTGCGCCTACTTTGGGACCTTTAATGGTCATTCCTTTTTTCTCTATTTTTTCTGGTATTTCATCAAAGAAAAAAACTAGTCTTTTTGGTGTGGAGTAAGATTTTTTTGATTTAAAATTGATATCTAGCTTGTCAAAGCTTTCAGTAAAAAGTTTTAGTATACCTTCCCTAGCATTTTTTTGTAATTCAGAAGGTATTTCTTCGCTAAACAACTCTAAAAACAGTTCGGACATCAGCTATGTTTGGGTTTCTAACCAAACAGATCCTGCTTGTTTAACTAAATCTCTAATTCTTGAAATGTAGCCAGCTCTTTGTGCCACACCAATGGCTCCCCTGGAATCTAATAGGTTAAAAACATGGCTAGCTTTTAAACATTGGTCGTAAGCCGGTAATGACAATTTTTTGTCTAATAATGATTTACATTCGGTTTCTACCATTTCAAAAATCTTAAACAGAAAATCTATATTGGCATGTTCAAAATTATACGCTGAAAATTCTTTTTCTGATTGATAAAAAACATCTTTATATTTTATTCCAGTGTCATTCCATAAAAGATCAAATACATTATTTTTTTTTTGTGTAAACATACATATTCGTTCCAGTCCATAAGTTAGTTCAACAGATACTGATTTACATTCGATACCAGCCATTTGCTGAAAATAAGTAAATTGAGTAATTTCCATACCATCACACCAAACTTCCCATCCAAGTCCTGCCGCACCTAAAGTTGGACTTTCCCAATCATCTTCAACAAATCTGATGTCATGATCTTTATAATTTATTCCAATAGCTGATAAACTTTTTAAATAAAGTTTTTTTATCTCTTTGGGCGAGGGTTTAATTATAACTTGAAATTGATAATAATGTTGTAATCTGTTTGGATTATCACCATATCTTCCATCTGATGGACGTCTCGAAGGTTGCACGTAAGCTGCTCGCCAAGGTTTGGTTCCTAGAGATCTCAAGGTTGTTGCGGGATGAAAAGTTCCAGCTCCAACCTCCATATCATACGGCTGCAAAATTACACACCCATAGTTACCCCAATACTTTTGTAAATTTAATATTGTATCTTGAAATTTCTGGACTGATATATTTTTTTTTTTTATTTTTTTCTTTTTATTTTTTTTTTTTTTCATTAAAGACCATATTTTTGCCAGATGGATCTTTCTTCTAACAGCTGAACTAATGCTTCAATTTGATTTTCACTACTTCCGGATATTTTTTTACTGAGCCAACCCTTTGCTTTTTCAAATTTTTTGATGACAACATCTTCGCCAAATTTCTCTTTGAGTATTTCATCTGCATTACCTAGGTTATCAATCAAACCTAATTCTTTTGACTTAGAACCTGACCAAAATTCGCCCGTAAAAAGATCTGTGTTTTCTTCTTTTTTTAGTTTGGATGATCTGCTTTCTTCTACCACCTTGATAAAGTCAGCATGAAGATCTAACTGAATTTTCTTTAATCTTTCTATATCTTCTTTTTTTTCATCAACAAATGGATCAAGAGTGCTTTTATTTTTGCCCGCAGTGTATATTCTTCTTTGAATTCCTGCTTTCTTAATTAGTTCTTGTAATCCAAAGGAAGAATAAATAACTCCTATGGAACCAATAATTGAACTTGAATTGGCGTAAATTTCATCGCCAGCACATGCAATTAAATATCCTCCTGATGCTGCTACATCTTCAGCAAAAACTAACACTTTAACATTTTTTTCTTTAGCCATTTTTCTCACATAGCTATAAATCAGATGTGATTGAACGGGAGAGCCTCCTGGTGAATTTATTGAGATAGCTACCGCTTCAATTTCTTCAACTGAAAAAGCTTTTTTGATTATTTCCTGCTGACTGGAAAAATCTATTCCCTGCTTAAATTTTCCAACATTTCCAATGACACCGCTTAATCTAATATGGGAGACAGTTTTTTTATCCTTAAAATATGAGAATATGCCTTTTTTGATTTTTTTAAAAAATGAAAACATGCTAATTATGAATGATTGTTTAATATACCATTTTTTAAAACCTTTTAAGTTTTAAGTAAAGCATAAAGCTACCTGAGGTTGAAGCAAACAAGGTGCGTCAATTACGATGTGAATAAATATTTTTTAATGTATTATTTTTATTGAATATATGGGTACTGTAATTCAGCTAAAAAGAAGAGTCGACGATTGTTACAATGATTTGAAATCTTCGGTTGATCAGAAAATCTCCCTGGTTGATGAAAAAATAAAATCGAGATTAGAAAGCAGTGTTGATTTGATTGACCAAATGGTTGTTCACCATTTGCATTCAGGCGGTAAAAAAATTAGATCCCTTTTAACTTTAGGATGTTCTAAGCTTTGCGGATATTCAAAGGGTCTTAGAGATGTGAATTTAGCTGCCTGCGTTGAATTGATTCATAGTGCAACTCTTTTGCATGATGATGTTATAGATAAAAGTACAATCAGAAGAGGAAAAAAAACAACAAATAAAATTTGGGGTAACCAATCTTCTATATTGGTAGGTGATTATTTGTTAAGTCGATGTTTTGAAATCATGGTTGAAGACAACGATCATGAAGTATTAAAACTTTTATCTTCAACTTCATCAAAAATTGCTCAAGGTGAAGTGTTACAATTACAGCATAAGGGTGAAATCGATATGTTGGAAGAAGTCTATCTAAAAATAATAGGTTCAAAAACTGCTGCTCTTTTTGCGGCAGCAACAAAAGTTGGCGGAATAATTACAAACAAAAACAACAAAGAAAAGGATTCATTGCGATTTTATGGAAAAAATTTGGGACTTACGTTTCAAATAGCTGACGACACATTGGATTATAATTCGAATTTAAACTTGTTTGGAAAAAAAATTGGCAATGATTTTTTTGAAGGAAAAGTGACATTACCATCAATACTCGTTTATCAACGAGCTAATATTAGTGAAAAAAAATTATTAAAAAAAATTTTTAAACAAGATGAGAGAAGTGAAGGGGATTTTAAGATGATGTTAAAATTAATTTCAAAATATAAAATTATTCATCAATGTCACAAAAAAGCAGAACATTTTGTAAATTTAGCTTTAAATTCTTTAAGTATATTCAGACCCTCTAAGGAAAAAAGCATATTAGAAAATTTAATTTCTTTTAGCTTGGAACGATCTTTCTAAGGATAAAGCAATATCTTTTTCCAACCATCGTTTGCTTTGTTGTATCTTAATCTTTCATGAATTCTATTTTCACCTCTTAGCCAAAATTCAATGCTATCCGGTATTAAACACCAGCCTGACCAATGAGGAGGCCTTGGAACATTTTTTTGATTCGAAAACTTTTTTTTATATTTTTCAATTTTTCCTAATAATTCTTCTTTGTTTTGCAAAGCTTCTGATTGGCTAGATGCCCATGCACCAATTCGACTATTATAAATACGGCTATTGAAGTAATGGTCGGCAACTTGATCGGTAACTTTATCAACCACTCCATCTATTGTTACCTGACGAAACAAGCTTTTCCAATAAAAACACATTGATGCTTGCGGGTTTTCTTTTAAATCTAAACTTTTTTTACTTTTTAAGTTTGTATAAAAAATAAATCCTTTTTCATTAGTTCCTTTTAATAAAACCATCCTAGCGGAAGGTTTTCCAGATTTATCGGTTGTTGCCAAAGATAAAGCGTTTGGATCGTTAATCTCATTTTTTATTGCCTTTTCCATCCAGATTGTAAATAATTCGAATGGATTGTCCAAATCCAAAAAACATTTATCTAATCCTAGAGAATTTTTTTCATTCATAATTTGGCTAAAATATCTTATATAATATAATATAAAAAAATGTCATTTAATACTTTTGGAAAGATGTTTCGTTTCACAACTTGGGGAGAGTCTCACGGTCCTGCAATTGGCTGCGTTGTGGACGGATGCCCTCCAAACATCTCACTCAACGAAAAAGATGTACAAAAAGATTTGAATAGGAGACGACCGGGTAGATCTAAATTTACCAGTCAAAGGAAAGAATCCGATAAAGTACAAATTTTATCAGGTTTGTTCGACGGAAAAACTACAGGAACACCTATTTCCATGATTATTTATAATAAAGACGCACGTTCAAAAGATTATGAAACGATTAAAGATAAATTCAGACCTGGTCATGCTGATTATACATATTTTATAAAATATGGAATCAGAGACTACAGAGGTGGAGGACGTCAATCAGCTAGAGAAACAGCATCAAGAGTTGCAGCGGGAGCAATTGCAAAAAAAGTATTGCAAAAAAATTTGGGGGAAAAATTTAAAGTTATTGCTGCAGTCACTCAGTTAGGTTTGCTAGGATGCAATACCAAAAATTGGAAAGATAAAGAAATTTCAAAAAATCCTTTCTTTTGTCCTGATAAGTCAGTTGTAAAATTGTGGGAAAAATATCTTTTAGGTGTTCGAAAATCAGGTTCGTCTTGTGGGGCAATTATCGAAATTAGAGCATTTGGAATACCAATTGGTTTGGGTGCACCTATTTACTCAAAATTAGACGCGGATATTACGGCAGCATTAATGAGTATAAACGCAGTCAAAGGAGTAAACATTGGATCAGGAATATATTCTGCTTTACTAAACGGACTAGAGAGTTCTGATGAAATTAGACAAAAGGGAAAAAAAATTATTTTCAAATCCAACAATGCAGGAGGAATTTTAGGAGGAATTTCATCTGGTCAAGATATAATCGTATCTTTTGCGGTCAAACCAACTTCTTCTATATTGCTAAGTAGAAAAACGATAAATAAAAAAGGCAAAAACACTGAAATTTCTGTTAAAGGCAGACATGACCCATGTGTTGGAATAAGAGCTGTTCCTATTGGTGAGGCTATGATGAATTGTGTACTGTTAGATCATTATCTAATGAATAAAGCTCAGTGTAAATAAATTTAGCTCACTGATTTTGCCTTAGACAAGACAACATTAGATTTTAGAGCTTCTAAAACTTTTTCTTCAATAGATATAGAGTCCAGTCCAGCTTTTTTATATATATTTTCCTGTGTATCTTGATCAATAAAAATATCTGGTAAAATCATAGATCTTAATTTTATTCCTTTATCAAATATTCCTCTGTTTGATAAGAATTGCATTACATGAGATCCAAATCCACCGATCGAACCTTCTTCGATAGTTATTAATGCTTCATGATTTAAACATAATTCTAAAATCAAATCTTGATCAATAGGTTTTGCAAATCTCATATCCGCAACTGTAACTGAAATTCCTTTTTGATTAAGTAATTCAGATGCTTTTAAACATTCTTGTAGTCTTGCTCCTAAACTTAAAATTGCAACATTTTTTCCTTCTTTTATAATCCTTCCTTTACCAATGGAAATTATCTCAGCAATATCTGGTAAAGTTACGCCAGAACCATTTCCTCTGGGATATCTGAAAGCACAAGGTTTATCGTTTATAATTGTCGAAGTATTTATCATTCTAACTAATTCTGCTTCATCACTTGCTGCCATAACAACAAAATTCGGTAGTGTTGTAAGATACGCGATATCGAAAGAACCAGCATGAGTGGAACCGTCTGCTCCAACCGGTCCCGCTCTGTCAATGGCAAATCTAACGGGTAAACTTTGGATTGCTACATCGTGAACTACCTGATCAAACGCTCTCTGAAGGAAAGTTGAATAAATCGCTACATAAGGTTTATAGCCCTCGGTTGTTAAGCCAGCCGCAAATGTTGTGGCATGTTGTTCTGCAATGCCAACATCAAACATTCTATCTGGAAATTTATTACCAAATAAATCCATTCCGGTACCCGATGGCATTGCCGCGGTTATTCCAATTATTTTAGTATCCTTCTCAGCATGTTGAATTAAAGTATCTGCAAAAATCTTTGTGAAAGAAGGGATTTTCGAAGATGATTTTTTTTGCTCTCCAGTAATTATATTAAATTTGGAAACACCATGATACTTATCTCTTGCCTTCTCTGCAGGTTCGTATCCTTTTCCCTTTTTGGTAATTGCGTGTATCAAAATAGGTCCTTTATGTTTAAAATTTTTAACATTTTTCAATACTGGCAATAATGTTTCCAAATTATGTCCATCAATTGGACCAATATAATAAAATCCAAGTTCACTAAATAATGTACCACCTGTTACCATACCCTTCAAAAAATCTTCAGCTTTGTGGGCTTTATTGCTAAATTGTTCTGAAAAAGAAGACGTAATCAACTTGATTGCTTTTCTAAAACCAAAATAAATTTTTCCAGATAATAATCTTGCTAAATAAGAACTCATAGCTCCTACGGGTCTTGCTATGGACATATCGTTGTCATTCAAAATAACGACTAATTTTGATTTTGTGATACCAGCATTATTCATGGCCTCATACGCCATACCCGCACTCATTGCCCCATCACCTATAACAGCAACAACATTGTTTTGATTATTTGATAAACTTTTTGCTACAGCTATTCCCAAACAAGAAGATATTGAAGTTGAACTATGACCAGCTCCAAATGTATCGTATTCACTTTCAGATCTTTTGGTAAAACCTGAAAGACCATTTCCTTGTCTTAGGGTTCTAATTTCATTTTTTCTTCCCGTTAGAATTTTGTGTGGATAAGATTGATGACCCACGTCCCAAACTAATTTGTCTTTTGGTGTATCAAAAATATAATGAAGAGCTATAGTAAGTTCTATAACACCAAGACCAGCTCCCAAATGACCGCCTGTTTCAGAAACTACATCAATTAATTCTGTTCTCAGTTCTACTGCCAGTTCCTTGAGTTCTTCTACATTTAGTTTTTTTAGATCCGATGGATAATTTATATTATTTAACTGTCTATAATTTTGCATTTAAATTTCTCTCTGAACTATATATTCAAGTGATTCTAATAAATCACAGGATTTTCTACCATATTTCTTTATTTTATTAATAAGTTTATTCTTTAAAGATTCTGCGAATTCCAACGAATTATTATAGCCCAACAAACTAATTAAAGTTGCCTTACCTCTCTTAATATCCCTTTTAGTTGGTTTTCCAACTTTGCTACTATCTCCTCCAAAATCAATCAAATCATCAATTATTTGATAAAGCAAACCTATTTGTAATCCTATTTGGCTTAAATCTTTTTTTATAGATAATTTTTTTTCTTTAATTATTGCGGAACTACTACAGCAGAAACTGAAAAGATTTCCTGTTTTTTTATATTGCATCTCCATTAGTTGTAATTTGTTAACTTTTTTGTATTCAAAATTTAAGTCTAAATATTGGCCTCCGGCCATACCAGAATATCCTGAACAAATAGCTAAAGAATGAATCAGCTCCGTTTTAATTTTGTTTTTTATTTTTAATTTTTTATCACTCAGAATTTCAAAAGCTAAAGCCAATAAGGAATTGCCTGTTAAAATAGCTGTAGATTCTCCAAACTTTTTATGAGTTGAAAATTTGCCTCTTCGAGTGTCATCGTCATCCATACATGGCAAATCGTCATGAATCAAAGAGTAAGAATGAACGCATTCTACGGCTGCGCTCAAAGCTTTTAATAAATTATAGTCAATATTAAATATTTTTCCTGTATCAACAATGATTTTCGATCTGAATCCTTTCCCACCAGAAAATAAACTATATTTCATTGGTTTCAGTAAATAGGATTTAACGTTCTGATTTTTGAATAATTGATGTAGATATTTATCTGTATCCCTTGCTACCTGTTTAATTTTGTTTTGAAATCCTGACATAAAAAATTAATTTTTTGATAAGGAATTTTGTATGTTTTCAAAATTTTTTTTTGATATATTTTTTGATTTATTTTTGAATTTTTGTTCAATATATTTATTTAATAAAATCAAACGATGATATTTTTCTATTGAATTCTCGAGATTTTCTTCTTTTTCCAATATTTCTATTATTTCTGATACTTCTTTTTGGGCTTCTTCAATAGACTTGTTTTTTATATCAGTTGGAATATTTTCAGAATTCATATTATATCCATACTAATTTATACATGAAAAATATCCATTCAAATATAGAAAAGGCCAAAAAATATTTAACAAATAATAATGTGGTCGCTATACCAACAGAAACTGTCTATGGTTTAGCTGGAAATGCATATTCAAATAAAGCTGTAAAAAAAATATTTTCACTCAAAAAAAGATCCTTAAAAAATCCTTTAATTGTTCATTATTATAGCATCAGTGATTTAAAACAAGATTGCATAATAAATGAAGCTTTTAATAAATTGTTTAGAAAATTTTGCCCTGGTCCTTTAACATTTGTGCTCAATAAAAAAAAGAACTCCAGATTATCAAAATATGTAAATGCAAATAAAAAAACAATCGCGATACGATTTCCAAAAAATAAAATTACCCAAAGTTTATTATCTAAATTAAATTTTCCATTGGCAGCACCTAGTGCAAATATTTCTTCAAAATTAAGCTCCGTTACAGCGACGGATGTAAAAGATGAATTCGGAAATAAAATTAAATTAATTCTTAATGGTGGAAAAACCAAAATAGGACTCGAATCTACGATTGTGGATTTAACAGATAAAATCTCCATTTTAAGACCGGGAGGAATTACCATTGAACAGTTGGAAGCGGTATTGCACTGTAAAATAAAATTAAAAAAACTTTCAAAAAATATTAAATCTCCTGGACAATTAGGACTTCATTATTCTCCAGGAATACCGGTAAGATTAAATGCCAATTATCCAAAAAAAAATGAAGCTTTTCTTCAATTTTCAGAAAAAGCAAAGAACAAGAATAATTACTTCACTTTAAGTAAAAGTGGAAATATGAGAGAGGCTGCTAAAAATTTATTTAGTATTTTAAGATTGATAAAAAAAAAAGGCTATAGTTCTATAGCCGTTGGTAGAATACCCAGCCACGGATTGGGTTTGGCAATTAATGATAGATTAAAAAAAGCATCAAATAGATGAACATGGTGGCAATTGAAATAAAAAATTTAACTAAACAATTTGGCAATGTTTGGGCTGTGAAAAATATAAGTTTTGAAATTAATAAAGGTAAAATAATCGGCCTTCTTGGACCAAATGGATGCGGTAAAACTACCACCTTAGGTATGATGTTGGGTTTAATAAAACCCACCTCAGGAAGTATTATTATTAATCATAATAACATTGAAAATAATAGAACAGGTTTGTTAGAAAAAATGAATTTTATTTCTCCATATATTGAGTTACCAAAGAAACTAACAGTTGAAGAAAATCTAAAAGTTTACGGTAAGCTATATGGTGTAAAGAATTTAAAAGAAAAAATTTATAATTTAATGGAAAAGTTAAACTTATTTGAATTTAGATCAAGAAAAACTGGCGAACTTTCTTCTGGTCAAAAAAATAGAGTGTCTTTGGCTAAAGCTTTAATCAACGATCCTGAAATACTTTTTTTAGATGAGCCAACAGCAAGTCTTGATCCTGATGTTGGTGACTATATTAGAGGTTTTATTGAAGATTTTGCTTCCAAAAAAGGTTCGACCATTTTGTTAGCTTCACACAATATGAATGAAGTGGAAAGGCTTTGCCATGAAGTAATGATGATGAAAAATGGTGAAATAATTGATAGAGGAACAAGCGGTGATTTAATCAATAAACATGGAAGAAAAAATTTAGAAGAAGTGTTTTTGAAAATTGTGAGAGAATAATATGAAATTTCATAGAATGTACGCTCTATCTTTACGGCATATATATTTAATTAAGGGTTCTTTACCTAGAATTTTAGATTTAATATATTGGCCCACAATTCAAATAGTACTATGGGGTTTTATTTCAAAATTTTTTACATTACATACTGATCTTTATAACCATACCGTGGGTATTATCTTAAGTTCGGCTATTCTTTACGATTTTTTATTTCGATCAAGTATTAGCTTTAATATGTTATTTCTTGAAGAAATTTGGAGCAGAAATTTTACCAACTTGTTTGTTGCTCCTTTGAAAGTTAGTGAAATTATAACGGCACTAACGGCAACCGCTTTATTAAGAACATTAATTGGGATAATACCTGCGGTACTTCTTGCAGCTCCCTTCTTTGGTGTTTCCATATTTGCCTTGGGTCCCTCATTAGTTTTGCTCTTTTTGAGCTTATATCTTTTTGGAATTACGTTGGGGTTATTGGTTACTTCTGGACTTCTAAGATATGGTCCTGCTTTTGAAAACATAGCTTGGTCATCACTTTTTTTATTAGCTCCTTTGGGATGTGTTTATTATCCATTATCAATTTTACCGGATTGGCTCCAAATGGTGGCTAAAATCTTACCTTTGGTTTATATATTCGAAGAAGTAAGATCTATTTTGCTAGATAACGTTGTAAATTATTCAAATATTTTAACTGCATTAAAATTAAATTTAATTTATTTTACTTCAGCTGTTTTTATATTTTATTTGGCTTTTTATGGAGCAAGAAAAAAAGGTACACTAATTAATGTTGGTGAATAATAGATTTATGGGCTGCTAGCTTCAATTGGATAGAGCGCTGCGCTTCGGACGCAGAGGTTGGGGGTTCGAGTCCCTCGCGGCCCGCCAATTATTTGATAGATTTTTCTACTATTTTCTTTTGCCCCTTTTTTTCATAAAAATGATTTGCAAGGAAAGCGGCATAAGAAAATACTACTGTGGACAAAAGTGTATTTTTAAAAAAGGGTATTGCAAAAAAATAGCAACTTATCAAACCATTTAAACTTTTTTCATAAGGTAAGTTAGTAACTGGAGAAAGTACTCCAAAAGTCCATACACCAAAATTAGAAACTAAAAAAAATATCAATGAACCTAAAAAACCAAAAACAAACAAACTTTTGAAATTTATTTTGTCAGATATTTTAAAGAAAATAAAAGTTATTAAAAATAATGATAAATAAACAAAAAACATATGTTTATAAAATCCAATGAAAATATCCACGAACAACATGGAAATTATCAATACAATAAAAGACAATTTTATATTTTTAAAAAAATAACCACTCATTATTGCGGCAGCCACTATTGGAGTAAAATTAGGTGGATGAGGTATAAATCTAGAAAATGCTAATAACAAAACTAAACCAATGGGAAATATTTCTTTCCCTGAAATTATTAAATATTTTCTCATTCTCGGAATATATAATACATAAACTTGTTTAAAACTAGTCTTAATTATTCAATTTTCTCACTAATAAGACCTTTTTATTCCAAAATTAAAAGATCTGTCCATTTGATTGTATTCAAAAGCAGTGTTGTAAACTTCATCGAAGATGTTATCTATTTTAAAAAAAGCTTTATATCCGTTAGCCAATTTGTAATCAGCCGTTAGATCGTTCACCAAAAAAGATTTTAATCTTTGATCCCCGCCTACCGTACTATTTACATTTTCATAATCTCTCATTTCATCAGACCACTTTGTTTGTAAAGTAATATTTAAATCTTTTACAGGCGATACTTTGCTGGATAAATTAATGAAATGTCTGGGAATTCTAACTATTTGAGAATTTGTGAATGCGCCGTTGCTCTGTGAGCCCATATCTGGATCATCAAAATCTGCACCATCGTAGGTGGAGTTATAAGTATAATTCAGATCAAAATTTAATATATCGCTGAATTTATATTGAGAAAATAACTCAATACCTTGTGACCTAACTGTGCCGGAAACATTTTGAAGCACCCAGCCAGTTCTTTTTTGGCCTTCAATCATATCTTCATATTTATGATTGAAATAAGTAATATCAAATCTAATACCTTTTTCCGCAAAAGATTTTTCTATGCCAAAGTCATAACTTCTACCATGCTCAGCTCCCAGTGAAGAGCTGCCTGCATTTTTATAAAATTCATAAAGGGAGGGATATTTTATTCCTGTGCCATAAGAGCTTTTAAGTTTAGTATTTTTATCATCAAAAAGATAAGCTACGGAAACCCGCTCGCTATGCTCGCGTCCAGCTGCGGTATGATCATCAAATCTTATACCAGCTGTGGCGTATAAATTATTTGTTAATCTCGATTGAAAATCAACATATTGAGAAATAACTTCTTCGGCATATTTACGGTCTATGGCATCATCACGACCATTGTATTTTTCATAGTCCATTTCATTCCATTCTTTCTCAATTCCAAAAACTGCACTGTTATCTAAATTAAAATTGTATATTCCTTTATAGTTAATGGCGTCTCGATATGACCAGAAACCATTTTTTTGAAATCTACTGTCATAAACGCTCTGTATATCATTACCCGTTCTGCTGTTATAAGCACTTGTAAAATTTAAATTGTTTGTAAACTTTACATTTGGTTTATATGAAAAACCAAAATTAACAGTAGACTCTTTTTCATGAGAATTATCCCAATCATTTCTATAATCTTTGTTTACAGAATCGTATTCTAATCTAGCATTGACGAATCTGTAGTTAGTAGTAAATCCGATTTTATCTGAAATTTTATATCCGTAATTTGCAATTAAAGTATGATTTTTGTATGCATCATCCTCATCATTATGACTCATCTGTGAAATTCCATCTGTTTGATATCTCTCCAAACCAATATAAAAATCTCTTTCATCATTCGCTCCATCTAATGAAAAACCTAAATTATGAGTTCCATGAGATCCGGTATTATAAAAAAAGTCTTTTTGAAATCCTGGTTGACCTCTTTTAGTGGTAATATTTATTGTACCACCCATCGCTCCACTTCCATAAACCGAGCTCTGGTTACCTTTCAATATTTCAACCCTGGAAATTTGACCAGACAAAATATCATCAAAATAATAATCGTTTTTTGGAGTTGAGTTATCTGACATTTTAATCCCATCAATATAAACCGTCGAATAGGCCTTTGGTAAACCTCTTAATTGAATTCCAGAAATTGTTCCTGCTCCACCACCCTGAAAAAAATTAATTGATGATCCATCCGATAAAATATCCCCTAAAAAAAAATCTTCATTATCATCTAGATATTCTTGATCATAAACCGTCACCGATGAACCAACTGTAGAAAGAGATTGTGCTTTTTTACTTGGCGCAATAACTATAACTGAGATATCAGCAGCAAATAATTTACCTAAAGAAAGAACCAAAACTAAAATTGATATTATTATCCTTGGCATAGTTAGCATTTCATAATCATCAATTTTTTAAAGTTTTAACTTTAAAAAATTTATTACCATCTCAATGCCACTGCTAATTTTTCATTGTAGAATTAGACTCTTCTCGGTCTTCATTCGACAGAGGGCTATACTGGGTGGTGCTCGGACTTGTACTTCACGTTCTTTTACCGTTGCGAGAACAGTTAATGTTTTTCACATTATTTTCCACCGAACTAGCAGTATTACTTTCCGTATTTAGTCGAATATATTGATATGTCAAGATTATTTTTAAAATCAAATTTTGTGATCAAAATGCTCATAATAGAAATTTAAGGTATTATAGAAAAAATGAGAGAAGTCATTAATCTGGTGGTAGATAAGCAATTTTCTGGTAAACGTTTAGATGTTTTTATCAGCTCTAAAATAACTGATCTTAGTAGAACCAGAATAAAAAATTTGATTTTGGAGAACATGGTAAAAATTAATAATCAAATTTGTTACGAACCATCAAAAAAAATTAATTTGGAGGATAATCTTATAATCAAAATTCCTCCACCAAAAAAAACTAATATTAAACCATACAATTATAATTTAGATATAATTTTTGAGGACAATGATATAATCATAGTCAATAAGCCAGCAGGTCTTGTGGTGCATCCTGGTGCTGGTAACGCTGAAAATACTTTAGTTAATGCGCTTGTCAATTATTGTAAGGGAAGTTTGTCTACGATTGGTGGGGAATTAAGACCTGGCATCGTACATAGATTGGACAAGGACACAAGTGGACTTTTGGTTGTTGCAAAAAATGATGTGGCACATATAAATCTTTCAAAACAATTCAGTGACCATACGATAAATAGAAAATATGAAGCTTTGGTATGGGGAAGTTTAAGGCCTCAAAAAGGAATTATTAAAAGTTATATTACCCGAAGCAATAGAAATAGACAGTTAATGGAGGTAAGCCAAATAAAGGGCAAGTCAGCTGTTACAAATTATAAAACGTTGAAAATTTTCCAAAATAACAAAGTCCCGACCTTGAGTTTAATTGAGTGCAAATTGGACTCCGGAAGAACTCACCAAATTAGAGTTCACATGACTTACAAAGGCAACCCGATAGTTGGAGATAAACTGTATAAAAAAAAAAATAAAAAATTTAAAAAGATAGACATGGAGTTAAATTCGATTATGAAAAACATTGACAGACAATTTTTACATGCAAAATCTCTTGGATTTGTTCATCCATTAAGCAACAAAGAAGTTCATTTTGAAATTCCATTACCGAAAAATTTGTCAATATTGGTTAAAAAACTAAGAAATCTTGGCAAATAATACGCCTTGTTTTTGACAAATAATTTATTAAATAGTATTCAAATTAATAATTATGACAACTAAAACAGCAACTTATAATCTGCCAAGCCTTTCCAGTGATGGAGGCTTATCTAATTATCTTGTTCGAATAAAAAAATTTCCAATGCTTGCTGCTGAAGAAGAATATATGTTGGCAAAAAGTTGGAAGGATAGAGGTAATTTAAAATCTGCAGAAAAACTTGTAACCAGCCATCTAAGACTAGTTGCCAAAATTGCCTTGGGATACCGAGGTTACGGTTTGCCGGTAAGTGAATTGGTATCAGAAGGAAATGTTGGTTTAATGAAAGCAGTAAAAAAATTTGATCCAGAAAAAGGATTTAGGCTTGCGACCTATGCTATGTGGTGGATTAAGGCCTCTATACAAGAATATATTTTAAGGTCATGGAGTTTAGTTAAAATAGGCACAACTACTGCGCAAAAAAAACTTTTTTTTAACTTAAAAAAATTAAAAAATCAAATAACCCCAAAATCTGAAGGTGATCTAAAAAAAGAACATGTAGATGAAATTGCCGATCGTCTGAATGTTAGTAATGAAGAAGTGATATCAATGAATAGAAGGCTTATGGGCCAAGAAAAATCACTAAATGATTTAGTCGGAGAAAATGGAGATGAGTGGCAAGATTGGTTAGCTGATAATTCCATGGACCAAGAATTGAAAATTTCTCAAAATCAAGAACTTAAGCAAAGAAAAAGTTTGTTCGAAGAGTCTATAAACGTTTTAAATGATAGAGAAAAAGAAATTCTCTATGCAAGAAGACTTAATGATCAGCCAATTACTTTAGATAAACTAAGTAAAAAATACAAAATTAGTAGAGAAAGAATCAGACAAATAGAAAACAAAGCTTTTGACAAACTTCAAAAGTGCATGTTGAATGCTGCTAAATCAAAAAATTTACTACCAGCTGATTAGTGATTAAACGGATCCTCAATTAAAATTGAATCTTCTCTGCTTGGGCTAGTAGAAATACTAGATATTTTAACACCGCAAAAATCTTGAATAAACGAAATATATTTTTGAGCATTTGTGGGAAGATCGTCCCACTTCTTTATACCTTTTGTATTTTTTAACCAACCATCCATTCGTTTATAAATTGGCTTTACTTCAATCTGATCTTGTAGTGCGCTTGGAAAATAATCAATTTCCTTTCCATGAAGTTCATAAGCAACGCATATATACAACTCTTTAAATTCATCTAATACATCTATCTTTGTTAAAGCTATTCCATTAATTCCAGATATAATGCAAGATTGTTTAACTAGTACAGCGTCAAACCAACCACATCTTCTTTTTCTATTAGTGACTGTCCCAAATTCTTTTCCTCTTTCACCAATTTTTTTTCCTACTTCATTTTTTAATTCAGTTGGAAATGGGCCTTCACCTACTCTAGTAGTGTAAGCCTTAACAATTCCAAGAACGTAATTAATAGTATCTGGACCGCATCCAGAGCCAACCAATGATGCACCTGCAACTGTATTTGATGAAGTTACGTAAGGATATGTGCCATGATCAACGTCCAATAAAATACCTTGGGCACCTTCGAAAAGTATGGTTTTGTTTTTTTTCTTTAATTCTTCTATTTTTTTCCAAACTGGTATGGAAAATTTCAAAATTGCAGGTGAAATTTTTATGAGCTCTTTCATTAATGCTTCTTTATCTACCGTTTTTTTTCCTAGCCCCTTTCTTATTGAATTATGATGAAACAAAATAGCATCAATTTTTTTTGACAAATTTTTTTCGTTAGCTAAATCCATAACTCTAATTCCTCTTCTTCCTACTTTATCTTCGTATGCCGGACCTATTCCTCTCCTTGTGGTGCCTATCTTATCTGTGTCTTTTGAATCTTCTCTTATTCCGTCTAGCTCTTTATGAAATGGTAAAATTAACGTAGCATTCTCTGCAATAAATAAGTTTTTGTCACTAATTTTTATTCCTAAATTTTCCACTTGTTTAATTTCATCTAGCAGAGCCCAAGGATCAATAACTACACCGTTGCCAATAATTGAAATTTTATTTTTTCTAACAACTCCTGAAGGTAAAAGTTTTAATTTATATGTAATGTCATTTACTACCAGTGTATGTCCGGCATTGTGACCTCCTTGGAATCGTACTACAACGTCCGCTTTTTCCGAAAGCCAGTCAACAATTTTTCCTTTACCTTCGTCTCCCCACTGGGCACCTATAACAGCTACATTAGACATTTATATTTCTTGAGTTAATTAATACCAGGTGATTTAAAGGTCCAAAACCTTTACCATAACCTGGGGCATAAGTTATTGCACGATCTACGTACTTTAGGGAAATTTTACATGATTTAATAATACTTTTTTTTTGGGACAAACAGGTTGCTAAAGCCGAGGATAATGTACAACCGGTACCATGGGTATTTTTTGTTTTAATTTTTCTTTTTGGAAAAATTTTTATTTCTTTCTTCGTGGCTAAAATATCAAAAATCATTTTACTTCTTAGATGTCCGCCTTTTAATAACACATTTTCTGGTCCCATATTTAGAATTTTTTTTGCAACTTGGATCATATCTTTTTTATTTGAAATTGAACAACCGCTCAATACTTCTGCTTCGGGTATATTAGGTGTAATAAGTTTTGCCAAAGGTAATAGCAGTCTTTTTAAATAAATAATTGAATTTTTGTTTATTAATCTTGCGCCTCCTTTTGCAACCATAACTGGATCTATAACAATATTTTTTAAATTATATTTTTTTAAAATATGATAAACGCATTTAATTGTACTCACACTATGTAGCATTCCAATTTTTACCGCATCAACTCCAATATCATCTAAAATCATTGTTATTTGTTTTTGAACATTTTTTTTTGGAATCAGTGTAATTTTTTTTACACCCATGGTGTTTTGTGCTGTTACGGCGGTTACTGCTGTCATTGCATAGCTACCGAGCAATGTAACTGTCTTTATATCCGCCTGAATGCCTGCACCCCCACCCGAGTCGGAGCCGGCTATAATTAAAACTCTAGATTGTGGATACAAATTAATTCCTATGAATATTTTTTAATAGCTGCTGTTATAATATTTATATTTTTTTTCAGATTCTGATAATTTTGCGATTCACCCATCACTCGTATAATAGATTCAGTCCCTGATTTGCGCACTAATATTCTTCCATTTTTCGATATATTTTTTTCAGCCTCTAAAATTGCTTTCTTAATATTTTTATTATTAATGACGTTTTGATTCTTAACTTTCATATTCTTTAAAATTTGTGGTACTGGCTGAAAAGCCCTTAAAACTTTGCTTGGTTTTTGTTTATATTTTTTTAGTATGTATAACACTTCTAAAGATACCAATATTCCATCTCCTGTGGTCGCCATATCACCAAGAATAATATGTCCTGACTGCTCACCACCAAGATTATAATTAGTAGTTTTCATTTTTTCTTTAACATATTTGTCGCCAACTTTTGTCCTTATAAAATTTATTTTATGCTTTTTTAGAAAATTTTCTAAACCAAGGTTGGACATATGAGTCGCTATCACACCTCCTTTCAAAATTTTTTTATCTTTCCATCTCTTTGAAATTAAGGCTAATATTTGATCACCATCAATCAACGAGCCTTTTTCGTCACATATAATAACTCTGTCTGCATCACCATCTAAAGCTATACCTATATCTGCTTTATGTTTCAAAACAGTTTTTTGCATTAATTTTGGAAATGTTGATCCACAATTTTTATTTACATTAAGTCCATTGGGTGAAGTTCCTAAAGCAATAATTTGAGCACCTAATTCAGTAAAAATTGAAGGACCAGCTTTATATCCAGCGCCATTAGCGCAATCTAAAACGATCTTCATCCCATCAAGGTTAAAATTTCTTGGAAAATTATTTTTAAGAATTTCAATATATCTTGCATTAGCATCCTCCAGCCTTTTTGCTCTACCAAGTTCAGTAGGTATAACAAGATATTTTTGTATCTTTTGATCAATCAATTTTTCAATATATTTTTCTACTTTTTCTGATAATTTTAATCCATCAGGTCCAAATAATTTTATACCGTTATCAACATGTAAATTATGAGATGCTGTTATCATTATGCCAAGATCTGCCCTCATTGACTTTGTTAACATCGCAAGACCATTTGACGGTAGTGGGCCTAAAAGAAAAACATCTATTCCGGTAGAAATTAAACCTGAAACCAAAGCTGCTTCTAACATATAGCCTGACAATCTGGTGTCTTTCGCGATCACAGCTTTTTTATTTTTTTTTGTCTTAAAATATGCTCCAGCGGCAATACCAAATTTAAAAAATTTATCTCCTGTAATATTAATCTGATTGACAGTTCCTCTAATGCCGTCTGTTCCAAAATATTTATTTTTCATGGATTAATTTGTATGCAAAATTTTATTAAAAACTAATATCCCTTGATTAATTTCTTTAACATTGTGAATTCTGAATATCTGAACTCCCTGAGAAAGTCCATGCAACACTGATGCTAATGTACCTCCGGTTCGGTCAGGAGTATCAAATTTTGTTACAATTTGTTCTATAAATCTTTTTCTAGAGGTTCCTATTAAGATTGGACATCCTAAACTGTGAAAAATTGAGATTTTAGATATTAGTCTTAAATTATGATCTAAATTTTTTCCAAATCCGATTCCTGGATCCAGAATAATAAATTCTTTTTTATATTTTTTTTTTAAACAAAAACTAATTTTTTCCTCAAAAAAATCAAAAATATCCAACAAAACTTCATTGTAAATTGGATTGTTTTGCATTGTTTCTGGAGATCCCTGCATGTGATGCAAAATAAAAGGGAGTTTTTTCGAATTAATAAGATTAAATGATTCATTGTCAAAATTTAAACCAGATACATCGTTGATAATATCAACTCCATTTTGAATACCCTTGCTCATAACATATGATTTTCTTGTATCTAAGGATAAGAAAACTTTTGGAAAATTTTTTTTACATTTAACAATAATGTTTTTTACTCTTTTCCATTCTTCTTTTTCATCAACGGTTTTCGATCCTGGTCTAGTCGATTCTCCGCCAATATCTATAATTGCGGCTCCACTATCAACCATTAGCTTTACCTGTTCATATGCTTTGGTTTCTTCAAAAAATAATCCACCATCGGAAAAACTGTCTGGTGTTATGTTGAGTACCCCTATTATTTGAGGTTTGTCTAATCTCAATCCCAATATACTTTTTCTTTCCAAGGTTATATTTTTTATATCTTTTTCTATTTCAGGCAATATTTCTTTATCTAACTTTTTAATTTCTTTAATTGAGTAAACTTTGCTTTCAACAACTTGATTTTGTTTTCTTTGAAAAATTTCTATTTGATCAAAAGCTATATTCTGTCTAGAATTTAAAGGTAGGGCCTTATTATTTAAAATTAAATTTCTTGCTATCTCCCCATAGCAAAAATTACACGCCCTTGTGTAATATTTTCTCATCCATGAACGCTTAATGTGCAGATTTAGGTTTTAAACCCAAAGAACCTAATGCAGAAGTTTCTTTATTTTTGTCTTCTTTTAGATCTTCTCCTCTTTCGGGAGTTTTGTTATTAAATATTAAATCTTTAATTTCATCACCAGTTAGCGTCTCATACAACATTAAAGCTTTAGCCAATTTATGCAAATCATCTATTTTTTCTGTTAATATTTTTTTTGCCTTTTTGTAACCTGCGTCTACTATTTTTTTAATCTCTGTATCTATTTTTCTTGCGGTATCTTCTGACATTTGTTGATGTCTTGTTATTGATCTTCCAAGAAAAACCTCATCTTCATTATCTCCATAAGTTAAGGGACCTAATTCTGAACTCATTCCAAACCTTGTAACCATTCGTCTTGCTGTAGAAGTAGCTTGTTTTATGTCCTGCATAGCACCTGTCGTAATTTTATCATGTCCTAAAATTATTTCTTCTGATACCCTTCCTCCCATAGCCATAGCTATGATTGAATGAAAATATTCTTTTGAATGATAATCTCTATCTCTTTCTGGTAATGGCATAACCATACCCCCAGCTATCCCTCTTGGTATAATTGTTGCTTTATGTATTGGATCACAAGCTTTTTCGTTTAGAGAAACTATAGCATGTCCAGCTTCATGATAAGCGGTAATTTTCTTGTCGTCCTCTGATATTACTTTAGATTTTCTTTCTGCCCCCATCATTACTTTATCTCTTGCTTCTTCAAATTCAGATTTTGTAACAATTCTTTTATTCGTTCTTGCTGCCAATAATGCAGCTTCGTTTACTAAATTTGCCAAATCAGCTCCTGAAAATCCCGGAGTTCCTCTAGCTATTGTTTTCAAATTAATATTAGGTCCTAGTGAAATTTTTTTAGCATGTATTTTTAGAATCTGTTCTCTTCCAACTATATCAGGCAACGGAACAACTACTTGTCTGTCAAATCTGCCTGGTCTTAGTAGCGCTGGATCTAATACATCGGGTCTATTGGTTGCGGCAATTATAACTACACCTTCGTTTGTTTCAAAACCATCCATTTCTACCAGTATCTGATTAAGAGTTTGTTCTCTTTCGTCATTGCCTCCGCCTAGTCCCGCACCCCTACTTCTTCCTACCGCATCTAATTCATCAACAAAAATTATACATGGGGCATTTTTTTTTCCTTGTTCGAACATATCTCTCACTCTTGAAGCACCTACACCAACAAACATTTCAACAAAATCTGATCCGGATATTGTAAAAAATGGGACGTCCGCTTCACCTGCAATTGCTTTGGCTAACAAAGTTTTTCCTGTCCCAGGAGGGCCTACAAGTAATGCACCTTTAGGTATTTTTCCACCAAGTCTCATAAATTTTCTAGGATCCTTTAAAAATTCTACAACTTCCTGCACTTCCTCTTTTGCTTCATCAACACCTGCTACATCAGCAAAAGTTACTTTTTTTTTCGAGTCACTTATCAGTTTTGCTTTGGACCTTCCAAAGCCCATCGCTCCACCTCTGCCTCCTTGCATTTGACGCATGAAAAATATCCAAACACCAATTAGAAGCAACATAGGAAACCAAGACAATAGCACACCAAGTAATGATGGCATTTTATCTTCTGTTGGAGTAGCAGTAATACCTACTCCTTTATTAGATAATTTTTCTACCAGGTTAGGATCATTTGGTGCATAAGTAGTAAAATTTTTTCCATTCGAAAGTATTCCGCTAATATTATTTCCTTCAATATTAACCTGTGCCACTCGTCCGTCATCAATTTCTTTTAAAAAATCTGAAAAAGATATATCGTTTTTTTGCTGTACGTTCTGTGGATTTTTAAACATATTATAGAGACCTATCGTTAGGAAAACTATAATTGCCCACATTACCAAATTTCTAAAGTTCATAATAAATATCCATATATCTATACTATACTATTAAAATAAGATTTATTCTAAGTTAAACAAGGGGCCAACTAATATAATAATATATAAAATAAGCACACAATTTAAAATTAAGCCCCAAACTCTTTTCTGAATATTAGGATATTATAGGTTTTCTCAATTATGCACCCACCAAGTGTTGATTTCTTGAATTTTTTTGATTTTATTCTAGTAATCAAATTTTTAACATATTTTCCTCTTGGTGGATAATAATTGTTAGAAATTTTTGAGATAATATCGTTAATCGTTCTAAAAATAACCTCTTCAGATTCATAATTAAATAAACCATAACTAACAAAACATGCATTGCATTGCAAATATCTTACATAGTTTTTGATAGATTTTTCTTTATAAAAATTTATAGATTCGTTTGCTGATCGTAAATTACTTAAGGTTAATTTTATTTTATTAATATCCAGCCCATCCAGTTTAAATTCATCTAAATAATTTCTAATTTTTGTACGTAAAAATTTTTCATTAAAATTTGATGGATCGGTCAAATAAAATTTAAAAATTTTTTTTGAGATATAAATTAATTCATTTTTCTTAATATTGATTAAGGGTCTAATCAAATTTAAAATATTGTCTTCCGAATGTCTTTTTATATTTAGTGAAGATAAGCCTTTTAAGCCACTTCCCCTGAACAGCCTTATGAAGAAATTTTCTATTAGATCGCCTTCGTGATGAGCCAAAACTAAGTTTTTAATGTTCAATTTGTTACACTCTTTTTTCAACAGAAAATATCGAATATTTCGAGCATTAAATTGAATATTAGATTTTGGAATTTTGCCTTTCCAAGTTAGTATTTTGGTTCTAATTTTGTGCTTTGTTAAAATTTTTTTAACTTTTCGTGCTTCAATTCCGGATTGTTTTCTTAAATTATGATCAATTATTAAAGCTACAAATTTACTATTAAATTTTTTTGAAAAAATTTTACTTAAAAACGCTAGAGCAAGACTATCTGGTCCTCCGGATACACCAATGCAAAATTTTTCATTTTTAATTTGGAAATATAATTGTTTCTTAAAAATTAAATATACTTTCTCAATTTTTGGATCCTTAAGATATTTACTATCGAATTTAACTTTTTTTTGTTGGGCAGTCGAATTTTTTTTCTTCATATTTTGCTCTTTGAAGAACAGATTGACTTGCTTTTGGATATTGCTTGCTTACTCCAGTAATCATTGAGCAGCCCTGATCTTTTTCTCCAATTTGAACTAAAGATACTCCAAGCTTTAGTAAATTGACAGGAGCTTTGACACTTTTAGGATATTTTTGATAACCATCTAAATATGCCGTTGCCGCATCTTGATAGAGCTGTCTAATTCTGAACGTTTCCGCATACCAATATTGTGCACTACCAGCAAGTTCATCTTTGGTATTCATATCAACAAATTCTTTTAGTGCAATTTCTGCGGTTTCATAGTCACCAACTTTTACAAAGCTGAGTGCAAAATCATATTGTTCTTTTGGTGTCCCTTCAGGCAGAATTTTTTCCTCGCTAATATATTTTTCGGTTACAACGGCACTGGTAGATTCCACAGATTGAGTGCTTTGTACTATTTGAGTATCTTTTAAATCTTTATCACTAATTCTACCGAGAATTTGGGCTTCCGAAGTACCAGGTAGTTGCTTTTCTGGTTGATCACTTACAATATCAGTGGACTGTAAACGACCTGATAACCTAGCTTTTTCTAAATCTTGAAATCGTAATTGACTGTCAGCCTGATTTTTTGAAATTCTATTTGAAAGTTTGTCAATTTTAAAATTTATTTCCTCAAATTTGCTTGTAAGTTCTTGAAACTGTTGCTCGATATCCGAAAGTTTTAATAAATGTCTTGTGAGTGTATCTTGGGATAGATTTGAATCGCTTGATTGTGATGTAGAAAAAGAATCTCCCGCATAAACTGCCTTCTCTAAAGTTCTCAAATCTTTTTGTATGACATTTAATATATCATAAATTTCACTTTCCTCACTAAATGATTTATTTTGAATATTTAATATAAGAATAACTGCAAATAAACATATTAGGTATTCCTTCAATCTATACATTTTTTTATTACTAATTAAAATAATGGCAAAAAAAAGACCCTGGACAAACGTCTCCAAGGTCTCCAAGGTCTCCTTTAAAACTTTAAATAAAAAAAATTTAGTTAGCTTTGACCGTTACAGATCTTCTATTTTGTGACCAAGCTAAAGGACCAGAGCCAGCATTTACTGGTCTTTCCTTTCCGTAACTTATTACAGAAATCCTATTACCAGATATTCCATAAGTCATAAGATAATCTTTTGCAGCATTTGCTCTTCTTTCACCTAAGGCTAGATTATATTCCCTTGTACCTCTTTCATCGCAATGACCTTCAACGGTTACATTGATATTTTTATTTTCTCTTAACCATGCGGCTTGTTTTCTCAATGTATCTCTTGATGCTGTTGTCAAGATCGATTTATTAGTTGCAAAGAATACTCTATCCGGAACACCTGTAGCTAAATATTTAACAGTTTCATCACCAGTAAAAGTATCTCCTGAAATTTTCGATATCTCATAATCTCCAACTTTTTTTGTTGTCTTTGTAGCGCAGGCGGACAATATGATTGCCGCCATAATAACCAATAATACACTTCTAATTGAATTCCCTAAAACCATATTTGAACTCCCTTGATTTTTTTTTAACATTAATGTTTCTAGATACATGATGCAAGTCAAATTTCAACCAAATAATGCCTACTTTGATAGTAAAGATGACCAAGATGGGTCTGATGCATCTGTTAAGGTTTCGATCAATCTTTCATTATAGCCTGTTAGATCAATCGACCACAATGTAGCCGAAAATCCCTCTCCCTGACTTCCAGATTTCGTTTCCCTATAAAAAATTAAAACCCTTCCATTTGGTGACCAGGATGGAGCTTCCTGATAATAATTTTCGGTTAGTAATCTCTCTCCCGACCCATCCGTCCTCATCACTCCAATATAAAATCTATTTTTGTACATTTTTGTAAATGCTATTAAATCTCCTCTCGGAGACCAAACTGGTGTACCGTATATTCCTTGTCCAAATGTAATTCTTTTAACACCAGAACCATCGCTTCTCATTATATAAATTTGTTGATAACCACTTCTGTCAGAGTTAAAACAAATATATTTTCCATTTGGAGAATAAGAGGGAGATGTATCTATTGCGGGATGTTCAGTTATTCTTTCAACTACTCTTGTTTCTAAGTTCATAGTAAATATGTCAGAATTACCATCTTTTGCAAAACTCATAATTATTTTTTTTCCATCTGGAGAAAATCTTGGCGCAAATGTCATACCAGGAAATTCACCAACCACTTCCTGGACACCTGTTTCAATATCTAACAAATAAACTCTTGGTAAATTTCTAAAATAAGACATATAGGTCACCATTTGATTTGTTGGATTAAATCTTGGGGTTAAAACAAGCTCATTTCCTAAAGTTAAATATTTTGTGTTGGCTCCATCTTGATCCATGATTGCTAATTTTTTTATTCTTCGATTTTTTGGACCCTTTTCAGATACATAAATTATCCTTGTATCAAAATATCCCTCTTCTCCAGTAAGTCTTTCATAAATTTTATCTGTAATTATATGGGCCACTCTTCTCCAATTATCCGGCACTGTGGTAAACGCTAAAGCCATAATTTCTTTGGCTGCCAAAACATCCCATAACCTAAATTCTACTCTTAATTTATCGTCTGTAATATTGATCTTTCCCGTGATTAAAGCTTGGGCTTTAATTAATTTCCAATCTTCAAAGCGTGGTTTAAGATGAGCTATATCTGGCTTTTGGACAAAAGAATCTTTTTCCAATGGATTAAACAAACCTGATCTTAAAAGATTAGTTTCAATTATTTTTGATATTTCGGAACCCACTTTTAATTCTTTTAATGCTTCAGATGACTTAGATTCAACATAAAGAGGCGAAACTGCAACAGGAAGGGGGTTTAAATTTCCTCTGGTTATATCAATTTCGATTAATGCAAAAGAACTTTTTGCAAAAAAAACAACAAGTAAAAAAATTAAAAATAATACGTTTTTCATCCTTTTAGCATTTCGTTCGCATCAAAATTAAGCTGTAAATCCTTCCATCTATCATAACCTGTTGTTGGAACTCTTAATGGTTGACATAACCTAATTGCCCTTAACGCACTTTCGGCTAATACTTTATAAAAACCTTGTCCTGGTGTATTCATTCTTACATGATCTAAAATTTCTGATTTAATTACTGTACCATCTGTTTTTAATTTTAGTTTAATTCTTACTAATAAATTTTCGTTATAAGGTAAACCCAGGGGAATACTCCAGCAACCAAATATTTGGGCCTTTAATGCATCTTCTTCACTTAGCGTTAAACCAGATGCTATGAAATTTTTGTCCTGACTTTGGGTGAGTTTATCACTTTTATGCATAGTTTCAGCTGTTTCGACTTTAGATTTATCAATTAATGCTGCAATTTGATCAGGATCGAAAAGCTCTTTTTTTTCAAATTCTGATACTTGCTTTATTTCAGATTCAATTTTTTTGGGATTTTGTTTTTTAGTTTTTATTTTTTTCTTTTTTTTTGCATCTTTTGGAAGGGGAATCGCATCGGGTTTTTCTTTTTTGACTATCTTTGGAGGAGCCTGTTCTGAAACTACCCTCTCTTTTTCTTTCTTAATCTTCTCCAAAATCTTTTTTGCTTTGGGGGCGTAGGGAATGTTGGTAAAATCAGAAATTTGTATTAACTCTACTGATATAATTGGAGGTAAATCAATTGGTTTTCTTATCATATAAGGAAAACTTATGGCTGTTAAACTAATAATTATAATGTGAAAAATGGCTGATAAAAAAATACTTTTGTTCATTCATTAAAATAAATAAATTACCGTTGTTTATAAGGTTCGGATATTAAAGCTACCTTGGTAAAACCCGAGCCAGATAGCATACCCATAATCTCTAAAACTCTTCCATAATTTATTGTTTTGTCCCCCCTAACATAAATTCTTGTATCAGTTCTATTTTTCGCAATAGCCAAAATTTTAGCTACTACTTTGTCGTACTCAACTTGATGTTCTTGAATAAAGATTTCACCCTTCGAGTTAATTGACAACGTTAAAGGTTCCTGATCTTCAGGCAGGGAATCAGCGGAACTTTCTGGCAAATCTACAGGGACACCAACAGTTAATAATGGTGCTGTAACCATAAATATAATCAACAAAACTAACATCACATCAACAAAGGGTGTAACATTGATTTCGCTCATTGGTTCCGTCTGTGAGCGATTATATTTGAATGCCATATTTTAAATTAGATGATTGATAAAAATTTTTTTGTAAAATTTTCTATTCTTCTTCCGTATATTCTAGACTCATTATTGAACTTATTGTACGCCACAACAGCAGGCACTGCTGCAAGCAAACCCAATGCCGTTGCAAATAGCGCTTCTGCGATTCCCGGCGCAACTATAGCTAAACTTGTGTTTCTAGATATTGCTATTGATTGAAAAGAGTTCATGATACCCCAAACTGTTCCAAATAATCCAATAAATGGCGCTGTAGATCCTACCGTTGCTAAAAAAGAAAAATTTTTTTCAATAGATTGAATTTCTTTATCTGTCGAAATTTCTAAAACTCTAGTAACTCTCACAGTTTGGATGGTGCTATTTTTAGACTTTGATCTGATTAATTCAACCATAGCAGACCGAAATATATTTGCTATAGGATCTCTAGTTTTGTTTGGAAGACTGTTATAAAAATTTTCTGCAGATTTTGAACTCCAAAACTTATCTTCAAAAATTGAAGAGCTTTTATGAATTCTTTTAAAAAGCCTATATTTATCAAATATCAATGCCCAAGAATAAATTGAGGCCAAAATTAAAATAATAATTACACTTTTTACGACAATGTCTGCCCTAAAAAAAAGATTTATTAATGAAAAATCCGTAGAGCTTGTTAGTCCAACTGCCTGTGTTGCTATTTCTGCTTCCATTGAAATTAAATTACACTAAAATGTGTCATGAATTTGTCAGTGTTATTCTAATTAAATTCATGTATTCTGGGTTTCCTCAAAATATTTACCAATTAATATTGAATCTGCTTTATTTGAGTCTTTTTTTCTTGATATTTTTGAGGAAATATATGGAAAAATTTCAATAACTTTAGTGCGACTAGCATCTTTATTTGTTTTGATTAGGTTAAAATGTTTTTTCCATTTTACAGGTCTCACAAAATAAATTGGCAGTTTTAATGCTGCACATATGCCTTTCAGTACACCAAACGATTGGCCAAAATTGAACATGCTTGTTACTCCTTGTCCTGGCATCGCTGTTACATGTTCAACAACAACTTTTGCTTTATATTTGTTATTTAATTCTTTTAGAAAAATATTAGTTACTTCTGCGCCATTCACTTGTCTTTTATTTTTTTTTCCATCTATCATTGTTGGCATTTCATAAACTTCCAAAATTTTACCTTCTTTTAAAACACAAATTGCCCCGCTTACACCAGGATCTATTCCAAAAATTATCATTTGTTAATTTAACTTTTTCCCTTTTAAATTTGTATAAACGTTCTGTACATCGTCATCTTCTTCTAGAGATTCTAATAAATTAACAGCAGATTTATATTGATCTTCTTTTAGATTCAATTGATTTAAAGGATGCCATTCAATTCCTGAATGGATAAAAATATCAACTTTTTTTTCAATTGCCGTTTTAACTTCATAAAATTGTTCTTTAGCACAAAATATTTCATGAAAGTTTTCATTAGAAATGCATTCTTCGGCTCCCGCTTCAACGGCTAATTCCAATATTACTTCATCTGAAATAGTTTTTTTTTCAATTCTAATAATTCCCAATTGCTTAAAATTGTGCGAAGCTACTCCCGTAGTACCAAGAGTTCCTCCATACTTTTGAAAAATCGTTCTAACATTGGAAGCTGTCCTATTTTTGTTATCAGTTAAAGTTTCAACTATAATATATATATTTCCCGGTCCCATGCCCTCGTATCTTATACAACTATAGTTGATATTTTGGTTAGCCTCCGACTTACTAATGGCTCTTTCAACATTTTCTTTGGGCATGTTAGCCGATCTGGCTAATTGAATCGCAGATCTTAATCTAAAATTCATATTTGGATCTTTGTCTCCTAACTTGGCAGCTACCGTAATTTCTTTTGAAATCTTAGAAAAAATTTTTGATTTTTGTTTATCTGCTCTTCCTTTTTTATGCTTAATACCAGCCCAATGTGAATGCCCTGCCATATTAATTAACTTCCTTTAATACGCCGCCAAAAAGGAACTGTTTTGCTGACTTTGCTAAACCAGTATTTAAATCTCCATCTACTATTATTCCAGACAATGTTGCCTCACCTAGTGAAGGAAAATGTTTTTTGGCTTCTTTATTGTTGAAAAATTTTTTAAGGGAATTTTCCTTATTCATTCCAATTACTGAATTATAGTCCCCGCACATTCCAGCATCACTTTGATAAGCTGTGCCGTTTTCTAAAACTCTAAAATCAGACGTCGGTACGTGTGTGTGGGTACCAATAACCAACGTTGCTTTGCCATCTAAATAGTGTCCCATTGCCATCTTTTCACTTGTGATTTCTCCGTGAAAATCTACAACGATAAAATCTGCATCTCTTTTAAGTTTAAATTTGTTAAATATTTTTTCTGCTGTCTTAAAAACATCTTCACATTTTTTCATAAAAATATTTCCCATCAAATTCAATACTGCTATTTTTTCTCCCGAAGGAACATTATAAATTTCAAAGCCTTTTCCGGGTGTGCCTTCGATTAAATTTTCAGGTCTTAGAAGTCTTTTTTCTTTTGCTATATGCTCTATTGTTTCTTTTTGATCCCAAATATGGTTACCGCTTGTAATTACATTGACTCCAGCATTAAATATATCTTCTGCATTTTTTTCAGTAATTCCAACGCCTGCTTCTGATGCATTTTCTCCATTTGCTATTACAAAATCTATTTTATTTTTTTTTTTAATTTGAGGTAAATAACCTTGCACTGCCTTACATCCTGAAGGGCCAGCTATATCACCTAAAAATAAAATTTTCATTGACCTTCTTCCTATAAATTAAATTTCTATTAGTTAAAATACAATCTAAATTATAATCATATTGATTTGTAGGAATAATAGAAGCTTCTTGAAAAGAAAAAGCCATTCCAATAGTTAATATCTTTTTTTTAGATGCCAAATACTTTAAGGCTCTGTCATAATAACCCTTTCCATATCCTATACGGTTCAAGTTCCTGTCAAAAGCAACCAGGGGTACTAAAATTATATCAGGCTTAAATGTTATATTTTGTTTTTTGGGTTCTAAGATTCCATAATTATTTACATACAAAGGCTCATTTGGAATCCAGTACTTAAAATCTATTTTATAATCTTTTTTAATTACTGGGAGACCAACTTTAAAATTTTTTTTACATGCCCGAGATAATAAATCTAAAATATTAACTTCAAAATTAGATGGATAATAGCCAGCAATTGAAGGTTTTTTCTTTGAAAAGTTTTTTTTTATTAAAAAAAAAATATCATCAAATGAAAAAAAAAAATTTGTTGAGTATAATTTTCTTCTTTTTTTAATAAACTTTAATCTTAAAAATGACTTATTAACCTGCATCTATTGCAGTCTTTCATCTTTTGAGGAACTTTGAATAAATTTTTCGATAGATTCTGTGGCCGTATCAAGCATCTTTTCATAAATATCATTATTTTCATCCGCCATCATTTTAAACTTATTTAAATCCTCTTTTAGTTTACCTATTTCATTATCCTTGTCTTCTTTGTAGTCTATCACCAATGACTTTAGTTCCTTAAATTTTTCTGACAAATTATTAAATTCCTTTTTTTTAGACTCAATTTTTTTTAATAGATCGTAATACTCATCAATAACTTTAATTGATGAAATTAATAAAAGTTTATTTTCACCTATATTTCCTAAATCTGATTTTAATTTATTAAATTTATTGCTTAAATGGTTAGCTAATTCTTTCAAACTTTCCTCTTGTCCATCATCGCAAGATAGAAGATAGTCTTTTCCATTAAATTTAATATTTACGTTTGCCATTTGTCTATTTCTTCTATCAAACTATCTGTTTCTTGATTCAGCTCATCAACTTTTTTGGTAAATTTATTTTGATTTTCAAATTTTTTGATAGCTTCTAAATTAACTTTTTCTAAGTTATGTTTTAAATTTTGATGTTCATTATTTAAATTTTTATATTTTTGTTGCAATTCTTCCTTTTCAATCTTTAATTGATTTTTTTGATTCTCTATAATTGAAATATTTGCACTTAAATCATCGAAATTTAATTTTAAAGTCTCGAGTTTTGACAGTGCAGACTGTAATTTTTTTTCTTTTTCTTCCAAATTTTTCATTTATAAATTCCATCATATTATTGATTTGAATTAACCAAGTCTATATAGGTTTTAAAGTGAACAATCTCTTAAAAGAATTATCCAACACAATAAGATTTTTATCTATAGATGCAGTAGAAAACGCCAATTCTGGCCATCCAGGTATGCCCATGGGAATGGCTGATGTTGCAACGGTATTATTCAAATACTACTTAAGGTTTAATCCGAAAAATCCTAGTTGGTTTAACAGAGATCGTTTCGTGCTATCAGCCGGGCACGGATCGATGCTTTTATATTCTTTACTTTATTTAACCGGATATAAAAGTATTTCATTAAAGGATATTCAAAATTTCAGACAGTTAAATTCTATTTGTGCTGGTCACCCAGAATATAAAAAAAATTCCGGAATAGAAACTACAACAGGCCCTTTGGGACAAGGTCTATCTAACGCTGTTGGCATGGCCATTGCGGAAGAAATATTGAAAAAAAAATTTGGTTCAAATTTAATTAATCACAAAACCTATGTGGTCGCTAGTGATGGAGACCTAATGGAGGGAATAAGCCACGAAGCTATGAGTTTAGCTGGACATCTAAAACTAAAAAATCTTGTGGTTTTTTTTGATAACAACAAAATATCTATAGATGGTCCGACGAAATTGACGGTATCTGATAATTACAAAAAAAGATTTGAAAGTTATGGCTGGTCTTTTCAAGAAGTAAACGGCCATAATGAAAAACAAATTTCAAGAGCTATTAAAAATACATTAAAATCAAAAAAACCAAGTTTAATTTCATGTAAAACAATAATTGGATATGGTTCTCCTAACAAATCGGGCAAGGAGTCTTCCCATGGAGCGGCTCTTGGAAGTAAAGAAGTACAATTGGTTAGAAAAAAATTGAAATGGAAATATGGTTCATTTAAAATTCCAAAAAATGCGCTAAGTGAGTGGAGAAAAATTGGAAAAAAAGGAAATCTACAAGAAAAAAAATGGAAAAGTATTTACAATAAAAAAGGAAAGAAAATAAAAGATGAGTTTACCAGGCTAATTAATGGAAAATTACCAAAAAATCTTGATAAAATTATAGAGAAAGAAAAAAGAAAATTTTTTGATTCAAAACCAACTTTAGCTTCAAGAAAAGCTTCTGCTTCAATTCTGGAAGCTATTACAAACAATCTACCAGAACTAATTGGTGGATCCGCTGATTTAAGTGGTTCAAACAACACGAAAACTAAACACTCTAGGATTATTAAACCTTCGAATTTTAAAGGAAATTATATTCATTATGGTGTACGGGAACATGCTATGGCTGGAATTATGAACGGTATGGCTCTTCACGGAGGTATAATACCTTACGGTGGAACCTTTTTAATTTTTTCGGACTATTGTAAACCTTCGCTAAGATTGTCGGCTTTTATGGGTTTAAAAGCGATTTATATTTTTTCCCATGATTCTATTGGGCTGGGTGAAGATGGACCCACTCATCAACCAATCGAACATTTGTTTCAATTAAGGGCAATTCCAAACTTAAACGTATTTAGACCTGCTGACATAATTGAGACACTTGAATGTTGGGAAATCGCCCTAAAAAGTAGTACTAATTCGAGCGTGATAGCATTATCAAGACAAAAACTTCCATTTGTTACCGAAACATTTTCAAAAAAAAATATGAGCAGACGTGGAGCTTATGAAATAATAAAAACTAAGACTGTTCCTGATGTAACTCTCGTAGCATCTGGTTCGGAAATCCAAATAGCGATGGAAGCTCAAAAAAAACTAAAAAACATAAATATCAATTCAAAAGTAGTTTCTATGCCGTGCCAGGAATTGTTCGATAAGCAATCAAAAGAATACAGAGAAAAAATTATAGATAAAGAATCAATAAAAATTTCAATTGAGGCAGGTAGTATTTTTGGTTGGGAAAAGTATGTAGGCCCAAATGGAATTTCTTTGGGAATGAAATCTTTTGGAAAAAGCGCTCCATATAAAAAAATTTATGAACATTTTAATTTAACCAGTGACAATATTGTAAAATTAACAAGGAAAATATTAAATAAATAATTATGACTTTAAAAGTTGGAATTAATGGATTTGGTAGAATTGGAAGAATGACACTCAGGTCTATTGTTGAACAAAATAGAAAAGATTTAGAAGTAGTAGCTATTAATAATAAAAGCAATGCTGAAACAAGTAGTTTCTTGTTAATTAATGATACCGTGCATGGAAAATTAAAATCAAAAATTAACCACTCAGAAAAAGCAATTAATATTGGTGAAAAAAAAATAAATGTGATCCAAGAAAATGAAATATCAAAAATAGATTGGAAAAAGTATAAAGTTAATATTGTTTTAGAATGTACAGGCAAATTCAATACAAAAGAAAAATCTTCACAACACATTAATTCTGGTGCAAATAAAGTTATTGTTTCGGCTCCATGTAAGGGTGCAAAAAGTATCATTTATGGAGTTAACGAAAAAAATTTAAAGTCCGGTGATCAAATAATTTCTGCTGCATCTTGTACCACAAATTGTCTTGCTCCCGTCGCGCAGACGTTGAATGAAGATTTTGGAATTGAAAGAGGTTTTATGACGACAATACATTCTTACACAACTGATCAAAGATTATTGGATAATTCACATAAAGATCTAAGAAGGGCAAGAAGTGCTCCTAATTCAATGGTACCAACAACTACGGGAGCCACTAAATCTCTTGGTGACATTATTCCAAGTCTAAAAGGGAAAATTGAAGGAATTTCAATCAGAGTTCCAACTCCCAACGTGTCTTTGATAGAATTCGTATTTTCTTCATCAAAAAATTTAACTGCAGAAGAAATAAATAATTCATTCATAAAAGCTTCAAAGTCAAAACTAAAAAATATTTTAGAGATAAATAATGAACCTCTTGTTTCCTCTGATTTCAATCATAATCCTCACTCTGCTATAGTGGACCTTACGTTAACAAAGGTGATAGAAAACAAAATGGCAAAAGTTTCTGCTTGGTACGATAATGAGTGGGGTTTTGCATCTAGAATGTGTGATTTGGCAAATTATTTCGGCAAGATTTAATACGTAATGGTTAAAATAAACAAATTAGATGAAAATCTAAATATTGAGGGAAAGAAAGTCTTATTAAGAGTTGATTTTAATGTTCCAATAAATGATGGAACCATAACAGAGGATTCTCGAATTGAAAAAGCTTTACCAACTATAAAATTTCTAATAAATAAAAAGGCAAAAATAATAATTATTGCACATCTCGGAAGACCCAAAGGAAAAATCGTTCCTGAATTAACTCTAAAACCAATTGCAAAAAAATTATCTAGTTATCTTAATCAAGATGTAATGTTTTTAAATGAAAGTATTGGTTCATTAGTAATTCAAAATTCAAAAAAAATTCCTAATGGAAAAATCATGCTCTTAGAAAACATACGTTTTCATAAAGAAGAAGAATTAAACTCAGTGTCTTTTGCTAAAGAACTTTCAAAAATTGGCGATATATATATAAATGAAGCGTTTCCATGTTCTCATAGAGCTCATGCTTCTGTTTGCGAAATAACAAAACACATTGATTCCTTCGCCGGCAAACAGCTATTGGAAGAAATAAGTGCTATAAAAATGTTAACGGACAATGCAAAAAACCCCACGACTTGCATCGTAGGGGGTTCAAAAATTTCTACTAAATCAGGTATTTTAATTAATCTTGTAAGAAAAATGCAAAACATCGTCATTGTTGGTGCCATGGCAAATACTTTTTTAAAATATAATGGTTATAATATTGGACAATCTATATTTGAAAAAAATCAAGAAAGCTTGATAGAAAATATAATTCAAGAATCTAAAAAAAATAACTGCAATCTTGTATTGCCTGAAGATGTGATAACATCAAGAAATCATAATTCAAAAGGCATTCTAAAAAACTTAGATCAAACCAATAATAACGATTTAATTTTGGATATAGGTGAAAAAACCTTACAAAATATATTTAAAGTAATAGATAAATCAAAAACGGTTTTATGGAATGGCCCAGCTGGTTATTTTGAAATTGATGAGTTTTCTATAGGAAGTAAAAAAATTGCAAACAAAATATCTGATAATACCAAAGCCAAATCTCTCATTTCTATTGCTGGTGGTGGTGACACAGTAGCAGCAATAAATAAATTTAAATGTTCTGATGGATTTACTTACTTATCAACTGCAGGTGGGGCTTTTTTAGAACTTCTTGAAGGAAAAATGTTACCTGGTATAAAAGCTTTAGAAATTAATTAATATATTCATGAGCGAAATAGAAAAAATTGCAAAACAAATTATAGCAAAAGGCAGGGGCATACTTGCAGCTGATGAAAGCACCGGAACTATGACAAAAAGATTATCGAGCGTGAATGTTGAATCAACAGCTGAAAATAGACTTAAATTTAGAGAGACCTTGTTTTCTTCAGAAGGAATGAAAAATTATATTGGCGGCGTAATTCTATATGATGAAACAATAAAACAAAAAACTTCTTCTGGAAAAACTATTCCTGAGCTAATTGAAAACTCTGGATCAGTTCCCGGTATCAAAGTTGATACTGGTGCAAAAAAATTAGCTGGTTCATCCGAAGAAAAAATTACTGAAGGACTAGACAGATTAAGAGAAAGATTGACAGAATATTATAAATTAGGAGCGAGATTCACAAAGTGGAGAGCGGTATACAATATTTCTGATAAATTTCCTTCTGAACTATCTATTAAATCCAATGCACACGCCCTAGCAAGATATGCCGCGTTGGCGCAAGAGGCAAAAATGGTTCCTATAGTTGAGCCAGAAGTGCTAATGGATGGAGATCACGATATTAATAAATGCTACGAGATAACCTCTAAAGTTTTAAAGGAATGCTATAAAGAGTTAGCCTTGCACAAGATAAATCTTAAGGGAACCCTATTAAAGCCCAATATGATATTGTCTGGAGATAAATCAAAAAATAAAAGCAATTCTTTAGAAATAGCAAAAATCACAATCAAATGTATAAAGGAAAACGTACCTAGCGAAGTTCCTGGAATTGCTTTTTTATCAGGAGGACAGACCGAAGTTGAAGCCACTCAAAATTTAAATGAAATAAATAAAATTAATGACACAAATTTTTTAATGTCTTTTTCCTATGGAAGAGCTTTGCAGCAAAGCGCATTGAAAAATTGGGGAAAAAATATTAATGATACTAATAATACACAAAAAATTTTTAATCATAGATCCAAAATGAATGGCCTCTCCACTACGGCTAAATGGAATATCAAGCTAGAAAATCATGTATCAGCTTAGCTAAAATTGAAAAAATTTATCTATTTAATATCGCCTACAAAAATAAAGGGAAATAAATTTTATAGAGAACTTGATATGGTATTTAAAACCAATAAGGTTAAGTTTTTTCAACTAAGACTTAAAAAAATAACCAGCAAAAATCTTATAAAAATATCTAGAAAAATAAAAAAAATAGCTATAAAAAATAAAGTTAAATTTTTAATTAATGATAAACCTTTAATTGCTAAAAAAATTGGTGCGGATGGATGTCATATTGGTCAAAAAGATATGAATTATAAAAAAAGTAGAAAAATTTTAGGAAAAAATAAAATTATTGGAATAACATGTCACAATTCCAAAAATTTAGCATTGAAAGCAAAAAGAATAAAAGCAAATTATATTGCTTTTGGATCGTTTTTTAAATCTTCAACAAAAAAATCACCTTTTAAAGCCAACTTAGCAACATTGCATTGGGCTAAAAAAAAAATTAATATGCCGACCGTTGCAATTGGTGGAATTAATGATTCTAACTATAAAAAAATTTTATCGAATGGGGCAGATTTTATAGCTTGTTCAAACTATATTTGGAATAATAAAAAATTAGATCCTGTTTCTGCAATAAAAAAATTTAAATAAAAAATGAAAATATTAGGAAATGAAATAAAACCTGGAATGATTTTAAACCATGACAATGACCAATGGGAAGTTATAAAAACTCAACATGTAAAGCCTGGTAAAGGTGGCGCCTTCAACCAAGTAGAGTTAAAAAGTATAAATAAAGATACTAAACGCAATGAAAGATTTCGATCTAGTGATAACGTCCAGAGAGTAGTTTTAGAAGAAAGAAAATTTAATTTTCTTTTTGAGGACGATAACGATTGTCATTTTATGAATCAAACAACCTTTGAGCAAATTGCAATAAGTAAAAAAAAAATTGGAGAAAAAACAAAACTACTAAAAGAAAATTTAGAAGTAATAATTAATTTTTTTGAAGATAATCTTCTGTCTGTTGAATTACCTATTTCAATAGAATATAAAGTTATTAGCACCGATGCATCCTTAAAAGGCCAAACTGTTTCTTCTTCCTATAAACCTGCAATTATTAATAACGACCTTAAAATTCTAGTACCTCCTTTTATAGAAAATGGCGATGAAATTACGGTGGATAGCAGGAGCTTAGAATATATAAAGAAAATAAAATAATGAAAACAATTTCTGCAAACATAAACGTAATGATAATGGCTTGTGAAAAAGCTTCTAAGTCATTAATAAGAGATTTTGGAGAAATTGAAAAATTACAGGTTTCGATTAAAGGACCCTCGGATTTTGTATCCAGTGCTGATAAAAAAGTTGAAAAAACTTTAATTAGCGAATTAAAAAAATCAAGATCAAATTATTCCATTCTCAGTGAAGAAATAGGGGAAATTAAATCTGAAAATTCTGAATATAGATGGATTATTGATCCTATCGATGGAACATTAAATTTTTTACATGGTATTCCACACTTTGCAATATCTTTGGCTTTAGAAAAAAAAAATGAAATAATATGTGGTGTAATTTATGATCCCATAAAAAATGAAATGTTTTTAGCGGAAAAAGAAAAGGGAGCTTATGTAAATAATCAAAGAATAAGAGTATCTAGCAGAAAAAAATTAAAAGATTGCATGATATTTACAGGAGGACCTATTTTTAAATCTAATGAAAGGGAATTAGCTTTGGATGAATATAAAAAAATTTCAAGATTTTTACCTTCACCTATAAGAAAAATGGGAAGTGCAGCACTTGACGTTGCTTATGTGGCCGCTGGAAGAGCTGACGGTTTTTTTCAAAGAAATTTAAATTACTGGGATATTGCAGCTGGAGTAATAATTGTAAAAGAAGCTGGCGGTTTCATAACTGACTATTCTGGAAATTCAGATTATATAAATAAAAAAAATATCCTAGTTACAAATTCCTTTATAAATAAGGATTTAATTAATTTAATAAACAGTTAAAATTGTAAGTTTTATTTGTTTAATTCAAATCTTTTGCTATAAAACTCAATAAAATCATGAAAAAAAAAATACATCCCGATTATCACAAGATTAAAGTTGAAATGACTGATGGAAATCAGTTCGAAACAAAATCAACTTGGGGTAAAGAAGGGGATATACTCAAATTAGACATAGATCCAAAATCTCATTCTGCATGGATTGGTGGAAGGCAAAAAATTCTGGATAAGGGTAGAGTAAGTAAATTCAATAAAAAATTTCAAAACTTTAAATCATTTCTCAAATGAAAGACATTCCATTAATGCCGAAAGCTACGGCCGTATGGTTAGTTGAAAATACTTCGCTGTCGTTTAAACAAATTGCTGATTTTTGTAATTTACACGAAGTAGAAGTTCAAGGCATTGCAGATGGAGAAGTAGCTAAAGGAATTAAAGCTTATAATCCTATTATAGCCGGCCAACTCACTAGAGAAGAAATTGAGCATTCATCAAAAGACGTGCACAGATCGTTACAACTTTTAAAAAAAGAGCTCAATATATCAACAAAGGAAAGAAAAAAACCTAAATATACCCCTCTTTCGAAAAGACAGGATAGACCTGATGCGATTATGTGGTTAATTAAAAAATATCCAGAGTTATTAGATGCACAAATTGCTAGACTAATTGGAACAACCAAAAACACGGTCGTATCTATAAAAAAAAGAACTTATTGGAACTTTAACAATTTGTCTCCCAAAGATCCTATTGCTATAAATCTTTGTTCACAACTTGATTTGGAAAATGCTCTGGAAAAAGCAAAAAAAAAAATTAAAAGAGAAAAAGAGAAAATTGAAAAAGAAAAAATAGATTCTAGTTAAGATTATGATGATCAATAAATTTCATTGGAATAGTATTAAATTTTGCAATGATACACTTGAAGAATTTTTGTGGACAAAAAAAATTAAAAGTGTTAATGAAATCAACTTTTGGAGGTAGTTATTAAAATCGAAGTTAAGGATAATAATATTGAACAAGCTTTGAGAGTCTTAAAAAGAAAGCTTCAAAAAGACGGTTTTTTCAAAATTATAAAATTAAAAGATACTTATGAAAAACCGTCGGAAAAGAAGAAAAGAATTAAGCAGGAAAATATTAAAAGGGTAAAAAAAATCCGAAAAATAATGAATAGAATTTAAATTTATCGCGGGGTGGAGCAGTCTGGTAGCTCGTCAGGCTCATAACCTGAAGGTCGCTGGTTCAAATCCAGCCCCCGCAACCAATCACAGAGCCAATAATCCTACATTTTAAAAAATTCCAAATCTTCCTGTACCACTTGTAACTAAAATTCTTTTTTTCATAATTAATAGTTAAATATTAACATGCGAAATCCATGTTCCTCCTTTAGATAAAAAATTTTTTTCTTTTTTGAAAATTTCTTTTTTATGGTTCCACGCAAATAAGTATGAAACATCTGGCTTGTCTATTGTAAAATTTTTAGCTGATATAATTGGAATATGTGCGCCTGGAGAAAATTTTCCAATTTTTTCTTTCGTAGTATCATAGATGCAATCAATAAAATTTAAACCAATTTGGCAGTAATTTAAAACAGTAGTGCTTTTGGAAGTTGCGGCATAACCACATATCTTTTTATTTTGATTTTTATACTTATTTAACAGGTCAACAATTTTTTTTTTTGATAATTCACAATTTTTTTTAAATTTTAAACAAGAACTAAGATTGTCTATATCTTCCTTTTTTTCATATTGAATAATATTTTTCAAATTATCATTAATATCTCTTTGATTTTTCCTGGCAACAACATACCTCATTGAACCACCGTGCGTTTCTTGAGGATGGGCTTCTATCAATTCCATATCAAATCTACTAAATATTTTCTGCACTGAGCTAACTGAAAACATATATATATGTTCATCATAAATTTGATCGTAAGAAATTTTATCAAACATTGAACCCAGGTACGGTTCTTCAAAAATAAATACTCCTTTCAACGTTAACAATAAATCTACTGATTTTATAAGATCTGTTAGATCTGGTATGTGGCAAATTACATTTGCCGCACAAATAACGTCAGTGTTGTGCCTATATTTACTTAACAAATTTACATTTTTATAACAAAAAAATTCAACTAAGGTATTAATATTATTTTTTTTTGCTTTTTTAGCAACACCCTTGGAAGGTTCAAAGCCAATATAATCGAAACCTTCATTCTTAAAGTTTTGCAACATGGTTCCATCATTTGATCCAATCTCTATTATGTTAGATTTACCATTCAAATAATTTTTTGCTATCCAATTAAAATAATTAACAAAATGTTTTTTCATATATTCGGAGCTTCCTGAAAAAAAAGGATAATTTTCATTAAACATTTTTGCTGGATTTGGAAATTCATTAAGTTGAAACAAAGATAGTTCTTCTGAAAATCCCACCTCTAAATTAAAGAAAAATTCTTTATCAAAATCTTCTTTTTTTAAAAAACCATTAGCCAAAGGCATTTTTCCAAATGACATGAAAGGTTTAATAATCTGATTTGTAACCTTACATTTCATGTTTTAAATGTCGTAACTTTTCTAATGTCTTAGAAATTTCATTTTTTATATCTGAATTAAATTTAAAATTAGTATTCAAAAATTTTTTATTTGAAACCTCAAATGAAAGTTGGTTCATAATTTCATGTTCCACAAATTCTATTATAACTTCTAGTTTTTGTTTTATTATTTCAATAATTTCTCTAACTTTCATATTATGAGATACCAGATTAAACGTTTCATTATTAATTAAATTATGTTTTGCAATATGGCATATTGCCAAATTTAAATCAGATAGTCCTAGATAGGGTCTTTTTTGTTCGTATGCCGTTTTCCATATAGTTAATGGTTTACCAATAGATGCCTGATAACAAAATTTGTTAACAGCTGTATGAAATCTTATTCCGGGAGCAAAACCATAAATTGTTCCAAGTCTTAAAATTAAATATTTTTTTTTAATTTTGTTAAAGACAGTTTTAATTAATTTTTCTTCTTCAAGTTTAACATCTGCATAGGGGCTTTGAGGTTTTAATTCACTTTCATCACAATTCTCATCGACAAGATTAGACTGGGAACCATAAACACTTGTAGATGAAGCAAATAATAATTTTGAATTATTATTATTTACATATTCAATAATTTTTTTTGTTGAATTAAGATTATTTGAATAAAATTCATTTTTAAATTTTGCGCTTTGCGAAGCATCTGTTTTAGCAGCAAGATGTATTGTTAAATCTGAATCAGGAATATCTGCAATAGAACATTTGGTTAAATCAAGATGTAAAAATTTATAATTGCCTTCTTCAGGAAGTGAAAAAAGTGAACAATACCTGTTGGTAGACATATTATCTAAAATATATATTTTTATATTTGGCAACAATATGTGCAAATTTCTTATGAGATATGAACCTATATGTCCAGTCCCACCCGTTATAATAATTCTTTTCATATAATTTATATTTATAATCTAATAATTGCTCAATAAACAAAAATTTTTTTTAAAATTAAAAATTATTTATTACATCAATAACTTTTTTTAAAGATTTTTTTCTTAAACCAGAATAAATCGGTAATGATAACACTTCCTTTGAAATTTTATCTGTGATAGGGAGATAATTTTTATTGCCGTAAAATAATTGCTGTTGATGAACCGCTTTACTATAATGAATGCCGGCAAATATTTCTTTTTTTCTTAATTCATAAATTAGTTTATCCCTATTCTTGCTTCTAATTACGTACAAATGATATACATGATAACAGTTGGGATTTTCTAAGGGTTTAATAATTTTATAGTTATTAATATTTTTGTTGTAATATTTTGCCATTGATCTTCTTTCTTTATTATCTTTGTTCAAGTATTTTAGTTTTACATTTAAAATAGCTGCTTGAATTTCATCAAGTCTGGAGTTTATTCCAATTAATTGTGCATTTCTGTTTTTGTCCCATCCATATTCCCGTAAATAATTAATTTTTTTATAATAAAAGGAATCATTGGTTGTAATCATTCCGCCATCTCCGATGCATGAAAGATTTTTTGTTGGAAAAAAACTAAAGCATCCAAACGTTCCGAGGGAACCTAAATAACTTTTCTTATATTTTCCCCCTGTTGATTGGGAACAATCTTCGATGATTGGTAGACCTTTTTTTTTAGCTAGATACAAAAGATTTTTCATTTCACAAGATTGGCCGTATAAATGAACAACGACTATAGCTTTTGTTTTTTTTGTAATTTTTTTTGAAATGAAAGAAATATCAATATTAAAATCTCTTTCACTTATATCACAAAATACAGGTTTGGCACCTGTGTTTAATATACCCATAGCAGTCCCGGTGGCCGTATGTGATACTGTAATTACTTCATCGCCATAACCAACATTAAGTGCTTTTAGTGCTACAAAAATAGCATCGGTGGCATTACCGACTCCTACAGCAAATTTAGTTTTGATGTATTGTGCAAAATTTTTTTCAAATTTGTTAAGCTCTTTAGATTTTATATAATTTCCACTATTTAAAACTTTTAAAATTGTTTTGTTAATTTTTTCTCTATATTTTAAGTAAACAGATTTAGGAAAATTAAAGTGTATCATTTAATATGTGAACATGAGGTACGTGTGATATCCATTTACCTTTAGTTGAAAAATTATTTTTTTCCTTATTTAAAATTTCTTCTTTTAAATTCCAAGCACCCAAAAAACAATAGTCGGGTAAATTTTCATTAAAATACTTGTAGTCATAAATAGGAATATGCATTCCTGGGGATAGTTTATTTTGTTTAATAGGAGTAGTGTCGGTAAGAAACTTAATGTACTCAGTGCCAATTCCACAGTAATTATATATTGTTGTGTTTTTTGCAGAAGCTGAATACCCGCAGATTGTCTTGTTCTTATTTGTTAAGGATTTTAGAAGCTTTAATAGTTCTTCTTTCGATTTTTTGCAGCTTCTATTAAAATCAACATAAATTTTATTATTCAACAAATTCAATTTGTTTTCATAATCAAAGAAAAAATTATAATTGTTAGTCTTGTTGTAAGCGCCTTTTTTTGCAATAAAACATCTTAGGCTTCCGCCTGCTGAATTAGTATGTTCTACATCAAACAATTCTAAACCAAATTTACTACAAATATTTTGCATTGAGGTTAATGAAAAAATATAAACGTGTTCGTCATAAATTTGGTCATATGAAATTTTTTTAAGAATATCGATTAGATAAGGATCCTCTGTTATAAAAATGCCATCATCTGACAAAAGATTCTCGATTCCTGAAAAAACCGATTGCAAATCAGGAATATGGGAAAGTGCATTTGCTGCCAAAATAAAATCAGCTTTTTTATAATCTTTTGAAATTTTTTTAGCAACGTCAAAGCTAAAATAATCATTAAGTACGTTAATACCTTTGCTTTTGGCGATATTATAAACGTTGGTAGATGGATCTACTCCAAGATGATTGTATCCAAGCTCATTTAAATACTCAACAATACCCCCATCATTGTTACCAATTTCGACACAGAACTGATTTATCTTTAAATTATATTTGTTGATAAGCATCTTTGCAATATCCTTAAAGTGACTTTGCATAAATTTAGACTGTCCTGAATGGTAGGCATAATTTTGATTAAACAATATTTTTGGGTCAGGCATTTCAATTAATTGAAATAAAGAACAATTAGTGCAAAAAGCTACTTCTAAATTATAAAAATATTCACTGTCCAAATCTTTTTTATCAATAAATCCATTCGCTATTGGCATTTTTCCAAAAGATATTATGCTTTTAATATCCTGATCACATAATCTACAATTATTAGTGCGTAAAATCACAATTTTAATAAGCCTCTATATTTATATAAATTGATATTCTTTAACCTGACATTTTTTTTATCATTACCACTCAAATGGGTTTTGAATTTAATCAAATATACATCTTTAAGTGAAAACATGAATTATATCCAACTTATCAAAGATTAATTTGAACAATTTTTGTTTTTATTAACATATAATCGCCAATAGTTAAGTGTATCTTCAACTATCGTGTCAATATCATAAATGGGTTTCCATTTAGTTAATTTATAAAATTTTGATGGGTTACAAATAAGCCTGGGAACTTGTACCGGCCTGATATATTTTTTGTGAATCTTGTGTTTTATATTTCTTACTTTTGATTTTGAAATCAATAATTCCAAAAGATATTTATATCTATAAGTAAATTTTTTATCGTTGTTGCCAATAATATATAATTCGCCAATTTTGCATTTGTTTACAGCTAACCAGTAAGCTTTGACCATGTCCTTTACATGTGTAAAGTTTCTTTTATCAGTTAAAACTCCAGTCAAAACCAAGGGTTTTTGTAAATTTGCCTCAATTTTTGCTATTTGGTAAGCATACATTGGCAAACCAAAAACTTTATCACGTCTTGGACCTTCGTGATTAAATGCTCTTACACGTATTACTCTGAGCCCATAAGATCTAAAATAAACGTAAGCTATAAAATCTTGAGCTATTTTGGTAACTGCATAAGGATTGACCGGTCTTAAAATTGTTTTTTCAGTAATCGGGAGCTCTTTTTCTTTTATCTCACCATATTCCTCTCCGCTTCCTGGTAAGAGTATCAGTGGATTAATATTATTTACCAAACATGATTCAAACAAATTTACGGTCATCTTATAGTTTACATCCATATATAAACTTGGGTGATCCCATGAAGGACTAACAAAACTCTGTGAGGCCATGTGAAAAATTATATCGGGTTTTATTTTTTTTAGAACATTTTGAATTGCTTTAGGGTCTAAAAGATCACAATCAAACCATTCGATTTTATTGATTATGTGCAATATATTATCTTCTTTTGAAAGATGATATCTTCTTAACCCAAAAACCTTAATATTTTTCTTTGCTAATAAAAAATCAGCAAGATGACTACCAACAAAACCAGTGATTCCAGTGATTAAAATTTTTCTCATAAATAAACCAAATTAGATAATACTCCAAAGGCACAAATAATTAATTAATAAAATTTTTTGATAAAAAAGTATTCAAAATTCTACCATAGTGATTGCCTTCGTAATTTCTAATCAACTTTGTAAAATCATTTATTGTTATATATCTTTTTTTTAATGCTGCTATTTCTGGAAAACCTATATATGATTTCTTTCGTTTTTCAATAGATTCGATCAGTTTTGAAGCTTCAAAAATTTTTTCTGGGCTACCTGCATCAATCCAATGATTTTTTTTGTCAATTATTTCTACATTCAATGTATTATTTTTTAAATATAAATTATTTAAATCCGAAATTTCTAGCTCTCCTCTTTTTGAGAATTTTAGACTTTTTGATAATTCTACAACGTTCTTGTCATAGATATACAAACCACACACTACCAAATTTGATTTTGGCTTGAAAGGCTTTTCCAAAATAGAAATTGGTCTATTTTTTTTATCTAGATTAATTACCCCATATTCATTTGGTTTTTTGTAGCGATAAGCAAATATTGTTGTTTTTTTAAAGTCATTTATATTTTTCTTTAAAAGTCGATTTACATCATTGCCAAAAAAAATATGATCTCCAAGATTAAGGCACACGGGTTCATTGTTAATAAATTTCTCGCCAATTATGAATGCTTGGGGTAAACCTTCGGGTTTTTTTTGAACTTTATATCTTATATTAATTCCAAGATTATCCCCATAACCAAGAAGATCTTGATATAATTTCAAATATGATGGATTTGTTATAATAAGATATTCTCTTATTCCACCAAGCATAAGTGTAGATAAAGGATAATATATCATTGGCTTATTATATATTGGCAACAAATGTTTGCTTATTAATGAAGTAATTGGTTTTAACCTTGCAGCTGTACCTCCGGCTAAAATTATGCCTCTTTTAACTTTCATAATATTTTTTATATGTTCAAAAATTATTTATAATTCTTGATCCAGAATTTTCTAACTTAAAATTATATCTTTCAAGTCCAAATTTTTTTAAAGATTTTTGTATCTTTTTATGATTTGTTTTTTTCGCTAATAAAAGTAGAAAACCACCATTGCCAGCTCCCAAAATTTTACCTCCTAAAGATCCTTTTTTTTTTGCTTCAGTATAACATTTGTTAATAAATTTGTTGGAAATATTATCAGCCAGTTGTTTTTTTAACTCCCAATTTTCATCAAATAGATTGCCAATCATATCTAAACTAATTTTTTTTGATTTAATTAAATTAATAAATTGATTTACATTATTTTTCATTGATAACAAAATGTTTCTATTTTTATCATGATTTTTTTCTTGGTTGATTAGCACTGATTCTGAATTTCTATGCATGCCGGTCCAAAATAACAACAAAGAACCAAATATTAAATTTAGATTTTTTTTTGGTATTTTTATTTTTTCTACTTTTACTTTATCGTTGTCGAAAAAAAAAATTTTATTAAGCCCTCCGAATGAAGCAACATAGTGATCTTGCTTGCCTATTGGACTGCCAAGAACTTTTATCTCTATGTGAGCCGCTTCTTCAGCCAGTTTTCCCAGAGAAATTTTTTGTTTTTTAAAATTATACAGTACATTCAGCAAACCTACAGTAAAGCTACTTGAGGAACCAAGTCCAGAAAATGAGGGCACATCAGCAATTGTGCTTATATATAATCTATCATCAATATTAAGAAATTTTATACACTCTCTAATTATTGGATTTTTTATATTTTTTACGTGATCTACCATTTCAGTTTCAGAATAATTGAGGCGGAACTTTTCGCGAAATACTGGATTTAATTTTTTAACAGAAATGTAAATATACTTATCTATGCTGGTGTTTACTACTGAGCCATAACTATTTTTTTTGTAAAAGGAACCAAAATCAGTTCCTCCTCCTACAAAACTAATTCTTAAAGGTGTTTTGCTAACAATCATATTTACTATATATAAAAAGCTAATGAAAAAACCAACTGTTAAGTTAATTTTTCAAATTATTTTATTTTAAAAAGTTTTATATTAATTTTTTTATACAAACTTTCCCTTTTTTCTTGAAAAATCTTTGTATTTAGTCATTGTAAAGTATCAAATATTTTTGGGTTATTATGATAAGAAATAAAAAAATTTTAGTTTTTGGCTCAAGAGGATTTATTGGAAGTAAATTTTGTGAAAAAATATCATCTAATAATATTGTTATAAAACCTATCTTTAAAAAATTAAAATCAAATTCTATTAACTTGGGTAATTTTAATTCTAAAAAAATAAATCATTTGATCAAAAAAAATAATTTTGATTATATCTTAAATTTTCATGCACATACCGATGTTAGGTATTCTAATTTTAATCCTCGCTATGATTTTTTTCATAATTGTTCTTTAACCCATTCAATAATCAATGCTCTTATAAAAAATAAAAGTAAAGCATTTTTTTTAAATTTTGGCACAGTTACGCAATTAGGTTACACGCATATAAAAAATAAAATAAATCAAAATTATAAAGGAAAACCGATTACAATTTTTGATTTACATAAACAATATAACGAAGATTATATTTCAATACATAAAAAATTATTTAATTTAAATGCAACAACACTTAGATTGTCAAATGTATATGGAATAGGACATACATGCTCCAAAAATAGAGGCATTATAAATAAAATTATTGATAGAGCAATTTCAGAAAAAAAAATTACCTTGTATGGCGATGGTAATTATGTGCGTGACTTTATATATTTAGAAGATGTAATAATGGGAATTATTTATGCTTTAAAAAACTGTAATAAACTACATAAAGATTATTATTATCTAACAACAGGAATAGGAAAAAGTTTTAATGATCTAGAAAAAATTATAAACTCTGAATTATATAAAATTTATAAATTTACTGCTAAAGTTAAGTATAAAAAATGGCCTAAAACATTCATTATACTGGATAAAAGATCTTTTGTTGGTAACTCATTTTTATTTAAAAAAGTAACTGGATGGAAACCAAAATATAGTTTGAGAAGCGCCATTAGACATTATATTCATAACAAAAAAATTACAAATAAATAAATAAACAAGATATGAAAAAAGCCATAGTCATCGGAGGTGGCATAACAGGATTGGGTAATGCTTGGAAACTTTCTGGAAATGGTTACAAGGTTAGTGTAATAGAATCTGAAAAATCATTTGGTGAGCTAGCAAAGACCATAAAAATAGGAAATTATTTTTTTGATATTGATCAAATGATCAGAATTGGATTTAATACTGCTGACACAATTATTAAACAATAATTAAGCATTTTTATGGATATAAAATACTTTTGATTATGAGTTTTCGAATAAAACAACAAATAAATTTTTTAAGGGAATATTTTTTTGATACATCAAAAAAAATAATGCCAAGTACTGATCAAATTAGGAAAATAATCAAAATCAAAAATAATTTAATTATGGCACATAAAAATGGAAAAAAAATTATGGTTTTTGGTAATGGCGGAAGTGCGTCAATAGCTAGTCATTTTTCCGTTGATTTAACCAAGAATGCAAAATTACGTAGCGTAAATTATAATGAAGCTAATTTAATAACGTGTTTTTCCAACGACTATGGTTATGAAAAGTGGGTTGAGATGGCCATAAAATTTTATGGAGATAAAGGTGATATTTTAATCGTAATTTCAACAAGTGGAATGTCAAAAAATATTATTAATGGAATTTATGCTGCTAGAAAGAAAAAATTTAAGTCAATTATTACATTTACTGGACATAATAAAAAAAATTCTGTTTCAAGACTAGGTGATATCAATATGTGGGTTGACAGTAAGGCCTATAATATTGTTGAAAATATTCATCAAACATGGCTTTTATCCATCGTAGATTTAATTATTGGTAAAAAAGAATATCCTCCAAACTAATTTAATAAAATTATTTTGTGAAAAAAAAAATTGATTTAGTAATTCTATCAGGTGGCAAAGGTAGAAAGATTAAAAATTTTCTTAATAACGAACCAAAACCTATGGTAAGTTTTAATAAAATAAATTTTTTACAATATTCGCTTAATCTCTATTCAAAATACAACTTCAATAAAATCTATATTCTCACTGGTTATAAATCAAAATTTATAATTAGTAAGTATCACAAAAAAAGAATTAATTTTTCGCTTGTTGAATGTATTAAAGAAAAAAAAAAACTAGACACTGGTGGAATCTTGTCTTTGTTACCCAAAACAATTAATGATTTTGTTCTGGTTAATGGTGATTCTTTGTTAGATATAAATCTCGACGATCTAATATTAATGTGTAAAAAAAATTATTTAGGAGTCGTTGCCCTTATTTCTAATAAAAACTATAAAGTTAATCAAAAATTAAATTGTCTTAGAATAAATTCTAAAAAAGAAATAAATTTTTCAAAATCCTCTCCTCTAACGAATTGCGGTGTATATTTTTTTAAAAAAAAAATTCTTTTAAAAATTAAAAAAAAATTTATATCACTTGAAAATGAAATATTAAAAGATTTAATTAATAAAAAAAAATTATTAGGAAAAAAATATAATGATTTTTTTCTAGATGTTGTTGCATCTAAAAACCACAATCTTGCTGCAAAGCAACTTAAAAAATATTTTAAAAGACCGGCTGCTTTCCTTGATAGAGATGGTGTAATTAATCATGATTATAGATATGTGTATAAAATAAAAAATTTTAAATTTAGGTCTGGTGTTTTAAAGGGTTTAAAATATTTACAAAAAAAAAATTATTATATATTCATAATTACTAATCAATCTGGAATTGCAAAAAAAAAATTTACTTTGCCAGATTTTTATAAACTTAATGAAAAACTAAAAAAAAAAATTGGTTTATTAAAAATTTATTTAGATGATATTCAATATTGTTTATATCATCCTCAATCTAAAATATTAAAATATAAAAAAAAATCAAATTTTAGAAAGCCAGGAAATTTAATGATAAAAAAATTATGTAAAAACTGGCTTATTGATTTAAAACAAAGTTTTATGATTGGAGACAGTCAAGTAGATAAATTATGTGCAAAAAAAAGTAATTTATATTTTGAATATTCAAAAACAAATTTTTATAATCAAGTTTATAAAATTATTAATAAAATTTAATAATTATTTATAATATTTTCATTTATTTTTTTTCTGAAATTCAATAAATTCTTTGTATGTTTCTATATAATCTTTAAAATCATATTCATAATCAGTTAATACTAGAACTAGTGAATTACTATTTAAAAATTCAACACTACTCCAAATTTTTGGTGGAACAAATAAAGACCTTGAGCGATTAGCATTTAGTAATATGCTTTTTTCGATTTTTCTATATTTCATATTTATTTTAATTTTGCCATTAATTGGGATAAATACCTGAGAACATTTTTTGTGTGCATGATCACCCCGTTTATATTTTTTTTTTCCATAAATAAAAAACATTCTTTTTACCTTGATCGGAAATTTGTTGTTAAAAGTTATAGGTAAAAGTTTTCCACTCGGTTTTGTGAATTTTTTAAGATTAATAATTCTTGGCGATCGCATTTAAACTTATCGATTATAAATTTTCAAAAAAAATTTTTTGACTTACAATATATAAATATATCTATATAAATAGGCAAATTATGAAAAAAATTGTGGTCATTGGAGCTGGAATCTCTGGATTAAGCGTTGCATGGAAGCTTTCTGAGAAAGGTTACGAGGTAAATATAATAGAAATGGATAAATTTATAGGAGGCCTTGCAAGATCTATAAAAATAGAAAATTATTTTTTTGATATTGGACCACATTCATTTTTTAGTGAAGACAAAGAGGTTTTTAAAAAAGTAATGAATTTATTTGAAGGTGAACAAGGTGAAATACCATATTCAAAAAGAATTGTAAAAATGATGTTTAAGGGAAAATATGTAGATTATCCATTATCTGCAAAAAGTATTCTAGTTCAATTGGGAATTTTATCTGCAATTATGTGTTCTCTGAGTTTTGCGAAATCTTATATTATTACATCTATATCTTCTTTATTTGTAAAAAAAACACAAGATAAAAATTTAACAGTAAAACAATGGGCAATAGATAATTTTGGAAAGTATCTTTATCTAAATTTTTTTAAACCCTATACGGAACAATTTTGGAAAATCGAAACATCCGAACTTTCTCATAGAGTAATTCCTTCAAGTAAAAAATTAGATTTTGCGAGAACACTTAAGCATCTTTTGATAAATAAATATTTGGAGCTTTCAAAACGAGAGCCTGGAAAACTTTCACTTGTAGAAAGGGAAAGTTTGCCTAGCTATTATCCAAAAAAAGGTTACGGAGAAATTGCAAATAGAATAGGTAAAAAAATAAAAAGTAATGGTGGAAAAATTCATACATCCCAGGAGGTTAATGAAATAGTTTTAAATTCAAATAATTTATTTGATGTCAAAACTAAAGATAAAATTTTTTCTGGAGATATTGTTATATCTACTATACCGTTAAATAGAGTTATATCAAAAATCAAACCTTTGCCTGAAACAAAAATAATACAATCTGCAAAAAAATTGGAATACTTGTCTCTGATTTTGCTCTATTTAATAACAAATAAAAAAAATGTTCTCGATTGTCAATATTGTTATTTTATTGATAAACCCTACAACAGAATTACTAATATGAATTCTTTTAGTGAAAGTTTAAGTCCACAAGATCAAAACATATTGGCAGTAGAAATATCTTGTCATTATGGATCTAAAATGTGGAAGACTTCTGATGAAGAAATTTTTTCAATGTGTATGCAGAGAATTGAAAAAGACAATTTCATAAAAAAAGTGGATGTTATAAATTATAAAGTAATTAAGGTTCCAAGCGTTTACCCAATTTACAGAAAGGATTACGAAATTTACTTACGTGAAACAGAAAAATATTTTGCTAAAATTAAAAATTTTTATTCTATTGGTCGACAAGGACAATTTTATTATGGTGATATTGATCAAATGATAAGAGTTGGATTTGACGCTGCTGATAAAATTATACGCGATTAATTATGAAAAAAAGAATTTTGGTTACAGGTGGCACAGGAAGATTTGGAACCGTTCTTAAAAAATTAAAAACAAATTATGAGATTCTTTATCCAAACAAAAAAACTTTGGATATCACAAACTTTGGAAGTATACAAAAATACATAAAATTAAAAAAACCAAATATCCTTATTCATCTTGCGGGATTATCTAGACCGATGAATATTCACGATCGCCAAATTCAAAAAAGTATCGATCTAAATATTATTGGAACTTGTAATATTACCAAGGCATGTAAAGAAAAAAATATTAAACTTATTTATTTTTCTACTAGTTATGTCTATCCAGGCACAAAAGGCAATTATTTGGAATCTGATAGCTTGTTTCCTGTAAATAATTATGCTTGGTCAAAACTTGGTGGCGAATGTGCTGTTCAATTATACAAAAATTCCTTGATATTAAGATTGTGCATGACCGAAAAACCATTTATTCACAAAGCTGCATTTTATGATGTCAAAAATAGTTTTATGTATCATGATAAAGTTGCAAAAATATTATTAAAATTACTTAATGAAAAAGGAATATTAAATGTAGGAGGGAAGGTTCAATCGGTATATAATTTTGCAAAAATAGAAAATCCAAAAATCAAAAAGATATTTTTAAAAAAAAACAAAAAAATAAAAATGCCCATTAACTCTTCGATCAACACAGAAAAGATGAAAAAAATACTTAAAAATAAGTAATTTTCAATAAAAGATTTAAGGGTTAATAAAAAAAGATGTCCAAAATGAAAAAGATATACTTTTGTGTGTTTTTAGTTTTTCTGTTTTGTGGAAAGGTGTTGGCACAAAGTTCGTTACCTGAATGTGAAGGGAATAATAAAAACATTTCAGAATATTCAAGGAAACATTTTAATAAGATGAGAAAATGGACAAACTGCCATGGCACTGGAATGGGCCCCAAGGGCCAAAAATATATTGGTGAATTTTATGAGGGAAAATTTCATGGACAAGGAATATTCAGACACGAAGGTAGAGAATATGTCGGTCAATATAAAAATCATAAGCGACACGGACAAGGAACCTATACGTACGCTAATGGAGATATGTACGTTGGAGAATGGAAAAAGCATGAATATCATGGAGAAGGAACTTACATATACTCTAATGGGGACAAATATATTGGAGAATGGAAAAAAGATAAATATTTTGCTCCAGATAACCTAAAGGAACGTCACGGAAAAGGAACATATTTATACATTAATGGAGACAAGTATGTTGGTGAATGGAAAAAAGGTAAACGACACGGAAAAGGAACCTTCACACATGCCAATGGAAAAGAAGAAGGCATTTGGAAAAAAAATAAATTAGTTAAATCAAAATAATGATTATTAAACGCTTTTTGTTGAAATAAGCATGAACAAACATACTAAAATTTTAGCAGTTATTTTGTTGGGTTTGTTTATTGCTTATAACTTATTTGATTTAAATGGAATTACGGTTATTTTTTGGGCAATAGCATTGTATGTCGGATATGGTTTGTTATTAGCCAGTATGAGAATATGGCAAAAAAGAAAAATAAGAAAATACCACAAAAAACATAAAACAATACCTAAAACTTATGAAGATTTGGAAAAACATCTGAAAAGTTCTGTCTCAGTAATACCCCGTTTAAAAAAAAAATTAACACTACCTAATGTTACACTTTTAGCAGCAACTTCTGTTGAAATAGAAGAGCATCAAATATCGTTGAAAATTTCTTCGCAAAATATCGAATTTGGAGCAGTTAAGCTTTTATCTTCTTCACTTCCTGAAAAAAAATATTCAGATATTGAATACGTTTCAGTAGCGCCTATGGGTAGGACTGATGCGAATCGATTCTTTATGAAGGATTTACATAAATATATTGAAACTTCTCATTGTCTATATGTGCAAGGTGATAGTTTTGTAGTTGATGCTGATCTTTGGAAAGAAGAATTCCTTGAATTTGACTATATAGGAGCACCTTGGCCTAATAAGATTCAGATGGATCCCAATCTTGTTGGATCTCCTGGGCTTCCTGGCCCCATTCCTATTTTAAATATGAAAGAAAATTGTGTTGGTAGTGGAGGTTTTTCTTTACGTAGTCGTAAACTGCTTAAGACTACTACAAAGATAAATTATGACTCGTTAAAATTTCCAATTAAAAATGAGGATTTAGTTATTTGTCATTACCTTTATAAAGAATTGATAGATAAAGATATTCGTTTTGCACCACCAAAACTTGCAGCTCAATTTGCAATAGAATGGGACACTCTTCATCTTTACGGACAAGATGTAAATTCTGTTTTTGGTTTTCATGCAAGACATATGAGAGATTATTTTTTAAAAGAATATATGCGACGTGCTCCAATAGGAAAGTGGTAAGTTTCTGATTAAATGAATATTTCAAAAAATTTGACAATTTCTTTACTTCTGCATAATCATTATACAAACTCTAACTTCTTTTAACAAATATGCCTCTGATTATGACGAGTGGAAAAATTTAATAAAAAAATTTTAAAAACATATGAAAAAAGTAGACTAAAAATACTAATTCTTATGTTAAATTATACACGATTAATTTAAATTTTTTACAATATCCTCTGTCATTTTTTTTGCATCTGCAAATAACATTAAAGTATTATCTCTGTAAAAAAGCTCATTATCTATTCCGGCATATCCAGGGGACAAACTTCTTTTGACAAATAAAACTGATTTGCACTTTTCTACATCTAACACGGGCATACCATAAATTGGGCTTTGAGGATCAGTTTTAGCCGCAGGATTAGTCACATCGTTTGCTCCTATTACAAAGGCCACATCTGTATTTGCAAAATCATTATTAATATCATCTAATTCAAAAACTTCATCGTAAGAAACATTGGCTTCAGCAAGTAACACATTCATATGTCCTGGCATTCTTCCAGCAACTGGATGAATTGCATAGGAGACTTTAATTCCATTTTTTTTTAAAAAATCGACCATCTCTCTTAAAACATGTTGTGCTTGTGCAACTGCCATACCATACCCAGGTACAATTATAACTGATGATGCATTTTTCATTAAAAAAGCCGCATCTTCAGCGTTTCCACTTTTGACTGGTTTTTTTTCAATATTTTTTGCTGTGTCATCTGTTGCTCCAAATCCACCAAGTATCACATTAAAGAACGATCTGTTCATTCCTTTGCACATTATGTAAGAAAGAATTGCTCCAGAAGAACCTACAAGAGCTCCTGTTATTATTAACGCAGTATTTTCTAATGTAAATCCTATACCTGCTGCTGCCCAACCAGAATATGAATTTAACATTGAAATAACTACAGGCATATCTGCACCACCAATTGGAATAATTAAAAGAAATCCAACTAAGAAAGAAATTAAAATTAATATCCAAAATAAATGAGGTAACTGGCTTATGCAAAGATAAACGATTGAAACAACTATCGAAATTCCAATTAATCCATTTAATATATGTTGGCCTCTAAATATAATTGGAGAACCTGACATAATTCCTTGTAATTTTAAGAATGCTATAACTGATCCAGAAAAAGTAATTGCCCCAATAGAAGCTCCTAATGACATTTCAATTAAGCTTGCAGTTTTAATATTTCCGACTGTGCCTAAATTAAATACATTTGGTTCAAGGAAAGCCGATATTGCTACCAATACAGCGGCAAAACCCACTAAACTATGAAATCCTGCAACCAATTGTGGCATGGCGGTCATGGGAATTTTGTAAGCTATAACAGATCCAATTATTCCCCCTGCCGACAAAAAAATTAACACATAAATAAATTCTTTAGAAAAGGATTCAGCTACCAAAAAAGTTACAATGATAGCGATTAACATTCCCGAAATTCCAAACAAGTTTCCTTGTCTTGAAGTTTCAGGTGATGAAAGTCCTCGAAGAGCTAAAATAAATAATATCCCTGAAGTTAAGTATAAAAATGCTGCAAGATTCGGTGACATATCTTTATTTTTTTTTCTTTTTTTTGTACATCTGCAACATTCTTTGAGTTACTAAAAAACCTCCAAAAATATTGATTGCCGCCAGTAATATCGCAAAAAAACCAATAATATTTGAGATTTCAAAATTAGAATTACTTTCACCTGCCAAAGATGCAATTATTGCTCCTACAATAATTACAGAGGAGATAGCATTTGTTACTGACATTAATGGAGTATGCAAAGATGGCGTCACGCTCCAAACAACATAATATCCTATAAATATCGATAATATGAATATGCTTAGTCTAAAAATAAAAGGGTCAATTTCCATAAATTAAGTATTTTTGTTTTGTATAAAAGTTTTATTAATAATTTCGTCTTTTAAATTAATATTTAAATTTTTCTTTTCTTTGTCATATAGATTAAAAAAAAAGTTATATAAATTTTTGGAATACAAGTTTGTTGCAGAGAGCGGTAATTTATTCAATATATTTTTATATCCAATTATTTTTACACCATTTTTATTCACAATTTTATCCATCTCAGAATATGCTGAATTACCCCCCTGCTCTACTGCCAAATCAAAAACAATCGTCCCCGCTTGTATATCTTTAAACATTTCTTCATTTATTATTCTTGGTGCTTTTTTGCCAGGCATCAATGCTGTGCAAATAACAATATCCATCTTTTTTAATGTATCGCTCAATAATTTTTTTTGTTTCAATTTAAAATCTTCGCTTGTTTCTTTTGCATATCCCTCTTTAGTCTCTAGATCTTCAGTTCCTTCGACGGACAAAAATTTTCCTCCTAAACTTTCCACTTGTTCCTTGGAGTCCTGTCTTACATCAGTGGCTAAAACTATTGCTCCAAGACGTTTTGCCGTGGCAATTGCTTGTAAACCAGCTACCCCAGCTCCAATTACCAAAACTTTTGCTGCAGGTATAGTTCCAGCAGCAGTCATCATCATTGGAACAACTTTTTCAAATTCGTTAAAGGATTCTATTACTGCTTTATAACCAGCCAAGTTAGCTTGTGAAGATAAAACATCCATTGACTGAGCCTTTGCAATTCTTGGCAACAAGTCCAAAGAAAAAATATTAATTTTTTTTTTTAACAATAAGTCTATTTTTTTTTTATTTCCATGAGGATTAAAAATACCTATCAATGAAGTATTTTCTCTAAATTTTTCAATACAATTTATTTCTGGTAAATTAACCAGTATTAAGGAATTGGAATTATTAATAACTTCTTTAGCATCTTCTAATATTTGAACTCCCTCTGCTTTATAATCATTGTCATGAAAACCTAGATGAATTCCGTAGTTTTTGTTTATAAAAATTTCTACACCCAATTCTAAATATTTTTTTGATAATTCGGGGGTTAGTGAAATTCTTTTCTCTGAAGTCAATTCCTCACTTATTGATCCAATTTTCATAAATTATAAAAAAAATACTGAAATTATTTTTGTCTAGCTTTAAATTTGGGATTTTTTTTATTTATTATGTAAATTCTTCCTCTTCTTCTAACTAATTTAGAATTTAGATCTCTTTTTTTCAATGACTTTAATGAGGTAGCAATTTTCATAACTTTAATTTCATTTAGCCTGGCGACGACCTACTCTTCCGTGTCTTAAGACAAAGTACCATCGGCGCTGAAGGGCTTGACTTCCGAGTTCGGAATGGGATCGGGTATTACCCCTTCGCAATAATCACCAGGCTATGTATCTATATAATTATAAATATAAATTGCAATCAAATTAATAAAAAACTTTTTACTAATTCAAATTTTTCTCCAGCTTTTAAGGTTTGGTGGGCACGGCAAGAATTGAACTTGCGACCTCTACGATGTCAACGTAGCATTCTACCACTGAACTACATGCCCATTTATTTGTTTAAATATAAAATTTTTAAGTTTCATCAATTTTTGAATAAGTTTTTTTTATTAGATTGATTTTAGTCAATGCAGTTAACTTATTTTATATTTTCTTTATACCATTTCAAAGTTTCCCTAAGTCCTTTTTGAACTGATATAATTGGCTTCCAACCCATGCTATATATAATAGAGCTATCCAACAGTTTTCGAGGCGTACCATCAGGATATGATTTATTAAATTTTAAATTGATTTTTTTTTTAAATAACTTACCAATCATATTAGCATACTGCTTGATGGTATATTCTTTATTAGCCCCAATGTTTATATGGGAATTTTTTTTTAAAACAGCCAAAACTTTTTTATCTTTTTTTTCAACTTTATTAAGTATAAAAAAAATTGCGGATGCTAAATCATCTACATGCATTATTTCTCTTTTTGCCTTACCCGAACCCCAGATTTCTACATTTTCCATATTTTTGCGATTAGCCGTATAAAATTTCTTAATTATACCTGGAATAAAATGACTACTTTTAATGTCAAAATTGTCGTTTGGTCCATACATGTTGCATGGCATTAACGTAAAATAATTCGTTTTAAATTGTCTATTATAAAATTCACACGATTTGAGCCCTACAATTTTTGCAATCGCGTAAGCTTCATTGGTGTGTTCCAATTTTCCTGACAATAAATAATCTTCTTTAATAGGCTGTTTTGATTTTTTTGGATAAATGCATGAACTTCCAAGATTGATATAGGTTCTCACATTATTTTTACAACATGCATCTAATAAATTTAGCTGAATATAAATATTTTCAAACAAAAATTCTTTTGGATAGGTAAAATTTGCAAGTATTCCACCTACCCTTCCTGCGCAATTAATTACTATATCGGGTTTTGTTTTTATTAAAAATTTATTTACTTTATTATAGTTTGTTAGATCTAGCTTTTTTTTGCTCTGAACAATAATATTTTTTAAATCTAACTTTTTAAAATATCTTAAAATTGAAGATCCAACCATTCCATTATGGCCTGCTATAAATATTTTTTTTTTTTTTAGTGCTATTTTCATAAATTAATTTAAATATATAGTATACATAATAAATTAATAATAAACCTAAACCAACATTAATGACATTAATTAATACAAACAAAGTAAATTTCAAGAAATTTAAAAAAGAATCTTATAATGAAAAATTTATTATTTTTCTTTTCTCTTTTTTACCAATTTCATTAATATTGGGAAATAGTGCAATAAATTCAAATATACTAATCATCGACTTATTTTTTTTATTAACATGTTATCATCAAAAACAATGGTCGTGGATTAGAAATAAATATTTTTATTTTTTTATATTTATTTGGATTTATTTAGTAATAAATTCAATATTTTCAGACAATGGCGCTGAAACTTTTTTTGATACCATCAGAAAAGAAATTGTTAATCCCAAAAACGATAGCATAATAAGATCAGTAGGTTTTATAAAATTTATAATCTTTTTATTTGCAGTTCAATATTTTTTCTTTAACTCAAAAAAAATCTTTAATCAGATATTTTTATACTGGTCCATAATAATTTTTGTTGTTTTAATTGATGTTGTCTTTGAACGTATTGGTGGTTTTAATTTATTAGGTTTTAAAAGTCCATCTCCAACAAGGATTGTAAGTTTTTTTAAAGATGAGTTAGTTGTTGGTGGATTTATACTGGGCTTTTCTTTTTTGATTTCTGGTTTTTTATTTAATTTAACTAAAAGCGGTAAGGATTCGTTTACGTCTTTCTTGAATGCTTCGGGAATCATAGATAGAGTTACCCGTTTTAATCTCTCGTCTACAGTAAAAAAAATACTTCCAAGTACATTTTTTTGTTTATCAATAGTTTGTATTTATTTATCAGGTGAAAGATCAAATTTTATAAAAGCACTAATCATTTTTTCTATAATATTATTGTTAATTAATGATGCTTATTTTTATATAAAAAAAAAATATATTTTTTTATTTGTTATCATTGGACTTGCTCTTGTAACTTTAGTATCTAGAAATATATATATTACGCAGATTCAATCTTATAAAAAAATAATAAGATCTATTGATAGAACTGCTGAATCTTGGAACAAATGTGCTTCAATGGAACGAATTAATATGGAAAAATGCTACGAAGATACTGAACAAACCCATTCTCTAGAAAACTTTCTTGCAATCCCTAATTACCATGAAAAACTCGGTCACTTAAGACATTTTGCACACTATGAAGTTGCCTGGCAAATAATCAAAGATTATCCAATCTTCGGTGTTGGAAATTTACAATTTCGACACATTTGCCATAACATAAAATATTACGATACTAGAATCTTATATACAAAACAAAGATGTTCAACCCATCCTCATCAGGTTCATTTTGAAATATTATCCGAACAAGGAATAATAGGTTATTTGATTATTATTTTTGCAATTTTTAATGTTTTATTCAATAGCTTTAAGGTCTACCGCAAAACAGGTGACTTAATTCATTTATCATCAATTTTATTTGTTTTAACATTTTTTATTCCATTGCTGCCTACTGGTAGTTTTTTTTCAACATTCAACGGTTCGATCTTTTGGATAAATTTTTCATTAGTCCATGCATTTTTGAATAAACCTAATGATTAGATTAAATAATAGTTAAATTATAAAAAAAATTTACATTTGAAGACTAATACATTGGCATTTCAATTGGATTATAAATCATTTTAAAAATTGATAAAATATAAAACGATATACTGAAAAGAATTAATAAAATGAATTTTTTATTTGTCAATTTTTGGATAAAATTTAAATAAATTTCACTTTTTATTAATAGAAAAAAAACAAAATATAATAAAGGATCAAATGTTTCGTGATAAATATAACGATCTGGTTCAAGAAAAATAAGTACTAGTAATAAAGTCAAATTAGAAATTCTATCTTTAATATCATTATTAAAAAATAAAACCGCAAACAACACATTGAAAGCTATTAAAGAAAAAAAATAAAACAAATAATTATTATCAAATGCTAATAATGAAAATTTATAAAATATGCCTCCACCATAAGGTACATTATAATTAAAATGAAATAATAACAGATATGTAAAAATTATTGATAAAACAATATTTTCAATTTTGATAAAAGATAATTTAAATTTATTTTTAATGTTTGGCAATAGAAAGGGAATGGAGTAAAAAAATATAATTGAAATTGTTAAGGAAAATTGATTTACAAATCTAGACAACTCTATTTCTTGATCAACATGACGTGTAATAAAATTTATATCCAAAATAAAAACATAATATATTGCAGGTAAACTTAATAATATATTTGTCAAAATATAATATAATAATTTTGTTGATAATTTTAAATCAAGATAAAATCTCAAAAAGAAATATATACTAAAGATAGCATAAACTGGCCTAAAATAAGCTGCGCAAGCTAAGAAAAGTACATTCAAGAAAATATTAGAAAAATTTTTTTCTTTATTAGATTCATATTTTAAAAAAAAATAAAAACTAATTATCAAAAATAAAAGGGATATATTTTCACTACCCATCCAAATAGAGCTTGATCGAAAATACGGAGAAAAAAATATTATACAAGGTATTAGGGTTCTAAGATCTTTTTTCTGAAATTTATATTTTATTTTTAGACATAAGTAAAAAAAAATAGGTATTAATAGAGAAGTATGTAAATTTATTAATCTTAAAACTGTTTCGTTAAACGAAATTTTTTCTAAAAATAGAACAAAAATATAATAAATTGGTGAATGACTTGTTGTAAATTTATCAAAATTTAATAAAGTTTTTACAAAATCTTTTTCAAATAAGGAAACAAATTGTTTGTTTCCATAATAGTCACTTATATATCCTAATGCAAAATCTTCGTTAAAATAGAAGCCAACAAGTAGAGAAAAATACAGAAGTGCGTAAATGATATAAATATTTCTAGAATTAATATTCATTTTCTAAAAAAATCTATTTTTTTTAAAACGAATGGTCCAACCAACCTTCCATAAAATCTAGAAAAATAATTTAATAATTGAGCTTGAAATTCATTGTTAAAAAATAAAAAAATGTTAACAGAACCTTTTGTAAAATAAAAAATACATTTCAAATAGTTAACTACAAAGCCCACTAATTTTCCGTGTATGTTTATATCTATATAATGTCCAAGAACGCCTAATCTAAAACTTCTTCTAATTAACCAACTTAAATTTTGCCTATGTCTATGGATTGCTTCAAAAACTTTTATGTTTTTACTCCAATATATTTTATAACCATAATTATTAAGTCTTGAAAAAAATAGTTGATCTTCACCAACTCCAAATTTATTTAAGGCTTTGTCGAATATTAACTTATGTTTTTTTATAATATCATATACTAATAAAACATTGTTGCTTGCTGCCCAATTAACTCTTTTGGTGTCCTCCTTGTATGTTTTTTCAAAAAATTTAGAATAATTAATTAAATTTAAATTGTTTAAAGATTTTTTTTTCAAAGGTATTTGGGGGCCGGTAACAATTTCGGCATTGGTAGATTTTATTATTTTGAAAACATTTTTAAGCCAAAAACGATCCACGACGCAATCATCATCAAAAAAGCATATAAATTTAGGATTTATTTTCTTTACTCTTTTTAAAAATCTATTCCTTGCATAAACAATTCCTCTTCTTTTTTCGTGCAGTTGTATTATTTTATATTTAAATAACTTTTTTAATTTTTTTACCGGTTTAAATGAATTACGTTTGCTTGAATTATCAACGACTATAATTTTTATTTTTATATTTGGCACTACATATAAATTATTAATACTTTTCAAACATCTAATTAAACTAAGATTCCTGTTATAGGTGCTCACACAAATGACAAGCGTCATAAATTTTAATAATATTTAGTATCTAACATTTTGTTACCAAATCATTAGCAATAACAGTAATCAATTTTTTTACTCATTCAAGTTAATAATATTTTTTAATGATTTAAAATGAGCAAATTGAGTAAATTTTTTTATCTGTTTTTTTGCGAATAATTTTTTTTTATTTAGTTCATCCTCTGTCAAGTTTTTAAATTCTTCAAATTTATTCAGAAGATCCGATAAGTTATTGTTTTGAAATAAAAATCCATTTTGTCCATTAGATAAAATTTCATTAGGGCCGTTAGGACAATTACTTGATATAATCAATGTGTTGGCTAAGGCTGCTTCAATTAATACAAATCCAGGATCTTCCCATAAAGATGTCAATATAAAACAGTCGGAATTTAACAAATATTTGTACACATTCTTCTGGTAACCTAAGAGAGATATCTTTTCCTGTAGTTCTAGTTTAACTATTTCTTCTATTAAAAGTTTTTCTTGTTCACCCTCTCCTAATAAAATTAAATGGTAATTGGGGTATTTGATCAATATTCTTTTAAACGCTCTTATTAATAAAATAAAATTTTTTTGTCGTGTCAATCTGCCAATTCCAATTATCAAGTTATTTTTTTCAATTTTTAAATCTTCAATTTTCTCGTTTTTCTTTTTTGAAAATTCATCTAACTGAATAATCGGATCTCTTAAAATAAAGAGTTGTTTCTTATCAAAGATGTTTATTGTCTTTAAATACTCATAAGTAGCTTTAGTTGGGCATGTAACAGAATAAATTTTTTTTGAAAATAATTTCCAAAATATATATCGGATGAAATTTAATTTTGGCAAACCTGAAATTCTAAGAATAATTTTAGTCTGATTTTTTTTAATTAACGTTAAAAAAATTGGAAGTGAGGTTAATAGATGTGCAATTAAATAATCTGGTTTTTCTTTTTTAATTAAGTTTGATAATTTAAAAAATGAAAAAACAAAAATTAAAACATAAGATATTCTACTTTTGAAAAAACCTCCCTTTGGTAAATATTTAAGAATTTTTTTTTTATTTAAACTTATAATTTCTATTTTTGGATTAATTATTTTTTTGTAATCTTCCCATTCACCAACAGCATCAATTATAGCTAAATTTACATTATTTTCTTTTTTTGAATATTTTACTATTGATTCTGCCGATCTAATTATCGAAGAAGTAGTCGCAACTTTTGATATAAAGGGGGACCAATAAAAAATTTTCATTAGTTCTTAAATTACTTCATAGCGAATTTTAAACTTAATATAAATTATTTTTTTGTAATAAAAAAATAACCAACTGGAAATATTTCTTTAAGGTCTGTTTTAACAAAAATCTGTATAAAACTATCTAAAATATATGCTAATAATAAGCATATCTGACTCAATAAAGGCAAAAATTTTAAATAAGGCCAAAGAAGCGAATAACTGGCTGTAAATGGACCAAATCCTAGAGCTTTAACTTTTGCTTTTTTAAATCCATACTTTTTAAGATTTGATTCTAAAAATTGCTTACTAAATCTAAAATAATCATTTGGCGCGGCATGTATTTGATAAATAAATGGAACTGATCCAAAAAAAAATCCACCTTTTTTCATAATTCTATAAATTTCTGAAAAAGCTAATTTATATTCCGGCAAATGCTCTAGAATATTAAAAAATAGTACATTATTATATTTCTTGGAAGGAATGTTTATTTTTTTTGTAAGATCGGAATAAAAAATTTTCAATTTTTCATTACTTTTTTTGTTAGAATAATGAAATTTTGATTTACCTTTTACAAAATTAGAAAAGGTTTTGTCTTTATTGTCTATTACCCCAAACTCTATAGAATTACCATATAGACTAATATTGGAACATTCATAAATTTGTAATACTCTTAATAAGGTATTTTTTTTTAAAATTAATTTCAAAAATTTTAAATAATTATTATTCATTTGACTTGATAATATTTATTTTTATAAATTGTAATATCTGAAAAAACTATATAAAACCATTAAAATAATAGTAAAAATAAATACAAGGACATATACAAATAGTTTTGATTAATTTTGGCTAAAAAATTTAAAAAAAATTTCGGCGTACTAATTATTGGTTTTTTAATACTTTCGTTTATTCATAATCATAATATTTTTCGGAAATTATATAATATTTTTGTAACAAATTATGAATCTAGATTAACAAAAAAGCAAGGTTATTGTTCTCGTGAATCTGTAGGTTTCTTAAGAATGTTAAAAAAAAAATATAAATTCAATTTCAACCCCTTAGTCGTAAATTATGAAGACTCAGTACCAGATTCTGGATGGTCTATTTACGATAATCATAATAAAATCGATGGTAGACATAAAATCCTACTAAATTACCCTAAAAATTTATCATTGCACTTTAAACCTTTAAATAAAATATTTTACTCAAAAGGTACTGTTAAACACTCTAGTGGAATATCAAATATTATTTTTAACTTAAAAGATAATCATATCAGAATTGATTCTAAAATTAAAATTTATAGAAAGGCTTTTGATAAAAAAGAAATAATAATATATAAGAACAATTTTCATCAACTGGTTAAAAATAACCAGATAATACCAATTGAATATAAAACAAAAAAAATAAATTCTTTGTTTAAACCAACGTTTATTGAATTATCAGATTTAAGTGAGGATCAAACTGGAAAAATAAATAGCATCATCATAAATCTTAACCATGAATTTAATTTAAAAGATTTTACAATTATTGAAAAATTTAATAACTGTTATTACATAAATGACTGAAATAATAGAGATTTTAATTCAAATTTTATTTATTTTATTTATCATCTCATTTCCAATTACTCTTCTTAAAACAAATACTAAATCAATAATCTCTGTATTTTCTCTTATAGATAAACTCTCGATTAATTTAATCTTTTTGATAAATATATTATTTTTTGCATCTATACTAAATATAAATAGTAAATATGTATTATATTTATATGTTATATTAATAATATTTTTATATATTTATAATTTAAGAAAATTTAATTTTAGAAATATTAAAATAGACTATTACTTATTAATTCTTTTATCTTTCGTTATTTTAATATCAATAGATATTGCTCATGAGTTATATTTTGCATGGGATACTCAAGTTCACTGGTTTTTGAAAACCTTAAATTTTTTTCAAAATCAGAAATTTGAAAATTTAGAGAATTTTCCTGTGTCCGATTATCCTCATTTAGGTACATATGTTTGGTCTTTTTTTTGGAAATTTCCATTAAATAGTTTTGAATATCTTGGCAGAATTACTTATGCATTTATTTATGTGCTATCTATATTCTCTATAACTGAATGTTTAAGAGTACACGTATATGAAAAAATAATACTTGCAATTTTATTAATTTTCTTAACTTATAATTATGAAATATTTTCTGGATTACAAGATATTTTAATTTTTTCACTCATTTTAATAAAAACTAAATTTATTTATTATTTTTTTGAAAAAAAATTTATATCAAATCGACTAGAATTAATTATTATATTATTGGGAATAGCGAATATACTTTGCTGGGTTAAAAATGAAGGAATATTTTATGCATTTTTTTTATTGTTTTGTATTTTTGTTACAAATAATTTGGTTTTAAAAAATAAAATAGCTCTTATAGCAGGATCATTAATAATAATTTCCTTAAGAATTTTTATTTTCAATTATTATGATACTGAATTAAATCCATTTTATTTTGAATTTGAAAAAACACTAAATTTTGAATTTCTATTGATTTTAGAAAAAATAAAGATAATTACCTTTTATTTAATAATATATTTTTCTCAAAATCCTATCTATTTATTAACAATACCAATATTAATTTACATAACTTTTAAATATCCGCGAAAAAATATAACAAAATTTGTAATATATTTTCTGATTTTAAATTTTTCTTTTATTTATTTGGTTTATCTATTTAAATCGACAGAACTGGAAATATCTATCCGACATAATATGCTAAGAGTAATATTCCAAACATCTGGTTTTTATTTTTTAGTAGTAATAATTTTAATAAACAATTATGCTCATTTATTTAAAATTAAATTATTATCTAAATATAAAATTAAGAAATATTAAATTTTTTATTATTCTATGGTTAACCAGATTGCAATCATAATACCTACTTTCAATGAAGAGAAAAATATCGAGAGATTAATCAAAAATATTAAACACTATGTTGGTAACGTATTAATTGTAGTTGTAGATGACTCTAATAATAATAAAATTTCAACAATAATAAAAAAAAAAAAATTAGATATTCTTTATTTTAATAGAGGTAAAAAAGTTGGCAGAGGATCAGCCGTAATATTTGGACTAAAAAAGTTATTAACTAAAAAAAAAATAAAAGCATTTATCGAAATGGATGCTGATTTTTCACATGATCCAGCCGAATTAAAAAGAAATATAAATTTTTTTTTTAATAACTCGTTAGATCTACTTATTGGAAGTAGATATTTAAAAAGAAGCAAAATAATCAATTGGAGTTTGAGCAGGAGGATATTTTCTTCTTTAGCAAATTTTCTAGCTAGAAATTTACTTCAAATCCCTATAACTGATTTTACAAATGGATTTAGAATTTATTCTAGAAGATCGGCTAAAAAAATTATTAATAATTGTGGCAAAATAGGCGATGGATTTATCGTTTTGTCTGAAATATTAGTAGTATTATATCTTAATGATTTCAAAATAAATGAAATACATTCTAAATTTGTAAACAGAGCAAGAGGAGAAAGTTCTGTTAGTTTTAAATTAATATTACAATCTTTTGTTGGCTTAATTAAGATATATCTTAAAAAAAGGAAATCAGAATATTCGTCGAACAGTTAAATATTCATTTAATATTTGAAATATATTTTTTTTTGATTTCCATCCTAATTTTTTAATTTTTTTAACATCACCAACTAAGTAAGATTTTCCATTATCAACAAATATAGGCTTTTTTTTATATTTCTTACAAAGAAATTTTACTATATTTTTAACGTATGTTGCTTTTCCTGAAGCAATATTGAATTCACCCTTGCTTTTTTTTATCCAAAGGAGCTTGATTGCATCACAAATATCCGCAACACTTACAAAATCTCTGTAATGGTTCATGTTGTTAAAAACTATATTATTTTTTTTTGATTTACGTATTTTTTTTACGATACTTGGAATTAAATAGAAATCTTCTTGATTAATGTGAGTAAAGCTAAATATTCTCCCAATGCAATATGGAATATTTGATTTTGATAATTTCTTTTTAATATATTTTTCGGCTTTTAATTTCGTGAGACCATATTTTGAAATTGCTATTTTTTTGCACTTTTCATTTATTTTTATTTTTTTTTTTGGAAGTCTATATACATGAGATGTAGATGAAAAAAAAAACCATTTTAAATTCAAATTATTTTCAACTATTGCATCAACTAAATTTTTAGTTCCTATATAATTTACACTATTTGCGTAGGAAAAATTATTTTCCACAACTCTTGTTGGGACTATTGCTGCAATATGTAAAATTAAATCGGGTTTGTTTTTTTTGATCCATTGATATATCTTTTTTTTTCTACAAATATCATCCTTGAATATAATAAATTTAAAATTAAATTTTTTTTTTATTAATTGACTGCCCAAAGTGCCGCTGTGTCCTGTGATTCCACATTTTAACATCTTATAATTTATCTATCGTTAATAAATTTTTTTCTAGATAATTTAAAGTTTTCTCTGATATTGATTCTGTGTGTAAGCCAATAAAAAAACCTCTATCTTCTATCTCTTGAGCATTATTGAAAGTTCTTTTATTAGGATTGAGACCATAAAGTCGTATGCTCTCATGATTCATTAAATTGCCACTTATTATCATTCTAGTTTCTATTCCCTTTTGGTTAAGAAGATATAATAATTTTTTTTTTTTTGATAAATATTTTTTATTTATTAAGATAGGAAAACCAAACCAACTAGGTTTAACTTTTTTTGTAGGATAAAAAAAAGTAAATTGATCCTGCCAAAGTGGAGAGCTAATTAACTTTTTAATTATTTTATCTCTATTATCGGATCTGACTTTGATCATTGAATTTAACCTTTTAAATTGACTAAATCCTATTGAGGCAGTTATATCCAGTGGTCTTAAATTAAATCCAGAATTTATAAAATTAAATGAAGTGTCTTGCTTTTTTTTAAAATTCTTTTTTAAACTTCTGTCCCAACCATGGGAGCGCATAGAATAAATTAATTGATAATCCTCTAGGTTATTGCAAACAATCATTCCTCCTTCTCCAGAAGTTATTTGATGAGAATAATAAAAAGAGTAAGTTCCAAAATCTCCAAAAGTTCCAAGAAATTTACCATCATATTGTGAACCAAGTGATTCACATGTATCTTCAATTAAATAAAGGTCTCTTTTTTTTGTTAATTGTGAAATTTTTTGAATATTTGATGCATTGCCAAGAACATGTACCATCATTAATGCTTTAGTATTTTTTGAAATATTTTGTTCCAACGACCTATCGCTGATAGCAAAGCTATCAATATCAACTTCTACAAATTTTGGTTTTAATCCAGATTGAATAATTGGCCACAATGATGTTGACCAACATAAAGCAGGCACTAAACATTCGTCGTTTTTTTTTAAAAAATTTTTTTTTCTTGGATTAACTAATGCAAATGCTGCAAGCAAATTTGCGGATGACCCTGAATTTACCATTAAAGCATATTTTGCACCAACATATTTTGCAAATTCATATTGAAACTTTTCTGTAATCTCGGACATCGTTATTTGACCGCTTAATAAAACTTCGATGCCACTCAAAATATCATCTAATGAAAAAGCATCTTCCAATAATGGATAGCGGAATTTATACGATAATTTTTTTTTTGAATATTTTTTTATTAAATTTTCAAAAAAAACTTTCTCTTTTTTTTTCATACAATTTTGCAATTCTTTTATAAAAATTTGTATACTTTATGTGCCATAAATAAAGAATATAAATTAAATATATAATCTTTTGTTTATTTCTTCTGCAAGCCTTATCGCAAGTTGGATAATTGTAAAAGTTGGATTTGTGTAACCACCAGTCGCAAAATTAGAGCTTCCACTAACATAAAGATTATTTACACCATGAACTTTTAAATCTTTATTTACAACCGAGTCAAATTTATCTTTTCCCATCCTGGTACCGCCCAAATGATGAAAGGTGCCCAAATCTTCGTATTCTTCCAAATTATAAATTCTATCTTTTATTGCAATTCTGCCCAGATCATTTCTTCTACATAAATTGCCAAATTCTTCCATAAACAATTTTGCTGTTTTAAGTGTATATTTAGATTTTTTATAAAATAATTTTGTCATTGGTATTCCAAATTTGTCTTTCTTTTTATCTAAAACAATTTTATTATTTTCAGTTGGATTTTCTTCTAGTTGCATAAAAATATTTCCACATTTAAGATCCTTTTTAAAAATCATACGCGCTATTTTTTTTCCATATTCCGGAGCTACGCAAAGAATATCTTTTATAATATCTTTATATATTTTTGTATCTTCTTTGGCACCCATATATATTGCGGCACTTAAAATTTTTTTTTTAATTGTTAGTTCCTTCTTTGCTGCAAAATGAAGAAGGTAATTTTGTTCTATAAAATCATTTCCAAGTTTTTCTTTTAATTTTTTTCTGCTAATTACCCCTCTACCACCTAATGTCCATGGATGATTTATCCAATATTTACCGATGGGTAACTCATTATCAATAAATTTTTGATTTTTATCCCTCGTCCAAAGTAAAAGTCTAGAATTTTCAATTCCTCCACACGCCAAAATAAAATACTTAGTTCTTAATTCCTTTATGGTATCGTTGGATATACATACTGCATACTTCGTATTGTTATTGTGACCAACAAAATGTGACAATTGGGTATTTAGAATTAGCAGTATGTTATTTGAATTTTTTATATAATTTTTAAATTTATCTGCAAATCTTACTTTTGAGTATTGAAATTCTATTTGATTAAAAAACTCGTTTACCGATGATTTTCTAAACTGATTATTAATATTTAGTATTTCGCAGGTCCTCTTTAAATAAGGATTTAGTTTGTTTTCATTGATAGGCCAAAGTTCTAAATTATATTTCTCCATAGGTTTAGACCAGCCGCCCCAATGACCAGAAGTACCTCCAAATTGCCTTAATCTGCTCAATGATAAATCTGTAATTTGATCCCCGATAATCTTTCCCTCGTAGAATGTTTGAGAAGTTTCACTATATTTTTCATCTCCAGCTTCTATTATCAAACATTTTATATTTTTTTTTTCTAATTCTAATGCTGTAGTAATGCCGGCCGGACCGCTTCCAAAAATAGCTACCGGAAAATTATCTAAACCAATGTTATCTAAATTTTTTAAAATCATTAATCATCATGTCTTAAATACCAAATAAAATTTTTATTTTTTTTTAATTTGTTTTTTTTAGAATGAAAAGAAAGTAAATCAAATTTCATCAAAAATAAAACCGGCAATGACAAAAAAAATGTTTTTATAAAATTTCTTCTAAATATTTTCATTTGGTAATATGCACATTATAAAATAAATTTATGTCCACTAGCCTAATTTTAAATGGAAGAAAACTTTCATCTATTTGATTTTTAAAATTATATCTTATTATTGAAATTAAATTAAAAATCGAATTTATGTGTTCGGTGGCAAGCATATAATCATACTCATTGCCAGAAATTTTATATGTTCTTTTTGCAGTATAATATTTGGTAAATATTTTACCTGATCTCCATAACAACCCAGGATCTGTTGGTAAAGATATTGAAAGCACTCCACCATTTCTTAATTTATTCATTACTTCAAATAAAAATTTTTCAGGCTCACTTATGTGTTCTAAACAATGAGATATGATTATTCTATCAAAGAAATTATCTTCGAAAGGTAAGTTAACGCCATCATATGAACAAGCTTTAACGTTTTTCATTTCTTTATAAAATTCTAATGCATAAGTAGAAGTTTCTGCTATGAAATATTCATCATAATCATGCTTCAAATAATCTAGGTGAGGCATATTCCCGGCACCAATTTCTAATACTTTAGAGTATTTTTCTTTTCTCTTAAAACATTCGAGTTTTCTATGACAATATCTCATAAGAAATCCGTTAAGACCTTTGTACACATGGGTGTTGTATAAAGAACTTAGTTTATTAAATTGTTTTTTTTCAAACATACAGAATTATTTGTTTATTGGTACATGATATGGCATATACTTACGAGCCAGTATACAAATTGGTATTGTATTTCTGGCTAAATTTTTAAATGGTTCTTTTTTTTTATGCACAAGAATTCAATTATTTATCCTTTGCAGACTTTTATTTAAAATAACTAGTAAAGCAACATGAAAAACATATATAAAATTGGATTTTTATATACTTTAACAAGCTTACTATTAACTTATGCTATTTTAGGAAGTAATAACATTTCACCAACTTCTGATGATTGGATGTTGCATGGAGATGCTGCTCAAAGTTTTATCATATGGAAATATTTTTTTAATGATGTTTGGAGATTTCCCATTGGATTGAACCCAAACTATGGATTAGGTCAAGGAAGTTCAATAATTTATTCAGGATCCATACCTCTTTTATCAATTTTTTTTAAACTAATAAAAAACCTTTTACCCGGCAATTTTCATCATTTTTCTCTTTGGATATTTTTATGTTTTTTATTGCAATCTTTTCTTTCATATTTGCTAATAAAAAGATTCACCAAAGATGACGCATATGCATTAATTGGGAGTATTTTTTTTATTACTGCTCCATTATTTATAAATACGGTTAGTGTACATATAGCACTTTTTGGTCAATGGATCATTCTTCTCTCATTTTATATTCAAACCACAGTTAACAATAAAAAGACAATTTACTGGATTTTTATAATTCTCTTATCCAGCTTGGTACAATTGTATTTCACGGTAATGTTATACTTGATGTATTCAATATTTAAATTTGATGAACTGTTAAAAAATAAAAATTTTTTTAATTTTATCAAAGAACTATTAATTCCAATTTCTTTTTTACTACCTTTAATGTATATCTTGGGCTATTTTTCTTTTCCACTTCAAAATGTACTTGGTTATGGATTTGGCTATTATAAATTAAATTTGTTATCATTATTTAATCCGACGGGCGCGAATATCGATGGTTCAGTAAAATGGTCCTGGATACTACCCAAAATAAAAATAGGTCACGATACTAACGAAAGTTTTGGCTATATAGGCCTAGGAGGTTTGTTATTATTTTTTTCATCAATTATTATTTTATTGAAAGACATAAAAAAATTAGATTTTGTTAAGTTTAGAGCAATTATTTTAATTTTTGTATTTTTTTTTATAATAGCTCTATCAAATAAGGTCGAATATGGAGATAAACTACTTTTCGAAATCCCATTAAATAAATATTTATACGGTATAGCAAGTATCTTTAGAGTATCAGGGAGATTCTTTTGGCCATGTTATTACTTAATATTAATCCTTGGAATTATAATTATATATAAATCATTTAACAAAAAAAAGAGTATATTTTTTCTTTCTATTTTAGTTGTTATACAAATTGTCGATATTTCCGCAGGATTAAAAGAATATGTTAATGGTAAGTCGTTCAATAAAGAAAAAATAGTTTTGGATGATCCAATATGGAAAAAAATAGAAAATGATTATGAAGTTGTTAGTTCTACTCTAATAAAAAATCAATCTAGTGATTTTTATAAGTTATTAGCATTTTTAAAGAAAGCATCCATAAAATCTGAAGTTGCTTATCTAGGAAGATTTGATCGTCAAAAGTTGATTAACCTAAGATACTTCAACTACGATGGTTTTTATTTAAAAAACTTACCGGATAATAAATTTTATATTATCAGCAATCCTGGTCATTTCAATCATTTAAAAATTTTATTCAAGAATGAAAATGTTGGTTTTGTTTTTAGAGATAAAATTTGGTTATTTTTACCGAATCAAAAATCATCGATGAATGAAAATGATAAAAATGAATTTGATAAAATTAAAATTTCAAAAATTGCCAAAAATAAAAAAATAATTTTTAAAGACCTTTCTTTTATCAATAAGATAGCAATTTTTGGACTTGGATGGTCATATGATTACACAGAACAAAGCTTGTGGTCGGATGGTAAAAGATCAACCATGGTATTTAAAACCGAACAAAATATAGACAAATTTAAAATAATATTCGATACAGAAGCATTTATTAGACCAAAAAATAAAACCCAAGAAATAGAAATCTTTGTAAATGGAATTTTTCATAAAAAATTTATTTTTAATGAGGAATATAGAAGAAATAAATCTTTAGGTATTGATATTAAAGATTTAAATCAAGATTTTATTTTAGTTGAATTTCGTGCTATTGAACCTAAATCACCATTTGATCTTTTGGAAAGCGTAGATACAAGAAGGAAAGGTATAAAAATACACTCATTAATTTTGGTAACGGAATAAATCCAATCTTTAGAGTTAATTATATTTTTTTCAATAATATAATAATATTGGAGGCCAAGATAATTAAAAAATGTAAATTTAATTAAAAATTTTTAAAACTTTACAAAAAAACTTTTGAGTAATCATTAATCCTAGAAAATAAATAATTTTAAAACTAATTTTACTATTTCTTTCATTGCGGATTCTAAAGTTAATATCTATATTTAAAACTTTTAATTTTTTTTCTGAAGAAAAATATTAAATCCAAATTTTTTTTTTACATCTAGATTCTCAACTCCACCCACACAAGGCGTCTTTGTAGCCCAACATGCATCAATATTTTTAGGAATATAAACATTTATACCTTCTTTTAAATTAATTAATTCAGAATCTCCTTTTGGAACATAAAAAAATGGAAAACTACTAGAATTATATTTTTTTACTTCTTTATCTATCCTTTTTATATTCCTTGCATTAAAAATTAACAAAGAAGTTATTACTAATGTAGCAATTATTTTTTTTTTTGTTTTTTTATTAATAGGAGAATTAGACAAAAACAAGGATGTTGGTAAAAATACTAAAGATGCCAACAAGCTATAACCTCCATATCGAAGTGCTGGGTGTTTGTAAAACCACTCGCTAAACAAAATTAATATGACAAATAAAATTTTATATATATTTTTGTCAAAATTTTCTGGAAACTTTTTTTTATTTCGATAAAAAATTATTATAAATAAAACCGATAAAAATAAAATTGACAAAAAGTTTTCAAGACCTTTATTAAAAAAATAAGTATCAGTCCAACCCTTGAACCAGTTAAACCCCTCTATATATTCTTTATATTCTTTTCGTTTTTCAACCCTATGAGGAGGGCTCGCTCCACCTTTTGACCACAGTTCAAACCATACCTTCATTTTTTGAACTTCTTTTTGACTAAGTGACCATGGAATTTTTTGAGAAAAACAAGTTTCTTTTAAAGGATAAACTACACAACCTGTATAAGATAAATTCACTAATGAAAATAATACAAATGTAAAAGCTGCAATAATAGTTGTTCTGCTAAGGAAGAATAATTTAATAAAGTAATCTTTCTTATAAAATAGTATTAAAAATAAAAACAAAAATAGAGAATACACCACAAAGTATGGTTTAACTGTTATCAAATAACATATTAATAAAATTAGTAACTGAATATTACTTTCAAATTCAAATTTGCTTATTTTTTTTTTTATTGTTAATAAAGATAAAGGAATTAAAACTAGAACAATTAATTGTCCGGCAATATCCGTTCCATATTCACCAATCCTATAAAATTTTACATTAATATAAGCAAATACTAATAAATAAAAAATATATACATAATCAAAACTTTTAAATTCTTTTTTATCCAATATAAAACCCAAACATATAAAATTAACAAAAATCAGCGTAATTAAACCAATTGAATGAAAAAGATAAAATTTGATGTAGGGTAAGAAAATTATAGAATTTAAAAAAAATAAGGATGAATGATGTCTAGCCTCATGACCAATATTTCCCAAACCTAATTGAATTTTATTTTCGGTTAATCCTAAAGAATATGTTAGATGATAATAAGAAAAATCATCATGATTTTTTAGAATAAATAATGACAAACTTAGAAGAAAAATTAAAATAATTAATAAAATATAATCTTTATTTAACTTTAATTTACAAAAAAAAAATGCAAAAGAAACCAGGCCAATGGCATGGACGATTAAATTGTGAACGTAACCATGTTTAGTAAAGAAAATTGTAGTATAAGATAGAATTACAAGAGTCAATAAACCTAGTATTCCAATATATCCTAAATTATATTTTAGTAAATTTTTATTTAAAAATTGAGCTAATAAAAAACCATAACCTAAAATTGAAGACACAATTAATATTAAGTAAAAATATAATAAGAAAAATTTAACCATTCTGATTATTTTTAGTTAATTTTGTTATTAAAAAAAAATATAGCAGATTGTAAAGAAAAACATTGAAAAAAATAGAATACACCAATGTTGCGGTATAAAAATAGCTATCAAAAATAATAAATAAGTAAAATAAATGATATAGACAAATTATAATACCAGAGAGAAGATTGGACAAATTTTTTTTTATGTTAAACGATTTGTATAAATATAAAAAAATTAATTGATGTAAATGTCTACTGTCTGGAGTTGATGGAGCTTTTTTTTGAATTTTCTTCCTAACTATAGAAAACAAATTTTCGTAGGCCGGATACCATAGTAAAGCTATAATATAATAGGGTGAAACCAAATAATTATCATTAGAGAACTTTATCAATATAATAGCAGCAACAAAACTAATTAGATAAGATCCTCCGTCCCCCAAAAAAATTTTTCCAAAGAAGTTAAATATGTATATGGCTAACAAAGAAATTAAACATATAGATACTAATGATATATCCAAATCAAAATTACGTAGATTTGATAAATAAAGTATATTTGAAAAAACTAAAATAAAATATCCTACAACTAAAGTGTTAACCCCATCTGTAAAGTTGGTTCCATTAATTAAAACCAATATACAAAATAAAGTAAAAAGTAGTTTTATAAAAAATACATTTAATAAATCATCAAAAAAATCTATTCTAATTGACGATACGAAATTATCAAATAACAATAGATATAATATAATTATAGTTATTTGAAATATAATTCTCAGAGTTGGAGAATGCAAAATATTTAGATCGGATAATAAACCTATTAAAAAGATAAAAAAAAATAATATATTTAAATATTTGTAATTCTCGGGTAAAAAAAAAATTAAAACTAAAAAGAAAACTAAACCTCCCGAAAGAGGTATGGTTTTATGTCCACTAATAAAACTTTTATGATTTGATACGCTTGTTTGATCAATTAGGATATTGAACTTTTTAAATACAATATTTAATATCAAAGTCATTAACATAACAGAAATAATGGTTCCTATTATGCTCATTAGATATATTAATATTTTTTATTTAATTCTTCTTGGGCCAAAAGTAGATCTTCATCTATCATGTCTCTAACAAGATTAATGAATGAATATTTTGGTTTAAAATTCAATTTTTTATAAGCTTTTTTGGAGCTTCCCCTTAGATAATCAACCTCATTTGGTCTAAAATATTTTTTGTCTATTTTAATAATTGTTCTTTTCCTGCCATCTTCATAAATATATCCAACCTCTTTTAAACCCTTTCCGGTCCAATATATTTTCATGTTCAATAATTTTCCCGCTGTATTAATAAATTCACGCACTGTACGAGTTTCTCCTGATGCAATAACATAATCTTCAGGTTTTTTTTGTTGCAATATTTTCCATTGCATCTCTACATAATCTTTAGCATGACCCCAGTCTCTCTTTGCATCTAAATTACCCAAATAAAGTATTTCATTTGAACCAAGTTTTTTCCGAGTTAAAAATCTAGTTATTTTTCTCGTTACAAATGTCTCTCCTCTTCTTGGGCTTTCATGATTAAATAGAATTCCATTACAGGCGAATAAGCCGTAGGCTTCCCTATAAACCGAAGTTATCCAGTAAGAATATAATTTTGCTGCGCCATAAGGTGACTTTGGATGAAATTTTGATTGTTCATTAAAAGTTTTTTGTTTGTATTTTTCCCCAAATAGCTCTGATGTACTAGCCTGATAAAACTTAATATTTTTCATTTTTAAAAAACGTATGGCTTCTAAAACTCTTAGAGTTCCAATGCCAGAAACCTCGGCAGTATATTCAGGATTTTCAAAAGAAACCCCCACATGACTTTGTGCTCCCAAATTATAGATTTCATTTGGTCTGATATTATGTATCAAATTATAAATACTGTTACTATCTGTAAGGTCTCCATAATGTAAAAAAAAGTTAGTTCTATTGTGTGGGTCAATATAAAGATGATCAATTCTCTTTGTATTGAAAGAGGAAGATTTTCTAATTAATCCATGCACTTTATATTTTTTCTTTAATAGTAATTCCGCCAAGTATGATCCATCTTGACCTGTAGTACCAGTTATCAAAGCAATTTTCTTTTTCATTTTCTAAATATGAACATTTTAAATATACATAATAATATTAAAAATCCATCTTTTAATTCGTTAACCTTTTTTTTTCCAGTTAGCCTTGATCTTTCATAACTAGGTTTTGAAATAAATTTATATTTTTTAAATTTAGCCAGTACCGGCAATTCAATGCAAAATCTAAAATCTTTTCTTTTAAGGTTAAGAGATTTAAATGCCAATGTTTTTCCCATAACATAAGTAAATAATACATCAGAAATATTTAGTCTAAAAAGTAAATTACAAATAAACGTAAATATTTTATTTCCAACTAATGTCAAAAAAGTGTCATCATCGCTGCCTCCACTATTTTCATATCTACTATTAAATACAAAATCACAGTTATTTAATAACTCATTGTACATATTCTTAAGATATTGAGGATCAAATGAGCCATCTGCGTTAAATATGCATAGATATTTTGTTTCAACCTCTTTAATGCCTAGTATTAAAGCTATTCCAAAACCACCAACTTTTTGGGTAATAATCTTACAATCAAAATTTTTTATAGAATTTCGTGTGTTTAAATCAGTTTCAGGAATAATAATAATTTTTTTACAATCAAAATTTTTTAGTTCATCTAATACTCTTGGTAAACACTCTGCTTCATCTTTTGCAGGAATTACTAAAGTAAGTTCTTTCATTTATTATAATTTAAAAATATTATCATTATAAATTTATTTTTTTAATTAATGCATGAATAGACAATCTAATAACGCAAAAGATTGAGTAAGAAATATTTTTTTTTTCGTACAAATAATAAACTTTAAATGCATCCTTTAATTTTTGTATTATTGAACTTGACAATGAATTAGGAGTTTGTCTCCAAAACATTAAAGGTTCGTCAATTCCAAAGAGTATAACCGACTTTTTGGCAAGCCTTAACCACAACACAAAATCTTCCTTTGTTTTGAGCTCAGGAAATTTTATATCATTTAATAGTTCACGTTTTAAAATGACTGAAGATAAGCCAACATCACAAGATTGTAATAATTTTTCATATTCTAATATTTCTCTAGCTTTTATTGTACCGATTATTTTTCCATTTTGGTTAATGACATGATATGTTGTGTGAGAAAAATCATAATCATGGTTTGTCATAAATTTTAGCTGTATTTCAGTTTTATTAATTTTCCAATAATCATCGCAATCTAAAAAAGCAATGTATTTACCTTGGGCTATTGATATTGCTTTATTTCTTGAATATGACGCACCTTTATTATTATCATTAAATATTATTTTGACTCTTGTATCGTTCTTAAAGCAATTTTTGATATGTTCTAAATCATTCTTATTTTCATCATCATATACAATTATAATTTCAAGATTTGTATGAGTTTGATTTAATACTGAACTTATAGATTCAAAAAAATAATCCTTTTTATTATAATATGGCATTATTACGCTTACTAAACTGTTCATTAAACTATTTAAAATTATACTTGCCCAAGATTTTTTTTAAGAACACTATCATCAAATAAACGACAGAAATAAAAACATCTTTTACAGTCATTTTTGAAGAACCAACAATTCTATAGATCAAATGAATGGGTATTTCTGTTATATGATATTTTTTTTTATGTAATATAAAAATACTTTCCCAAAAATACGCATAATCATTATTTTTTGCTAAAATTAAATCGGATAAGGAGACCTTTTCACAATTAATACATCTAAAAGCTCCTGAAGCATCATAAGAAATTGATAATAATAAAGAAATTAATATATGTCTGGCTCTTGTTAATAAAATTCTATGCAGCGGCCAGTTTTCTAACAAATTTTTTTTTAAAAATCTATTAGTAATAACAATGTCACAATTTTCTAATTCTTCTATCAAGAATTTTATATACTTTGGATCGTGTGTTCCATCTGCATCCATCGTAATAATTGTTTTGTAGTTTTTTTTATAAGCCCAAATAAAACCATCCTTGTGAGCTGAACCAACGCCCATTTTTTTTGGTCTAAAAATATAATTAATATTTTGATTATTTTTTACTAAGTTTTCAATTATTTCTCGTGAACCATCACTAGAATTATCATCAATAAATAAAAGATCAAATCCTATGTTTGTTGTGTTTAATTTTTCAAATAAAATTTCAATATTTCTTTTTTCATTAAGAACCGGAACAATAATAATAATATTATTCATTAAATAACATGCATTTTTGGAAGTGGAAAAATTAATTTTGTACCTTTTTCTCTAATTTTTTTCTCTCTAATTAAAATCTCTTTTTTAAAATGCCATGGTAATACTAAGTAATAATCTGGCTTCAATTTTCTTGAATAATTTTCCGAGATGATTTTTATTTTTGTTCCCGGTGTAAACAAATTATATTTTAAGGGGTTTCTGTCTGCTATATAATTTACTTCTTTATTTCCAATATCGTAAAATTGTAAAAGAACATTACCTTTAGTTGAGGCTCCATAACCATGAATAGTTAATTTTTTATTATTAATTTCTTTAATTAATTTTTTAAGTTTAGTTTTTTCGTGTAAAATTTTTGTAAAAAATATTTTAAAAATTTTTGTTGAATGAAGCCCAATTTTACTTTCTTCCGATAATAGTTTGTTGATTTTTTTCTTTTTAATTTTATATTTTGCTTTGCGATGGCATATATAATATCTGGAACTGCCACCATTTATATTGTTAAATTCATGATCAAAAACTTTTAATCCATTAAAGTTCATCATATTTATAATGACTTTCGAAGAATAATATTCTAGATGTTCATGACAAATGGTATCGAACAAATTATTTTTTATAATACTAAGTAGATCGGCATGTTCTAAAACAAAAATACCATTTTCATCTAAACATTCTTTAATACCTTCGATAAATCTATTTGGATCTTTGAGATCATAAAAAACTGATAAAGAAGTAATTATCTTAAATTTTTTTTTTAAATTCAATTTTTTGATATCATTAATTTGAAAAAAATTTGAAATTTTATAACTAATCTTTTTATAATAACCTTTATATTTGTTAACCAAGGGATCCACGCCAACAGTAACGATTTTTTTTTTATAAAAATTTAACAATGTTCCGTCATTACTAGCAATATCTAACACTGGATCATTGGCTTTTAACCCTGCTAAGGCTGAACATTTTTTTACTGTTTTTTTTAAATGTTCGGTCATTGTCTTATTTATACCCGATCTATAACCATAGTCTTTGCCATATAAATATTTTGGATTAAAGTTTCTATCTAGCTGAACAAGTTTACATTTTTTACACATTACAAGATTAAGATATGCTTTTGGAATATTATTAAAAAGACTTTTAGAAAATTTACCCGTAAAACTTATTTTTCCTAAACTCAACAAGTTAAAAAATTTATTGTTTTTGCAATTTCTACAAAATTTATTTTTCATAAAATAGAATATAAAATGTGTGTTATATATTGTCCTGTTGATTTTAAATAAATAAATAATATCGCAAAGTATAAATAATTCTTTCTTTTATATATATTATCTTTTACATATATTATAAATATTTTCATTAAATGTTTCGAAATAAGTCCACCAATATTATTTTAATAATAACAACTCTTCTGTTTTCTGTTAAATGGGTTTTATCATTTTATTTTTTTAAAGAAAGTCTAGCTGTTAAGATTATTTTTGAGAGTGTCGCTGATGGTCATTTTTATTATCCACATATTAAATATTTGGCTTTTTTTGAACTTAATAATTCTTTAGATCCCTACGTAAAAAATTTAAAATTAATGCCTATTCCCTATGCTTCAATTATTTTTCCTGCAATTTTTCTTAAAATATTTGGTTTCTTTGGAATAATTATTATTGAATTTTTTGCAATATTTATTTTCTTGCTTATTTTTTATAAAATTTTCTCTTATTTTTTTTCTAAAAATGAATCAATTTTTTTTAGCTTATTTTTTTTTATGATACCAACTATAATAGAAATTACAAATTTGGAAGGTCTTCCATATTTAAATTTGTTTCAGCTCGAATTTTATTCATTAAGAATACCTAGGCCACTTATACCATCCCTATATTTTTTTTCATTTATATACTTGTTAGTTTTTATGGATAAAACTGTAATTTTTGAAAAAAAGAGAATGGCTGCTCTTGGATTAATATTAGGTTTTTCTTTATCCAGCTATTACTATTTTTTTACAATTGAATTTTTAGCTTTTTTATTTTTTTTAATTTATAAATTTAAATTCAAAATCATTAAAGAACTGTTTCATAATTATAAATATTTTTTAATTTCAATATTTGTTTTTTTAATAACTATTTCACCTTTTATAATTAATTTAATTTATCATGAAAGTGATGTAACAGAACGTATGGGTACATTTGCCCTTACCATTGAAAAAAAAGGTAAATTGATAGATTATTATTTCAGTCAATATTTTAAGCTAAAGTTCTTATTAACATTATTACTAACAATATTATTTGTTTATTTTTCAAACAAAAAAAAAGTTAACAATGTTAAGTTAATTAATATATTTTTTATAATCTTTTTAAGTACTATTGTTTCTCCTGTTTTTTTCATTCTAATTTCTCCTCGATCAGGATTAGTATATAATTTTAATAATCTAATATTTGTTTGGGGCTTTATATTTTTTACTATTTCTTCAATTATATTAATTAAACATTATATAAAATTAAATCTAAAACCGTTACAAATAAATACTTTAATTTTTTTGTTAATCGGTATTTATTATCTAAATTTTTATCTTGAAAAAAATCAACATTTTAATAATCAGAATTACAAAGATAGAAGAATAGAATTTCAAAAAATCACGGACAAATTAAATAATAGAAAAGATATTTTTACTAAGAATATATCCCTATTAACGCTTGATAATAAGTTAATGGTTTGGGCAATATTAAATGAGATCAAATATTTAAATTTAATTAGTGGACTTCTTGTACCTAAAACACACGATATGATTGAAAATGATTTAGTAAAAAATTTTAAATTTCTAAATCTTAAAGAAAAAGATTTTTTGGATTTTTTCAAAAACAAAAAAAGTGGATGGAGATTTTTTAATCCTAATGTAGGTAGTTTTTTTTCTTACAGATATAAGGCAAATTCATTAAATACTTATAAAGGCTCAACAAACTTTGAACCAAATATAAAAGAATTCATTCTCTCAAGTTCACCAATGTATAGTCAACAATCGGCAATACCAAATGAAGAATTTAGCAGGCTACAAAGAAAATTTAATGAATATAAATTTATAAATTTTAGAGAACCAGAAATTATTGCGTTAGAAAAACTAAAGCCTGTAACCAAAAACATTGTCATAAATAGACAAAATTACTCTAAATTACATGATGGAAATATTTATATTTTATATTCAAAAAAAAATCCTATTAGAAATGAGTAATATTTATAAAGTAGTTGTAATTTAATTTATTGAATATACTTTGCTATCAAATATAAAAAATAGCATGAATAACAAATTTAACATAGCGTCACGCATATTTAAATCAATTTTTTTAAATCAAGTGCCCAATTATTCAATTATATTTATAGAAGGTAGGTGCAACATGCTCTGCGATTTTTGTTGTTATGCGGCAATGGACGCAAGAAAAACCCCAACTATTTCAGCGGAAAAATGGGGCTCTATATTTAAAAAAGCGAAAAGTTTATTACATTTAACTGTAACTGGAGGAGAACCATTTATAAGAAAAGATTTTGTTGAGATCATTGACAACATTATTCAAAATTGTGGTGTCCCAAGAATTAGCATTAAAACTAATGGTTTTTATAAAGATAGAATTAAAGATTTTATTCCTAAATTAATAAATAAACATAAGAATACAGAATTCACATTATCAGTTTCGTTAGATGGGCCCGAAGAAGTTCACGACAAAGTAAGAAATTTTAAAGGAGCTTATAGTAAAGTTTTAGAAACAATTGATGTAATGAAAACTTATAGAAATCAACCTAATTTTTTTTTAAGGTTAGCTTCGGTAATAACTAAGGATAATAAGCATATTTTAGAAGATTTTTTTAATCAAACTTCTTCATGGCCCATAGATTTTCATGAATTAATACTAGTAAGAGATGTTCCTGTAAAAGAACAATTGGAACTTAGAGAAGACTATAAAAGACTTGCAAAAATTCAGCAAAAAAGATCATCGGCTAATTGGAAAAAAAGTTTTAATGGGAAATTGTTTGATAAAATTTATTTAGAAACAATAAAAAGGATAGATAACAACAAAGTATATTCACCATGTTTAGCGGGTGAAAGATTTGTGGAAATTCTTCCAGATGGAGTCGTTAAAGGCTGTGAAGTCAAAAAATTATGGAGTATATCAAAAATTGGTAATGTAAATGAAGGTAATCTCGATATTGTGGACATTATTAAATCAAGAAAAGCTAAAGAATTTAGTAAATTTGCAAAAAAATGCACATGCACATTCGAATGTGCATGTGCAATTAATACAGTCTATGACGCGAAGCACTGGCTATCTTTAATATAATTTTAAGTGTCATGGAACATAAGCATAAAATATCAATAATTGTTCCTGCTTATAATTCTGAAAAAAATATAGAAGAATGTTTAAAAAGCATATGCAATGAATCAAAAAAATTTGAATCTGAAATAATTGTAATTGATGATGGTAGTATTGATAAAACATCTGAAATTGTAAAAAAATTTAAAACAATAAAACTAATTAAATTAAAAAAAAATAAAGGTGTTGGTTATGTACGCAATTTAGGAGCAAGATTAGCAAGATATAAAGTTCTCTGTTATATTGATTCTGATTTAATAATATTAAAAAATTCAATTTTAAATTTAGTCAAAAGATTATATCAAGATAAAAATGTTGGTTCCGTATCAGGAATTCAAGAGACTAGTAATCTTAATTTAGAAAGCTGGTCATCTAATTTTGTCTGTTTAAAATCATGTTATGGACTTGAGGAAATAGAAAAAGAAACAGAATTACAAGCCTGTGCTTCAGATTTCTGTATAATATCTAAAGAATTATTAAAACAAGCAGGAGGATGGAAAGCGTTAAGAAATGCAGGCGGAGAAGAATTTTATCTGGGATATAAAATAAATCAATTAAACAAAAAAAATATTAGGATTAAAAATGCTTCTTACAAAGCTTTTTTTGTAAGTTTATATTCGCGATTTAAAAGAATTATAGATAGGACAGAAAAATATATTCATATCTTGTTAGTAAAAAAAAAGTTCGATCCACGCGGTTCGTTTGCAACTTCAGGCCAAGCCTTTTCTTGTTTAATGACATTATTATTTATAGTTTTAATTTTATTTTCTTTGAATTTAAATAAATCGTTCATTATATTTGGATTAACGATATTATTTATTTTTCAGATGATTGCTGAATACAAATTTCTAATCTTTGCAAAAAAGCATTTTGGTTTAAAAATGTTATTTTTTTCGTTATTTGGAATTCAAGTTATTAATATTGGTATATTGTTAGGGGTAATATATTTCTTTTTACAAATTTTTAGATTAAAGAAATATTGAAATTACTCAAATTTATATGAGGATTTAATTAATAATAATTTTTTTATAATTTAATAAATAAATTTATTATGAAAGTACTATTGGTTTGTAAAGAGATGATAGCTTATGAACGTACAGCTATTATGCTACTATCTAGTAATCTAAAAAAAGAAGGTCACCAAGTTAAAGCTGCTATGATAAAGAACCCTTCTGCTGCCAAAAAATCAAAACAATCGCATAAAACAAAGTCTCTTCTACACTCAGATGCTTATGAGGGAAAACCATTTACATTTACAGATTCGGCACAAAATAATAATAATTCTGTTGTTCCAGAAATTTACGATAATGTTTATAAAATTGTAAAAGATTTTCGACCTGAATTAATTGGATATAGTGTAATGACTGGCGAACATTATGAAGTACTGAAACTTAATAAAATTTTAAAAAATAATTTTGACTTTATTTCTGTAATGGGCGGACCTCATCCAACTTTTAACAAACAAGTTATCGAAGAAGATGGTATCGATGCTATTTGTACGGGGGAAGGAGATAATAGCTTTCCAGAATTCATTAGAAAAATAGAAAAAGGTGAGGACTACTCGTCAACCAAAACTTTTCACGTTAAGCACAAGGGTAAGATTTATCGTAATCCACTAGGCAATTTAGTTTCGGATTTGAATGAGTTACCATTTCCAGATCGACAAATTCTATATGATGCAGATCCAAATTTAGCTGCTGTTGGCACTAAATCTTTTGTATCGGCTAGAGGTTGTCCTTATAAATGTAGTTATTGTTTCAATAAACAATATAATGATAATTACAAAGGTTTAGGACAAATCTTAAGAGTCAGATCGCCCGAACTAGTAATAAAAGAAATTGAAGATGTAAGAGCACGTTACCCTTTAGATACAGTAACATTCACTGATGATATTTTTACTCTGAGACCACCAGGTTGGATTAAAGAATTTTCTAAACTCTATAAAAAAAGAATTGGCCTACCATTTAACTGTAGTGCTCGTGCTAGTTCAGTAAAGGAACAAGATATTAAAGATCTTAAAAAAGCTGGACTAACGCATGTTTGGATGGGAGTTGAATGTGGTGATGAGAAAGCTGCAAATAAGATTTTTTTACGGGGCACTGGTAACGATACCATACTTAAAGCAACTCAATGTTTTAATAAATATGGTGTAAAGATTATTTCCCTTAATATTATGGGATTACCCGTCGATAACGCATTCGAAGTAGATTTACGCACAATTGATTTAAACTTGAAAATAAAACCTACAATGGCCTCTTTTGGTTTGCTTTATCCATTCCCTGGTACTGCTGTGGCAAAAATGGCAATAGCTTCGGGACATTTTGTAGAGGATAAAAATACTGTTTATTTAGAATCGAACAAACATTCCTCGATGCTGACATTTAAATCAAAAAAAGAAAAAATGATGGTTGAGAATTTACAAAAATTAGCGGGTATAGTTGTAGATTTTCCGTTTCTACGTTTTATTGTTCCTTTTTTATGCAGCTTACCTTTTACAAGATTTTATCATTTTCTTTTTTATCTTCATCTTGGTTACTGTCATAAAATACGTTTAAGTCCAATTAAATTTAGAAATATCATTAAAGAATTCCCTATATTTTTTGGTTACTTCAAAACCTTAATAAGCAAGACATAAACGGTAAATGAACTATTATTTTAATATAGTTTAATAAACTGACATGTGATTTAATAGGAAACTTAAGGATATTTGATGAAAGTTTTATTTTATTATCGTGGAAGCGAGCACTTTGGTGTTCAGGCTCTGATCTCTTACTTAGAAAGTAAAGGTCATGAAGTAGAACTAATCTATGATCCGGCTCTTGGAGATAATGGATACCTAGATATTTCTTTTATAAACAATTTTTTGAACAAAATAGTTTGCAACGATAAGCTTGTCATAGAAAAAGTTGTACGTTTTAATCCTGATTTGGTTGCTTTTAGTGCTATTACCAATCTTTATCTACCTATAACCAGGCTTGCAAAGAAGATAAAAAAAGTTCTTGATATTCCTATTGTTATTGGGGGAATTCATCCAACTTCAATACCTGAAGAAGTTATTAAAGATGAATGTTATGATGCTCTTTGTATTGGAGAAGGTGAGGAACCATTAGAAGAATTATTGCAACGATTAGAAAAAAAACAGTCATATACTGACGTTAAGAATTTATGGGTTAGAGATGCTTCTGGAAAAATTCATAAAAATAATAAGAGACCCATAATTAGTTCTCTGGACACTCTTCCTACGGCAGACAAATCTCTTTTTGAAAAATATGGGGCTCTAACTAGTCAACTAAACATAATGACAACTAGGGGATGCCCCTTCGAGTGCACATTTTGTGTTAATAGTTTTCGTAACAGCTTATATACAGGCGAGGTATATCTAAGACAAAGATCAGTTAAAAATGTTATTGATGGTATTACCGAGTTATTAAAAGTTCATAAATTTAAATCAATTAGATTCCATGATGATGTTTTTGCTTTTAATGTTAAGTGGCTACGTGATTTTAGAGACTCATATAGTAAACACGTAAACCTTCCTTTTCATTGTAATGTTACTCCCTCAACTGCTAAGGAAGAAATTTTGAAATTACTGAGTGAGGCAGGATGCACAAAAATATCTATGGGTGTTCAATCTGGTAGCGAGAAGATCAGAACAAAATTGTTACATAGAAAACATACTGATGAAGATATTATTGCTGCAGCCCAAAGAATTAAAAAGTATGGAATGAAGCTTAGTGCTGAATATATTTTTGGTTTTCCTGAAGAGACTCCAGAGGACATGTGGAAATCTTTAGACTTGAATGATAAACTTGATGCTAACTACACACCATCTTTTATTTTTTATCCTTATCCTAAAACCGAGCTTGCTGAGTATTGCCTGAAAAAAGGATATTTGACCGAGGAAAATTATAAACAAGTTAAACAGGGCCACGGCTCTTATCACACAACTGGTTGGCTAACCCTTCCTTATATTGAGGATGTCTATAAATTTGCTAAAGTTTTACCGGTTTATACGGTAACCCCAAAATTTCTTAGACCATTATTTAGAAAAATCTTAAAATTAAAATACGGCTTTATTCACAAGTTTCTTGCCGTAATTTCAATACCAATGATTGATCCTCAGGAATTCTGGGTAAGACTTAAAGAATTTCCACGAGCGTTTTTTGCTACTAGAAGAGCATTAAGAGTTGACGATTGGATGAAAAAACCTAAAAAGAATAAAAATATTGTAAGAAATTTTACAACGTTGAATGTGCGGCAAAATAGAAATGAAGTGGCACAACCTTTAACAGGAACAGGTAATCTAAATACTGCTGAACCTTGGAAAAGCAAAATAACTGGTTTCAAGAACAAATTAGTAAATAAATCTACAAAAACTTAGCATTAATTAATAAAGTCTATACACAGCAAATAATTTATTCTTAAAAATATCATTATAAGAAAAATTTCCTAAAAAATTAGGAATAATTTTTTAAATAATGTACAAATAATTTAATTTAGCATGAATTAAATTTTTTTTGCTCAATAAAATGAAAATAAAATTAATCATTTTTTTATCTAAATTTGGAGTTGGAGGTGCTGGTAATTCTATTTTTAGATTATGCAAAGGTTTGCCAAAAAAAAAATTCAATATTTCAATAATTTGTCTAAATAATTGTCCTTTTGATAAGGAATTTAAGAAAATTGGAATTAAAGTTTACAAAATCAAATCAAATAAAACTTTTTTTGCCATGTCGAAAGTTTTAAATATTACTAAATTATTAATTTCTAAAAAATATAAAAAAAATATTTTTATCTCCAATATACATTACACAAACGTTTTATCTTTAATTTTTCTTAGAAATTTAAATAATTTAAAAATAGTTTTAGTTGAAAGAACTCCTCTAATGGAGTTAAGCATATACTTCGGTTTTATTGATTTTATAAAAAAAAATATTATTAAATCATTAATTTATTTATTATATAATTTATCTGATGCAATTGTTTGCAATTCAGCAAATATAAGTAAGCACCTAAAAAATAAATATAAACTCAACGCAAAAACTATTTTTCCACCATCGATTGTAAATTCTTTAAAAAGTAGTAAAAAAATTTATAAAAAAAACAAAACTTTGGTAATTGTTACAGTGTGTAGACTAACAAAAGAAAAAGGATTGGATGTTCTTTTTCAAGCTTTAAGTCTCTTAAATTTCAAAAATTATAAATTGTTAATTGCTGGTGATGGAATAGAGAAATTAAAACTCAAACAACTTTCGGAAAAGTTAAATATATCCAGTAAAATAAAATATTTGGGATTTTTGAAAGATGTTAAACCAATTTTAAAATTATCCAATTTATATGTTAATACTTCATATTTTGAGGGTTTTCCCAATTCTGTTGTGGAAGCTATAAATCATGGAATACCAGTAATTTGTTCTCAAAGTCATGGTGGAATAAATGAAATTTTACTTAATGGAAAATGTGGAACAATATTTAATAATGGAAATTCATTTGATCTGGCAGATAAAATTGAAGAATATTACAATAATTCAAAAGAATTTTATTTGAAAACAAAATTGGCAAAAAAAAATATTAAAAGATTCACCTTAAGAAAAAATATCACGGGTTATGAAAATTTATTTAGCAAATTGTAATTTAAAATTTAATTCTATCCTTGTTTCTTATAAACCATTCTACAGTATTTTTTAGTCCTATTGAGATGTCTGTAAATTTTTTTATACCAGTATTCTTTTTGACCAAACTGTTATCTCCATGAGTTTTTAGAATATCAGCTTTTTGTAATGATCTTTTTCTTATTTTAGGTTTATTTAATGTTAAATTATCAATTTTTTTAATTATCTTTGTAAGCTTTAATGGCTTATTAGAACAAATATTGATAATTGAATGTTTATATTTTAATTTTGAGTAAATTAACTTTTTCAAAATCTTACATACATCGCCTATGTAAGTGAAATCTCTGAAATGATTTCCGTAATTATTCAAGTAAAAAACTTTTGATTTATTGTAAGTTGCATTTAAATATTTCATCATAAACATATCAGGTCTTCCCCATTCACCATAAACTGTAAAAAATCTCAAACCAATACATTGGGTTTTATTTTTTTGTAATAAAACATTTACCATCTCTTCATTTATTTTTTTGCTTAATCCATAAATATTTTTTGGTTTCAAGCTATAATTTTCTTTCAAGGGAAATTTATTAAGCTCTCCATAAGCTGAGCTTGAGGAAGCATAGAATAATCTTGCGACTTTAAATTTTATAGACAAATTTAAAATATTAAAAAAACCGGATATATTATTTTCAATATAAGATCTTGGATTTATTAAAGAATATCTCACTCCTGCTTGAGCTGCAAAATGAAAAACATAATTAAAATGATATTTTTTATAAAGTTTTATTAATTTATTATTTTGATTAATATCAATTTTATAAAATTTAAAATTACGATTCTGAACCAATTCCTTTAGTCTTTTTTTTTTATAGCTTACGGAATAATAGTCACTAAAATTATCTATTCCCACAACATGTAATTTTTTATTTGCTTTAGCTAGAAAATTTGCAAAATTAAACCCGATAAATCCACAACATCCTGTTATAAAAATTTTCATAGCGAAAAATATATACCAATTATTTTAATTTAAGTATATTTATTTGAACAATGAAAATTATTCCGTGCATTATTGGATTGGGTTATGTTGGTTTACCAATAACATTAAACCTCGCAAAGAGTTTTGTGACTTATGGGTTTGATAAAAATAGAAAAAGAATAGAAAATTTAAAAAATAAAATAGATCTTAATAAAGAATTTGGACCAAAAAAATTTGACAATATAAAAAAAATTATTTTTACAAATAAAATAAAAGATATAAAAAAATGTAATTTTTTTATTCTTTGTTTGCCAACGCCAATACACAAAAATAAAAAACCTGATTTAACAAATTTAAATGATGCTATTGAGATAATTTCAACAATTTTAAAAAGAAATGATATTATTTTCTTAGAGTCAACTGTTTTTCCGGGTATAACTGAACAATATAAAAATTATTTAGAAAAAAAAACTAATTTAAATAATAATAAAGATTTTTTTATTGGCTACAGTCCTGAGAGAGTAAATCCTGGAGATAAAAAATATACACTTAAAAATATTACAAAAGTTGTGGCAATAGAAACAAAAAATAAAAAAACGCTAGAAAAAATTTATAAAACTTATAATAAAATATCGAGAAAATTAATTATATCTAAAGATATCAAGGCGGCGGAAACCGCTAAGGTTATAGAAAATATTCAAAGAGATCTTAACATTGCTTTAATGAATGAAATTTTACTTATATGTAAAAAGTTAAAAATAAATTTTAAGGAAGTGATGAGATTAGCTAAGTCTAAATGGAACTTTATGAATTTTATGCCAGGTTTAGTGGGAGGACATTGCTTGCCAGTGGACCCATATTACTTATCAACTATTTCAAAAAAAAATAATTTAAAAACTGAGATTACTTTAGCTGGAAGAAAAATTAATGACAGAATGTTAAATTATATAATCAAAGAATTAAATTATTTTTTGAATAAAAAAAACAAAACATTAAAAAATTCTAAAATCATGATCGTGGGTTTAACCTATAAAGCTGGTGTTGCTGATATGAGAAACTCATTGAATTTTAAAATATTTAAAAAAATTAAAAAATATAATAATAAAATTTATGGATGTGATCCATTCGTTACGAAAAATATTAAAACCACTTATGATATTCATGATAATGTAAAAAAAAGTACCTATTATGATGTAATCCTTTTTCTTTCATATCATAAGATATTTAAAAAAATTTTTCAAAATATTATATCATCAAAAAACAGGAATAAAATTCTAGATCCATTTAATTATTATTCTTAATTATTGGTCCAGAATTTTATTAATATGAAAAAATCAAAATCTCTCCTGATATTTATTCCCTCTGTAGAGAACGGTGGCGTTGAAAAAAACTTGTATTTGATTGCAAACTATTTAGCAAAAAAAAATATTTCTGTAAAAATTTTAACTTCATTTAATAATAATAGAAAATTTTTTGATAAGAGAATAAAAATAATATCTTTAAAAAATAAAGGTAATTTAATAAATTCAAGATTCTTAAAAACTCTAATTACAATTTTTCTTTTTTTTAAATATAGTTGTTTTAATAATAATCTAATTTTATCATTTCAATCAAATATAACAGCTATATTGTTAGGATTAATTTTTAATAAAAAAATTATTATCAGGTCAAATACAAGTCCTGATAAATATATAAAAAATTCATTAAATAGAATTATATTTAAATTTTTTTTTAATTTTGCTGATGAAATAATTGTAAACAGTTACGAATTTAAGAAAAGATTTATAAATTTTTTTTCCATAACTCCTGAGGTAATTTATAATCCATTTATAAGAAAAAAATATAATAAAATAAAATTCGCCTTTTTTGATGATAAAAAATCCTTAAAAATCATTAATGTTGCAAGATTAACTGATCAAAAAGATCACTTAACCTTACTAATGGCAGTTAAAAAATTGACCAAATTTATTAAATGTAAACTAGTAATTATTGGAAGAGGTTATCAAGAAAAAAAGTTAAGAAAATATATATTAAAAAATAATTTACAAAAAGTCGTAAAATTAATCGGCTACAAAAAAAACCCAGAGTCGTATATAAAAATTTCAGATGTGTTTGTTTTAACTTCTATTTATGAAGGGTTGCCAAATGTTTTGATAGAGTCTTTATATCTAAAAAAATACATTATTTCTTCTAATTGCCCAACTGGGCCGAAGGAAATATTAAATAATGGTCAATATGGAGAGTTGTTTAAAGTTGGTGACTACAATCAATTATTTAAATTGTTAAAAAACTTTAATAATAAATCCAAAAAAATAAAATATAAAATCAGCCAAGGATATAAAAGTCTTGCTAGATTTGACCATAATAATAACTGTAGAAAATATTTTCTAATAATATCTAAATATTTGTAAAAAAATGAAACAAAAAAAAATTACTGGTGGAAAAAGACGAAGAGGAATTTTTAAAAACAATAAAAAAAATAAACCTTTAATTTCTGTAATTACAGTTGTTTTAAATAACCAAAAATACTTAAGCAAATCTATTAACAGTGTTTTAAAACAAAGTTATAAAAATTTTGAGTTAATAATAATAGATGGAGGTTCTACTGATGGAACGTTAGAAATTTTAAGAAAAAATAATAATAGAATTGATTATTGGATTTCTGAAAAAGATAAGGGATTATATGATGCCATGAATAAAGGAATTAGATTAAGCAGAGGCTCCATAATATCAATTTTAAATTCTGATGATACTTATTATAAAAATGCTCTGAAAATAGCCGTAAATTATTTCAAAAAATATAAAAAAATTGATTTTTTATTCGGAAGTGTAATCAAACACAAATTGCTCCACGGATATAATCCAAATAAAATATATTGGAGTTTTGGCTTCTATAGTGCTCATTCAATTGGTTTTTTTATAAAAAAGAAATCGCAAATAAAAGTTGGTCTATATAAATTAAAATACAGATATTCTGCGGATTACGATCTTTTTTATCGATTAATTGTTAAACATAAAATGACAGGCGTAGCTACAAAAAAAAATGAAATATTCGGAAAATTTAGAAGGGGTGGCATCTCTTCTAAATTATCAAATAATACCTTTTTAAAAGAAATTTACCAAGTTAGAGTTGATAATGGTCAAAATAAAATATTTGTTCTATTTTTGCTTTTTTTAAAATACCTAAGATTTAATTTAAAAAAATTTCTAACACTATAAATAATTAACAATAAGATTTTTAAATTTAAAATAACTCATCACAAATCATTTTTCTAATAATTTGTTTAAAAGATGTTTTGGCTTTCCAGTTTAATATTTTTTTGGCCAATCTTGGATCTGACCGATAAGATATTATATCCTTTCTTCTGATGAATTTTTTCGTATTTGCCTTTAGGCGATTTCTCGGAATTTTTAACAATTTAAATACCTCGAAAATAAATCTCCTAAGGCTATATCTTTTGCCCGAACCAATCACTAAATCTTTTGGATCCTTTTGCCTAAGCATTAAATACATTGCCTCAACATATTCTGGAGCCCACCCCCAATCTCTATAAATATTAATGTTGCCTAGATATAAATGCTTTAATTTTCCTTTTTTTATCAATTTACTAGAATTAATAATTTTTTTTGTTACAAATTCATTAGACCGCAATGGAGACTCGTGATTAAAAAGTATACCACTGCAGCATTTGATTCCATACCACTCTCTAAATATTTTTGTTAACCAAAAGCTGCTTGCTTTGCTTACTCCGTAAGGACTTTGGGGATCAATATAAGATTTTTCGTTATAAACACTGCTCTTTTTATTCCCATAAAACTGGCCTGAAACAGCATTAAAAACTTTTATTTTTTTGTTGGTTTTTTTTACAGTGTCTAAAATATTTAACAATCCTAATGTATTACTTTTAAAAGAATCCACTGGATTAGTAAATGATTGCGTAACTGATGATTTGCCACACAAATAATATATTTCATCAGGTTTGATTATTTTTATTAATTTTTTGACTCCAATAAAATCGGTAATATTACATTTAATTATTTTTACTTTTTTTAAAATTCCTAATCTAACAAGATTTTTAAGATTGTTTTTGCTATTATTTCTCGTGGTACCACAAACGTCATATCCTTTGCTAATTAAAAAATGGCTCAGATATGATCCATCTTGTCCGGATATGCCAAATATTAATGATCTAATCTTCTTTTTCTTCATTTAAATAAAAGTGAAAGTTTTAATTTACTTGGAATTTAATAAATTAATATAATTAATTTTTTTTACAATTAGAATATTATCAACACTATTTATCTCTATTGATGAAAAAATTTTTTCAGTGCATAAATCAAGCCAATTGAGCTATTAGTACTGGTCAGCTACACGCGTTGCCGCGCTTCCACATCCAGCCTATCAACGTTGTGGTCTACAACGGCTCTATAGGAAGAACTAGTTTTGAGGTAAGTTTCCCGCTTAGATGCTTTCAGCAGTTATCTCGTCCGTACTTAGCTACCCGGCACTGCAGCTGGCGCTACAACCGGTCCACCAGTGGTACGTCCATCCCGGTCCTCTCGTACTAGGGACAGCTCCTCTCAATTCTTCTACACGCATAGCAGATAGGGACCGAACTGTCTCACGACG